>NZ_RCHH01000006.1:0-359264 GCF_003664555.1 Ochrobactrum soli | reverse complement strand
TATTGCCCTCATTCACAAACGCAACGACACGCTCACGCAACTCAATCGGATGCGGCTTGCCCATGGTGCATCTCCTTCCATGAGACAAGTGAACCACAGATCAAGCCAAACGGGAATCCCGAATCCGGTTAACAGCGACATGCTTTAGGCTGCCCCGTTGAATCCTGCTTGGCGGGTGTTCGTTACTTTGCCTGTGTGAAGAGATTGCGGAACTGGCGCGGCTGTGAACGCAGAAACTGGGGAGCCGCCTCAATCGTTTCGCCGAAATGCGCCGCCGCATGCCACGGCCAGCGCGGATCATAGAGAACCGTGCGTGCGAGTCCGATCATATCAGCATCACCAGTGGCCAGAATGGCTTCAGCCTGCTCGAAATCGGTAATCAGACCGACAGCAACGACGGGAATATTGACAGCCGCTTTTACAGCGCGCGCCAGCGGTACCTGATAGCTCGGGCCGACTGGAATTTTCTGTGCCGCATCAAGGCCGCCGCTCGAAACGTGAATTGCTGCGCAACCTCTTGCGGCCAAAGCTTGCGAGAACGCTACGGTCTGTTCGATATCCCAACCGCCTTCGACCCAATCCGTTCCGGAAACGCGCATCGTGACCGGACGATCCGCTGGGAAAGCGGCGCGAACAGCGTCGAACACTTCGAGCGGAAAACGCAGACGGTTTTCCAGCGAGCCGCCATATTCATCGTCGCGCTTGTTCGAGAGCGGCGACAGGAATTCGTGCAAAAGGTAACCATGGGCTCCGTGCACCTGGATTGCATCGAGACCGAGCCGCGCCGAGCGTTTGGCAGCGCTTACAAATGCATCGCGGATGCGCTTCAACTCGTCTTTATCCATCGCTGTCGGAGCATTGTCGGCGGGGTTAAACGCCACTGCAGATGGCGCAATGGTCTGCCAGCCGTTCTCGTGCTGCGGCGCAATCTGGCGTCCACCTTGCCACGGCAAATCAGTAGATGCTTTGCGGCCTGCATGCGCAAGCTGTATGGCGATGGGCATGGATGACCAGCGACGAATACCGTCGAGCGTCCGTTCCAGCGCGGCTTCGGTTTCATCGGAATAAAGCCCGACATCCGCATAACTGATCCGGCCTTCAGGGCTGACTGCCGTTGCCTCAATCGTCAACAGCCCTGCTCCGGATTGAGCGAGACTACCCAGATGCATCAGATGCCAATCGGTAGTTTTGCCGTCTTCAGCCGAATATTGGCACATCGGGGCAATGACAATGCGGTTTTTCAGATGCAAACCGCCCACGTCCAAAGGAGAAAATAGCTTCGTCTGGCTCATTAGCTCGCGCGCCTCTTATTGAAATCGATCTGACAATGCCCTCTGACAGAGGGTTCGTCATCACACTTATCACAAGCTTATTTTCATTTTCATTGGCTAAAACGCCCCATAAGTTCAATAAAATTGAAGCATGGAATGCGCCGTTGGGAACAGTATTTCTGGTTTCGCCGCGCCAAATTTTATTCGCGAATTAATACTTTTCCGACGATTTACAACTAAGAACAGGCCATTGTGGATCGGGGGGATACCATGGCCTGGAAATTTATGCTGGCGACAGCCGTTATGGCGGTTGCGCGTACTATGCCAAATGTCTTTAAGCCTAATATTTTTAACACACCGGCGAAGCCTGCGCTCATTGCCGATAATGCATTCGACATGGAGCTGAAATCCGCGCCGATTAATCCTGAATGGATACTGGCTGGATCGCCAAAGGCACGTTCATGCGAGCAATCCGCCAGCGGCGACCGCGCGGCTTTCACTGCGATCTGGGATTGCACCGCGGGCGAATTTCGCTGGTATTTCGGCTGGGATGAAACGGTTTATATTCTCGAAGGCGAGGTGCATGTCACCGATGCCGACGGAAAACATCGAACGCTGAAAGCCGGTGATGTGGGCTATTTCCGCGGTGGAACATGGGCCACCTGGAAGATCGACCGCTACCTGAAGAAAGTTGCATTCATGCGACGTACCCTTCCCGCACCGACCTCCACTATTTATCGCATCAGCGATGCGTTGCGGAATCGGGTTGCGCGATTGTGAAGCTCCAGCCGCGTTGACGGGGCGTGCGGCTATTCTATATAAATAATGCGCATGATGGGAATGGGGGTCTCCCGAAACCGCCGCTTCTGGCTGATGACTCCTGCTCGAATTGACAACAGGAACGCAATGCGTCGATAGCGGGAAGCTGTCGGGGCTGTGGGTTATCCCCTGCCCGACTTTCTCCAGCAGGCATTTCGTTCCGCAATTTTGACAGGTGAATTATGCAAGCAACCATCATGGTGGCTCTCGGCGGCGCAATCGGAAGTGTAGCGCGTTACTGGCTCGCGCTTTTGATGTTGCCGGTCAGTCGCGACCTTCCCTTGGGCACAATCGTCATCAACATAGCCGGATCGTTTGCTATTTCCTTTTTCGGTGCGCTGACACTCGAACAGGGGCGCTTTGCGGTGCCGGAAATCTGGCGTATCGCCTTCATGGTCGGCGTGTGCGGCGGCTTCACCACATTTTCTTCATTCAGCCTGCAGACACTGGATCTCCTGCGAGCAGGCCAGGCCGGCAAAGCTCTGCTCAATATCGGCATTTCGGTTATCCTTTGCCTCATTGCGGTCTGGCTTGGCTTCCTTGCCGCGCAACAGATCAACAGCGGTTCCCAACAGATCGCACAAACTGCCGTCGAGGAAGAAGGGTCGTAGGCGACCAGATTCGAGGTGCCGAGGATTTAGTTTCTTAACATTGATGAATGCGGGCCTATATCTCCCCATGTAACAATGGAAAATGGAGAGAACCAATGCGTTTGATGCTTACCGTTCTGGCATTTGCAACGACCTGTGGTCTGGCGTCAGCCGCCGCCCCTGAAGGTCAAAAACTTTCTGAAATCATTTCGAAGATCGAGCAAACCTCGGACGTGTCATATGTCGATGAAGTCGATTGGAATGATCGTGGCTATTATGAGATCGAGTATTTCATGAAGAACGGCGCGAAAGTCGAAATCAAAATCGATCCAAAGACTGGAGAATCGATCAAATAAGGTCTCGGAAAAGTGGTGAGCGCGCAGGGATTCGAACCCTGGACCTACTGATTAAAAGTCAGTTGCTCTACCGGCTGAGCTACGCGCTCCCTGAGGAACAAATCGTCCCTGGAAGTGCGGCGGAACATAAGGGCGAGTTTTCGAATGGTCAACACCATAAAATCACGTTTCTCCAACATAAATTCAAAAAATCCTGTCAACTGCACGTAATCCCGCGCCATAGCGAAACGAGACTGGCTTCAATCAGCGCAAGCTGATGGTTTTTAGCTGCTTTTTGCAAAAGAAAAGCCGCCCCGAAGGGCGGCTTCCTATTCATTGAGGCCGAATCTATCAGCGATACGGTGAATAGCACTGCTGGCGCGGACCATTGTAAGGCTGGAACGTATTGTCCGAGCTGCGGTAGGACCGGTAACGGTCATAGCACCATTCCACATGAGACGTGTTGTAGGCCGGTGCGCGATAGACCGGTGGAGGTGGCGGCGGTGGAGCCGCGATAGCCCCGCCAATGATTGCGCCCGCACCGAAGGCCGCAAGCGGATACCACCAACCGTCGCTGTGGCGGCGATAGCCATGGCGGTAGTAGTTATAGCCGCGATGGCCGTTCCAATAGCCCGGCCCCGGACGATAACCGCCGCCATGCCAGCCCGGACGTGGTCCATGGCGGTAACCGTTCCAATGTCCGCCGCGGCCTCTCCAGTGGTCGCGAACCTGCTGGATGTTTTCGTTGGCTACAGCTGGAGCCGAAGGCATGACCGGCACCGCAGCTGCGGGTGCGATGGCGCCGATCAGAAATGTCGCGCCAATCGTTCCGGCCAGTAATGCCTTGCCAGACCAAAAACTTGTAAGGTTGCTCTTCATTATGCTTCTCCTTTTCAGGTGCATGCATCATGAAGTCTCCCACATGAATGCACCCTGAATATGATTAGCAATCATATCAAATTTCAAGCCGAACGCAATTTACCTCCTATATTTCAGTAATTTACTATGAAGTATGAAACGGCGAAATTAACCGGCTGAAGGCAAAAACGGCGCCACAGCGACTTCGAGGGCTTTTTCGACCCCGAATTTCCCCGAGCAACGCCGTTCGCAGGCAAATTCGCGCATCAACGACATAAGGCATTGAGTTCCGCCCGGCACACCTTATAGAACCTGAAGAAAGCTGCAGAATCCTGTTCCCCATTTCAATCGGTCTTGGCCGGTAACGATGGTTGCTGGAACTGGCGGCGCTTGGCGGGATTTTGGATATGGGTGGTGCGGCCTTGTTGAACGATGCAACGCGGTGGGGATCTCAAACAGGCCTCGGGGCGACCGAAGAGGAATGGGTAGAGCTGGTCTCGCATCTGTCTGAAGACCAGTCGCGGCTTTTGTCGGATCTGGTCGAGCAGCACAAACAGAGCTTCGTGGACATCTTTTATAGTCGCCTGATGCAAAATCGCGAGGCGGCGGTCTTCCTGTCGCAAACCGTCGTGCATGATCGTCTGCAACATTCGCTCAGCGACTGGCTGGTGCATCTCCTGGTGAGCCATCCCACGGATGTAGCCGCTTTCGTGCAGGAACAGCGCAAGATTGGCGAGGTTCATGCGCGCATTCAGGTGCCTATCCATATCGTCATGCAGGGCGCACGGCTGCTGAAAAACGAAATCATCCGCCAGTTGAAGAAGACTGTGCCGGAGCGCGATGCGCTGGCTCGGCTGATCGTGCATGTCAGCAATGCGGTCGATATTGCCATTGAAATCATGAGTCAGGCCTTCGTCAAAGACGCGCGCAAAAGCGCCCAGACGGACGAAGCATATCGCGCCTTCACGCTAAGCCACGACATTCCACTCGAACGGGAATCGCAGCGCGCCGCCCTGATGGAATGGAGCCAATCTCTGTTGTTCAACCTTTATGGCAACAGTGAAAGCCCCCTGCTCTCGCTCGGCAGCTCGGATTTCGGTCTGTGGCTGCAACACAAGGCAGATATGCTGTTTTCCGGTTCGGCAACGCTTGAACGTCTGCGTCAGACCGTCAGTCTCATTGATTATGAATTATTGCCAGCTTTGAATGCGGCCCGCAAAAGTGACCCGGCAGAGCTTCCAGCTGCGATGGCCGAGTTTCAGACGAGGATTGGCGAAGCGAAGTTTCTGCTGGCGGAATTGTTTCAGGCCGCAGCAACGATGGAGACAGGCCGTGATCCACTGACACGCGCCCTGAACCGCCGTTTTCTGCCGCCTATTCTGACCCGCGAAATCCGCATGGCCTCACAGAAAGGACTCGATCTCAGCATTTTGATGGTCGATATCGATCATTTCAAGAAGATCAACGACACCCATGGGCATGGCGGTGGCGACGCCGTATTGCAGCAGGTCGCGGAAACGATACTGGCGCATTGCCGTCCGGGAGATTTTGTCTTCCGCTATGGCGGGGAAGAGTTTCTGGTCGCGCTCGTCGAAACCGACGAACACAGGGCCTTTGGTATTGGCGAAGAGCTGCGTAAGCTGGTCGAGCAACAGACATTCAATCTGACCAATGGCACGGTGGACACCGTGACGCTTTCCATCGGCATCGCCACGTTCAACGGCCATCCGGACTATACGCATCTGGTCGACGCCGCCGATCAGGCGCTCTATCGGGCCAAGCAGGCTGGCCGCAATCGCTGCGAAACGGAAGTGCCGCTCGCGGTTCAGTGAAGTGCAGAGGCATTTTGACATCTGGAAACGGGCGCTGAAAACCGCCATATGCTGCCATCATGACCAATTCTGCCTCACTTATGGATAGTTCCTCCAAGCCGCAACGCGACGCGCTCAACGTGCAGTTCTTGCCTGTGGACGCCGATGCGCCGCCGGTGGAATGGCTCGTGGCGGATGGGCTTACCGATTACGAGGAAGCGCTCGCCTTCATGGAAGCGCGGGTTCAGGCCATCCGCGAAGGCACGGCGAGTGAACTCGTCTGGCTGGTGGAGCACCCTCCCCTTTATACGGCGGGCACGAGCGCGCGGGCAGAAGACCTGCTGACGCCGGACAGTTTGCCGGTGTTCAACACCGGGCGCGGCGGCGAATATACCTATCACGGTCCGGGTCAGCGTGTGGCCTATGTGATGCTCGATCTGAAGCGCCGGCGCGAAGATGTGCGCGCTTTCGTGGCCGCACTGGAACAATGGATCATTGAAAGCCTCGCCGAATTCAATGTGAAGGGCGAGCGCCGCGAAGATCGCGTCGGTGTCTGGGTGATGCGCCCTGAAAAGCCCCGCCTTGCCAATGGCGACATGTGCGAGGACAAGATTGCCGCTATCGGCATTCGTCTGCGCCGCTGGGTCAGCTTTCATGGCATCGCCATCAATGTGGAGCCGAATCTCGGCCATTACGGCGGCATCGTGCCGTGCGGCATTTCAGAACACGGCGTCACGAGCCTTGTTGATCTCGGCCTGCCCGTGACCTTGGGCGATATGGATGTGGCGCTCGGCAAGGCGTTCGAAAACGTATTCGGTCGTCGCGCGGTGAAGTAAGCGTCAGACTTCGACCTTCAGTTTGCGCTCGCGCATGAAGACATAGAAGCCCGAGCCGATGATGATCACGATGCCAAACCATTTGGATGGCGTTGGAAAATCGCCGAAGACGATCAGCCCGACCAGAACCGCATTCACGATTTCCAGATATTGAAACGGTGCCAGCATGGAAGCTGGCGCCAGTTTGAAGGCGTGCACGACCATCAAATGGCTGACCGTGCCGATAGTGCCCAGAAGCAGCAACAGCAGCCAGGGCTGGATGCCGTTGGGCAGGCCGAAGCTCAAATCTTCGAGGCCCATGGTTGGCCCGACGAGCATGGCGAGCCCCGCAAACACCCATCCGCCAACGCCTGCGTAAAACTGCATGACGAGCGGGCTCTCCTTCGCGCCGAATTTGCGGTTTAGGATCAGATAGATCGCGAATGTCACCGCCGTCGCCAGCGGCAACAGCGACACCGCGCCGAAAATCTCGAAGCTTGGCTGGATGACGATCATCGTGCCGATGAGGCCGATACCGACCGCGCTGAATCGCCGCCAGCCGACCTTCTCCTTGAGGAAGATCGCCGAAAGCAGCGTGAGGATAAGCGGCTCTGCGAAGAATACGGCCATGGCGTCGGCAAGTGGCATATATTTGACAGCTGTGAAAAAGCAGAGGCCGCCAAAGCCCATCAGAACCCCGCGTATGAGGTTGCCCGCCAGATGCTGCGTGCGAAGTGCCGCCACTCCACCACCTGCCACAAGCAGAATGAAGAACATCAACCAGCATTGCACGAAAAAGCGCATGAACGTGACGGTTGCCGGAGGCATATTATCCATCATGGCCAGCCATTTGCCGATGGCGTCCATCAGCGGCAGCATCAGCACCGAGACGACCATAATGGCCATGCCTTTTACATGCGCTTCTACGCCGCCTGCCGCGCTGCCCTGCATTTCCCGCTCACGATTTCTTCTAAATGCTCGTTTGTTCGCTGTAGGCCAACAACGGCCCCGTTTCCATCATATTCATCGAATGAACAGCCGCTTGTTTGACTTTCGCCTTGTTTCTGGTGCAAACCGACACGACATCACACGAAATCCTTTGATAAAGCCGTGCGAAAGTGGAACGTAAGGCGAACTTCATTAGCCTTTCACGGCTGCGCATGGCATCATTCGGATGATTCGCAGACAGTATATTTTCGGTCCATGCCGGGGCAGCAAGCCGCATGGTCCTTCCTGAAATTCTGACAGAGAGCTTATCGGGTAAAGATGGACGACAGCAACGATCTCTTTTCGAGAGTGGTGAACAATGCCCGGGAGCGGCAGGTGGAACGACGCACGGAACAGAGCGCCGCGCCTCAACCCGTCGCACCGCCTGCGGCAACGCCATTGCCGTCTGCACCTGTTCAACAGGCCGCAAAGCCGGTTGCGACCAAGGCCCCGCCGGCTTCATCAGGTGGCGATGATTACAACGCCTCGTCCATCCGCGTTCTCGAAGGGCTGGAGCCGGTGCGTTTGCGCCCCGGCATGTATATCGGTGGCACCGACGAAAAGGCATTGCACCACCTATTTGCGGAAGTCATCGATAACTCGATGGACGAAGCGGTGGCAGGCCATGCAAATTTCATCGAAGTCAGCCTCGATGCAGAAGGTTTCATCACCGTTTCCGATAATGGACGCGGCATTCCGGTTGACGAACACCCGCAGGTGCCGGGCAAGTCCACGCTTGAAGTCATCATGACCAAGCTGCATGCGGGCGGCAAGTTCGACGGCAAGGCCTATGAAACATCGGGCGGCCTGCACGGCGTCGGCGTTTCGGTGGTCAATGCGCTGTCCGACGTGCTGGAAGTGGAAGTCGCGCGCAACCGTCGTCTTTATCGCCAGCGCTTTTCGCGCGGTATTCCGCAGGGCGGGCTGGAAGATGCAGGCGAAGTGCATAATCGTCGCGGCACACGTGTTCGCTTTCACCCGGATCCGGATATTTTCGGCAAGACGGCGCATTTCGACCCGCACCGGCTTTATCGCATGGCGCGGTCGAAGGCTTACCTGTTCGGCGGCGTCGAAATCCGCTGGAACTGCGATCCTTCGCTGCTCGACCCGAAAAAGGAAACACCTGAAAAGGCCGTGTTCCACTTCCCCGGTGGTCTGAAGGACTATCTTCAGGCCTCCCTTGGCAAGGAACATCAGGTTACCCGCGAGCTTTTTGCTGGCAAGACCGAGAAGCAGGGCGGGCACGGCGCCGTCGAATGGGCGGTCACGTGGTATGGCGGCGACGGCTTCGTCCATTCCTATTGTAATACGATTCCGACTGCCGATGGCGGCACCCATGAGGCTGGCCTGCGCATTGCGCTGACGCGTGGTCTCAAGGCCTATGCGGAACTGACCAATAACAAGCGCGCTTCGATCATCACGACGGATGACGTCATGGTTTCGGCTGCGGGCATGTTGTCGGTCTTCATCCGCGAACCGGAATTCGTCGGTCAGACCAAGGATAAGCTGGCGACGGTGGAAGCGCAGCGCATTGTGGAAAATGCAATCCGCGATCCGTTCGACCATTGGCTTGCTGCCTCGCCGCAGGAAGCCTCGCGCCTGCTCGACTGGGTGGTGGACCGAGCGGAAGAACGCCTGCGCCGTCGTCAGGAAAAGGAAACGGTGCGCAAGAGCGCAACGCGCAAGCTGCGCCTGCCCGGCAAACTGGCCGACTGCACACAGAATGCGGCAGCGGGTGCGGAATTGTTCATCGTCGAAGGTGACTCGGCAGGCGGTTCGGCGAAGCAGGCGCGCAATCGCGCCACGCAGGCGATCCTGCCGCTGCGCGGTAAGATTCTGAACGTCGCCAGCGCTGGCCGCGAAAAGCTGACAGCAAACCAGCAGATTGCCGATCTCATTCAGGCGCTCGGTAGTGGCACGCGGAAGAATTATCGCGAAGACGATCTGCGTTATGACCGCGTGATCATCATGACCGATGCCGACGTGGACGGCGCGCATATCGCATCGCTGCTGATCACTTTCTTCTATCAGGAAATGCCGGAATTGATCCGTAACGGCCACCTTTATCTGGCCGTACCGCCGCTTTACCGTCTGAGCCAAGGCGGCAAGACAGCCTATGCCCGCGATGACGCCCATAAAGATGAATTGCTGCGCACCATGTTTACCGGACGTGGCAAGGTGGAAATCGGTCGCTTCAAAGGTCTTGGCGAAATGCGCGCCGAGCAGTTGAAGGAAACCACGATGGACCCGAAGAAGCGCACGCTGCTGCGGGTGCAGGTGGACGAAGACTATATCGATGAAACCCGCAACACCGTCGATGAACTGATGGGAACCAAGCCGGAAGCTCGTTTCCGCTTCATCACGGATCGCGCTGCTTTCGTGGAAGAACTCGACATTTAAAGTAAGCTTATCATGAACAGAGAGCGGCGCGTTGGTTTTGGCCAACCGCCGCTTTATTTATATCTGAGCCAGATATTTCAACTGACTGAAAAGAAAGATTTTTACGCTTTCACGTTGATACCTAGGCGCGACTCAATATCTTCCAGCGATTCCTTGACGAAGAAGGTCTGGTCCGCACTCATCGTCAGAATGCGTGTGCCAGTACCGTAGGCATTATAGGATAGAACGTGGTTGAAATTGATCGCGAGCTTTTCACCACTCACATCCGTCAGCATGATCCACATGATGGCCCTCCTCCTCAGAAAAACTAGAACTCTCAAGAGAAGGATAGGCGCGCCGGACTGTTCGGCAACAGAAGGGGTGCACTCCAAGGGGTTTCAAAGCGTTGCGCGCATACGCACTTTTTCAACAACACGGCCCATGCTGACAGAAGCTTCTTCGCCGCGCCACTCGATCCGAAAGCCCATTTTCTCGTAAAGGCCGATGGCCGGGAGATTATCGGCATGCGTGCCGATCGTTGCTGAATCGAAGCCATCCAGCAGAATTTGCGCCATCAGCGCGTCGAGAATGCGTCCGCCTATGCCCTGTCCGTGATAGGGCGGATCGATCCAGAGATCGGCGATATAATTGCTGCCGGGAACGCGCGCACCCCAGCCGAGGATTTTTCCGTCGAGCTCCGCAACCAAAACGCCATCGGCATTTTCATGCAGATAACCAAGGAAATTCGCTTCCAGCTCTGCACGACGTTGATCGCTTAAGGGACCTGTCTTGGCAGGGATTTCCCACGCCCTGACCGCAAGAGCGGCCATGAAAACAAATTCGCCGGCCATCGAGCGCCGTGCGTCCGAAAGGACGCACAAAGGACGCTCGATATCTTTTGAGTGTTGCATCGTGCTTTCCGAAAATCGACTTCGATTTTCGGGCCGATGCAATCCCCGGCGAATTGCAGTTTCGACTTTTACCACCATTTGGCCGGAGTGAAGCGTCCGGCGGCCTGCTCGATAGCGTGGGCTGTCTGGAACAGGGTTTCTTCCTCGAACGGGCGACCAATCAGCTGAAGACCGAGCGGCAGGCCCTGCCCGTTGATGCCAGCAGGCACTGCAATGCCCGGAAGACCGGCCATGTTCACAGTCACGGTGAAGATGTCGTTGAGGTACATCTTGACCGGATCGTTAGCTAGGTCTTCATCGGCAAGGCCGAATGCAGCCGACGGCGTCGCAGGCGTGAGGATTGCGTGCACGCCCTTGGCGAAAACGTCCTCGAAGTCTTTCTTGATCAGCGTGCGAACTTTCTGGGCGCGCAGATAATAGGCGTCGTAATAACCAGCTGACAACACATAGGTGCCGATCACGATACGGCGCTTCACTTCCTTGCCGAAACCGGCCGCGCGGGTCTGCTCATACATGTCGGCAATGTCCTTGCCGGGCACACGCAGGCCATAGCGCACGCCGTCATAGCGCGCGAGGTTGGACGAAGCTTCCGCCGGTGCGACGATGTAATAAGCAGGCAGCGCATATTTCGTGTGCGGCAGCGAAATATCGACGATCTCGGCACCGGCATCCTTCAGATACTGGATGCCCTTCTGCCACAGTTCTTCGATCTCGCCCGGCATGCCATCGACGCGATATTCCCGCGGAATGCCGATCTTGATGCCCTTCAGCGACTTGCCGATGGCGGCTTCATAATCCGGCACCGGAAGATCGACCGAGGTGGTGTCCTTCAGGTCGAGCGATGCCATGGACTTGAGCAGAATAGCGGCATCGCGTACGTCGCGGGCAATCGGACCAGCCTGATCGAGCGACGAAGCGAAGGCAACCGTGCCCCAGCGCGACACGCGTCCATAGGTCGGCTTGATGCCGACCGTGCCGGTGAAGGCTGCAGGCTGGCGGATCGAGCCGCCCGTATCGGTCGCGGTGGCGCCGGCGCAAAGCTGTGCGGCGACGGCAGCAGCCGAACCGCCGGAAGAACCGCCCGGCACCAGATCGGCATTGGAACCCTTGGCGCGCCACGGGTTCTTGACCGAGCCATAATAGGAGGTTTCGTTGGACGAGCCCATGGCGAATTCGTCCATGTTGAGCTTGCCCAGCATGACCGCGCCGTCAGCCCAGAGATTGGCGGTGACGGTCGATTCATATTCCGGCTTGAAGCCGTCGAGGATGTGCGAGCAAGCCTGCGTATGCACACCCTTGGTTGCGAACAGGTCTTTCACGCCGAGCGGGATGCCTTCCAGCGTGCCCGCTTCGCCCTTGGCGATGCGCTCATCCGAGGCCTTGGCCATGGAACGCGCCTGATCGTGCGTAACGGTCACATAGGCATTGATGGCTTCATTGGCGGTGTCGATAGCGGCCAGATAGGCATCGGTCAGCTCGGTCGCGGTGATGGCCTTGGCCTTCAGCTTGTCGCGCGCTTCGGCAATGGTCAGTGCGGTCAGTTCGCTCATCGTCAAATCCTGTCAGTGCGCCTCAGAGAGACGCTTTTCAAAAAAGGCGCTGTATTCGGAGTCCGGATAGTCCAGAACCACACCGCAGCGCGTAAAACCCGAATTCTCATAAAGCCGCCAGGCACCGGCAAAGCCGGGGCCCGTCCCGGTTTCGAGCACAAGGCGGGAAACGTTTTTGGCGTTTGCCGCATCGACAATCGCATCCACGAGAGCAGACCCCACACGTTTGCCGCGCACTTCCGGGCGGGTGAACATCCGTTTCAACTCGCCGATGCCGTCTTCATGCAGCTTCAAAGCGCCGCAACCGACAGCCCTGCCCGTCTCGTCGCGGGCCACGAAAACCGTGGTATCCGGCTCCGCCATCTGCTCAACTGTCATCTTGAACTGGAATTCAAGCGGCGACAGCGGCAGCATATGCGCGTTCAGGTGCTCGACCAGCTCGCGCACGTCGTCCTGCAATGGGGTCTCGATGGAAACCCGAACGGCCATGGCTTACTCCACGACCTTCGGAACGACGAAGAAATTGTCTTCCGTGACTGGCGCATTGGCAACCACGGCATCGGCGATGCCGCCATCGGTCACCTTGTCGTCGCGCAGGCGCATAATCATCGGCGTCACCGAGGTCATCGGCTCGACGCCGTCAACATTGACTTCGTTCAATTGCTCGACAAAGCCCAGAATTGCATTGAGTTCACCGGTCATGCGCTCGGCATCGTCTTCGCTGACGGCGATGCGCGCGAGATGCGCAACGCGTTTGACGGTGGAAATATCGACGGACATTCTGTTCTCCGCAAATGCTGTATCAGGGCGGCGACCCGCCACCCTGAAGGTTCTTTGCTACGGCTATAACGGCGCGATTGTTGAAGCGCAACATTTCTTGGCGCTTCAACGGGGATTAGAAGCTGTGAACGGTGCCGGCAGGATCTGCCAGAACCTTCGTGCCGGGATGATCGGCCATACCGGCCACAAACTTTTCTGCCGTCTGATCGATGATCGGGAATGAACCGTAATGGCAGGGCAACACGGTCTTGAAGTTGAAGTAACGCTGGCAGGCCAGAGCCGCCACCGCACCGCCCATGGTGAAGCGGTCGCCAACCGGCACAATGCCGATTTCCGGCTGGTGCAACTCGTTGATGAGCGCCATGTCGGAGAAAATATCCGTATCGCCCATGTGATAAAGCGTTGGGTCGTTCTCGAAATGGAACACCAGACCGTTCGGGTTGCCAAGCGCCTGCGAAACACCGTTTTCCGTCAGAAAAGCCGAGGAATGCAGCGCATTGACAAAGGTGACGGTGAAGCCGTCATGCGACTGCGTGCCGCCGGTGTTGCCCATCTCGAGCTTTTCAACGCCCTGTGTGCCGAGCCAGCTTGCCAGATCGGCATTGGCGATAACCGTCGCGCCATGCTCCTTGGCAATGGCAACCGTGTCGCCGATGTGATCGCCGTGGCCGTGGGTCAGTGCAATATGGGTGACGCCTTTGGTCGCTTCCTTGAAGTCGATGCCTTTAGCCCCGGGATTGCCGTTCAGGAACGGATCGATGAGGATGACCGCCTTTGCGGTTTCAATGCGGAAGGCGGCATGGCCAAGCCAGGTCAGTTTCATGAAGATTCTCCTTCGATCTCGATTTCCGGGTTGAGAACAGATATGACGCCCATAAAGTTGAAAGCAATATGAAGACCACTTCAAATTCCGATGAGGACTTATGGCTATCGTTGAAATCGAGGAAATCCCGGCGCTGCTGAAGCCCGGTCAGACGATTGCCGGATTGGACCTTGGCACCAAAACCATAGGCGTCGCCGTTTCGGACCTCGGTTTCTCCTTTGCCAATCCGCGTCCAGTCATCAAACGCGTGAAATTCACGCTCGATGCGCAAACGCTTTTGAAGGCGCTGGAGGCGGATAGGGTCGGCGTGATCGTGATCGGCTTGCCTATGAATATGGACGGCACTTCCGGTCCCCGTGTTCAGGCAACCCGCGCTTTCGTGCGCACCATGCAGCCGCTGACCGATCTGCCCTTCGTGTTCTGGGATGAACGGCTGTCCACCGTTGCCGCTGAACGCGCGCTGATCGGCATGGATGTATCACGCGGCAAGCGCGCCGAACGCATCGATTCGGCTGCTGCTGCCTTCATCCTGCAAGGCGCGCTCGACCGCCTGCATCTGATCAGGCGGTCGGAAGCCGATGACGATTACGACGCCGGATAAAGCTGGTCGAGAATGCGCATCGCATCATGGCGCGCATCGAGCATGCCATAGGTGCTGCGCCACTGGCCGCCGAGCCGGGTTTCGATGAAGGCATCGGCAATGTCGTCAGCGCCGAGCTGGCGCAATTCCGCCGCCGCAGCCGCATAGGCAAGCTGTTCCGTCAGAAGACGGGCAACCCCCTGATCGCTTTCCGTCAGTTGCAAAGCAGCGCGCAGAACGTCGATGGTGCCCTGCCCGCGCTGGCCAAGTTGTCCGCCGATCCATTCCAGCACTTCGTCAAACAGACCGGGCGCACGCGACAGCACCCGCGCCACGTCCAGCGCCATGACATTGCCAGAACCTTCCCATATGGCGTTGACCGGCGCTTCGCGATAGGCGCGGGCTAGATTGCCGTCTTCGATATAGCCGTTGCCGCCAAGACACTCCATGGCTTCGTAAAGCAAGGCAGGCGCAATCTTGCACACCCAATATTTCACCACCGGCGTCATGCAGCGGGCGAAGGCAGCTTCGGCGCGATCACCAGCCGCCATGTCAAAGGCGCGGGCAAGGCGCATGGAAAGCGCTGTCGCACCAGCAACATCCAGCGCCATATCGGCCAGAACACGGCTCATCAAAGGCTGCTCGATCAGAGACTTACCGAAGACCTCGCGGTGACGGCAGTGGTGCACGGCCTCGGCCAGACCGGAGCGCATCAGGCCTGCCGATGCGACGGCACAATCAAGCCGTGTCAGCGTTACCATGTCCATGATGGTTTTCACGCCCTCGCCCGGATTGCCGATCAGCTGGCCGATCGCGCCGTCGAACTCGACTTCCGAAGAGGCGTTGGACTTGTTGCCGAGCTTGTCCTTGAGACGCTGGAAGGCAAAGCCGTTGCCTTTACCTTCCGAAGTGAGGCGCGGAACCAGAAAGCAGGAAAGCTGCTCATCGACCTGCGCCAGAACCAAAAACGCATCCGACATCGGCGCAGACATGAACCATTTATGCCCGGTGATCGTATAGGTGCCGTCCTCATTGACTGTCGCGCGGGTCGTGTTGGTGCGCACATCCGTGCCGCCCTGCTTTTCCGTCATGCCCATGCCGAGCGTGACGCCGTTTTTGCCGAGCGCGGGCTTTTGAGAAAAGTCGTATTTGCGCGACAGGACCGCCGGAGACCACTCTTTGTAGATGTCCGGCGCGCCCATCAATGCCGCAAGCGAGGCGCTTGTCATGGTGAGTGGGCAAAGGTGCCCGGCCTCAAGCTGTGCGGTCAGATAAAAGCGTGCGGCGCGCGCCTGATGACGGCGACCGGTTTCAGCCGGATTGTCTTCCCAGATCGAGCAATGCAGGCCCTGGGCGATGGAGCGGCGCATGAGTGCGTGATAGGCCGGGTGATATTCGACCAGATCGATACGGTTGCCCTGCCGGTCATGGGTGCGCAGCTTTGGCAGTTCCGTATTAGCCAGTCGCGCCAGATCCTGCGCTTCCGCCGACAGCACGAAACGCCCTGTCTGTTCCAGCTCATTGTGGAGCTCTTTTGGAAAACGAGCCGCAATCTGCATCAGAAGCGGATCGCCCAGATATGCATTGGTGCCTGTCATGGGCGGCGTCTGGTTGGTGACTTCGTGCGTTTTCAAAGGCTCATTCCGTGCTGTTCGTTTTGTTCAACTTAACCGTCTTGCACCGCATTTGCTAAAAATTTGCCATCCATTCCCGAATTTGTCGCTCAAACGACACAGGTTTTTCTTGGGGAATCGGCAGATGCCGTTATAAGGACGGTTGCGGGCTTAGTGCTATGGTCCTATACGGGTGACTTGCCATGATAAAAGAACCGGTCTCTCCGCTTTTCCCTCACCGCCACCTGCTTGGTATCAAGGGGCTATCGCCCCTGGACATTCTCTGCCTCCTTGATCTTGCCGATCAGGAAATCGCCGTATCCCGGCAGCCAGAGAAGAAAAAGTCCGTGCTGCGCGGTCGCACGCAAATCAATCTTTTCTTCGAAGCATCGACGCGAACGCAATCGTCGTTCGAACTGGCCGGTAAACGGCTCGGTGCCGACGTGATGAACATGTCGGTCGGCAATTCGTCGGTCAAGAAGGGCGAAACGCTCATCGATACGGCGATGACGCTGAACGCGATGCAACCGGATATTCTGGTCATACGCCATGCGTCCGCCGGAGCTGCCGCCCTGCTCGCGCAAAAGGTCGGCTGCTCGGTCGTCAATGCGGGCGACGGCGCGCATGAACATCCCACACAGGCCCTGCTCGATGCGCTGACGATCCGTCGCGCCAAAGGCCAGATCGAAAACCTGATTGTCGCCATTTGCGGCGATGTGCTCCACTCACGTGTGGCGCGCTCCAACATTCTGCTTCTCAACGCCCTCGGTGCGCGCGTGCGTGTCGTCGCGCCATCCACGCTTCTGCCTTCCGGCATGGCGGATATGAGTGTCGAAGTCTTCAACTCGATGGAGGAAGGTCTGAAAGACGCCGATGTGGTCATGATGTTGCGCTTGCAACGCGAGCGCATGGCAGGTGCCTTCGTGCCGTCGGTGCGTGAATATTTCCGCTTCTACGGCCTCGATAAGGAAAAACTGAAACACGCCAAGCCTGACGCGCTCGTCATGCATCCCGGTCCGATGAACCGTGGCGTCGAAATCGCCTCGGATGTCGCCGATGGCCCGCAGAGCGTCATCCAGCAGCAGGTGGAAATGGGCGTTGCGGTGCGCATGGCCGTGATGGAAGCCCTACTCGATCCGCGCCGAAATCCAAGCAACGGAGAAGCAGCATGAGCGCCGTTCTGTTTGAAAATGCGCGCATCGTCGATCCGTCACGCGGTCTCGATGAAACCGGCAGTGTGCTGATCCGCGACGGCAAGATCGTTGCCGCCGGAGCGGATGCCCGTAATCAGGGCGCACCGGAAGGTGCGGAAATCATCGATCTGGACGGTAAGGCAGTTCTGCCCGGTCTGGTCGATTCGCGGGTGTTTATCGGCGAGCCAGGCGCAGAACACCGCGAAACCATCGCTTCAGCCAGCCGCGCTGCTGCCGCGGGTGGTGTGACTTCTATCATCATGATGCCGGATACCGATCCGGTCATTGATGATGTGGCGCTGGTCGAATTCGTCAAGCGCACCGCGCGGGATACGGCCATCGTCAATGTGCACCCGGCGGCTGCTATCACCAAAGGGCTGCATGGCGAAGAAATGACTGAGATTGGTCTGTTGCGCGATGCCGGTGCGGTCGCCTTCACCGAAGGCCGTCAGACAATAGCCAATACGCAGCTGATGCGCCGCGCACTGACCTATGCCCGCGATTTCAACGCGGTCATCGCCTGCGAAACCCGTGACCCCTATCTCGGTGCCAACGGCGTGATGAATGAAGGCCTGTTCGCAAGCTGGCTCGGCTTGTCCGGGAGCCCGCGTGAAGCCGAGGTCATCCCGCTGGAGCGCGATCTGCGCCTCGCCGCGCTGACCAACAGCAATTATCACGCGGCACAGCTTTCCTGCGCCATGTCGGCAGAAGCCATGTGCCGTGCCAAGGACCTTGGCGCCAAGGTGACGGCAGGTGTGTCGATCAACCACTTGTCGCTCAATGAGAACGACATTGGCGAGT
This sequence comes from Ochrobactrum soli, assembly GCF_003664555.1. Classification (NCBI taxonomy): domain Bacteria; kingdom Pseudomonadati; phylum Pseudomonadota; class Alphaproteobacteria; order Hyphomicrobiales; family Brucellaceae; genus Ochrobactrum; species Ochrobactrum soli. The sequence continues at coordinate 341,148 of NZ_RCHH01000006.1, read as the reverse complement.
TCCGCACCTTCTTCCGCCTGTCGCCGCCGCTGCGCAGTGAACAGGACCGGCTTGCCATGGTCGAGGCGGTCAAGAACGGCACGATCGATATTGTGGTCTCCGCGCATGATCCGCAGGACGTCGACACCAAGCGCCTGCCCTTTGCGGATGCAGAAGCCGGAGCCATCGGCCTGGAAACGCTTCTGGGCGCAGCCCTTCGTCTTTATCACAATGACAGCATCCCGCTGTTGCGTCTGGTTGAAGTGCTGTCTACCGCCCCGGCGAAGATTTTCGGCCTCGATGCCGGTACGCTGAAGCCCGGCGCGTCGGCAGACCTTGCCATTGTCGATCTCGACGAGCCGTGGATTGTGCGGGAGGAAGAGCTGCATTCGCTTTCGAAGAACAGCTGTTTTGAAAGCGCCCGCTTTCAGGGTCGCGTTGTCCGCACTATAGTCGCCGGCAAGACCGTTTATTCGGCATAAGAATCCATAGTCCCGACAGGAGAACTCTTTTCGGGACCTTGGATAACAATAAAAGCCAGAGGGAATCTATATGGCCGAAACCGGTTTCTTTAATCTCGTGCACATCGCGACACTTATTTTCGGCTATCTCCTCGGTTCCATCCCCTTCGGGCTGATCCTGACCCGACTGGCGGGCTTGGGCGATGTGCGGTCCATCGGCTCGGGCAATATCGGCGCAACCAATGTGCTGCGCACCGGCAACAAGAAGCTCGCCGCTGCGACGCTCATTCTCGATGCGCTGAAGGGCACCTTTGCGGTGCTGGTCGCATGGCGCTATGGCGAAGGTGCCGCGATTGCTGCGGGCTTTGGTGCCTTTATCGGCCATCTCTTTCCGGTATGGATCGGCTTCAAGGGCGGCAAAGGCGTTGCCACCTATCTCGGCATTCTGATCGGCCTGGCATGGCCCGGCGCCTTGATCTTCGCCGCTGTCTGGATCGTAACCGCAATTGTCACGCGTTATTCGTCGCTATCCGCGCTTCTGGCCAGTGTCATCGTGCCGATTGGCCTTTATTTCAAAGGCGACCACGCGATTGCGGGCCTGTTTGCAGTGCTGACAGTGATCATCTTCTTCAAGCACCACGCCAATATTAAGCGGCTTCTGAACGGCACAGAAAGCCGGATCGGAGCCAAGGGGTGATGGAGGGCGCGAATTCAAAAGCCGGAATTCGCCTCTCAGATCGCCAGAGATTGAACTGGCTGCGCCTTATTCGCACCGACAATATCGGTGCGGTTACCTTTCGCGACCTTATCCTTTTTTGCGGTTCCGCCGCCAATGCGTTGGAGCGGCTACCCGATCTCAATATCCGGGGCGGCAGCACCAGACCACTTCGCATTACGCCGATGGAAGATGCCGAGCGTGAGCTGGAGGCAATTGAGCGCCATGGCGCTCGCCTCGTCGGCATGGGCGAACCGGATTATCCCGCGCAACTGAAGAACTGCGAAGCGCCGCCGCCTTTGGTGATCATCAAGGGCGGTGAGAACGTGTTCCGCAAGCCACCCGTTGCCATCGTCGGCTCGCGCAATGCTTCTGTTGTGGGTGCGCGCTTCACGGAGAAACTGGCGCGTGATCTCGGCGATGCGGGCTTTGCCGTGATTTCCGGGCTCGCGCGTGGCATTGATGCCGCCGCACACAAGGCCAGCTTGGCAAGCGGCACGGTCGCCGTGCTGGCCGGAGGGCTGGATCGCCCCTACCCGCCTGAAAACCTGCCGCTATACCGCGCAATCCCCGAACATGACGGCGCTTTGATCACCGAAATGCCGATGGGCGCAGAACCGCGATCCCGCGATTTTCCGCGCCGTAACCGCATCATTGCCGGGCTTTCGCTCGGCCTGATCGTTGTGGAAGCGGCGGAACGCTCCGGTTCGCTGATCAGCGCGCGGATGGCGGGCGAAATGGGCCGCACGGTTTTTGCCGTGCCCGGCTCACCGCTGGACCCACGCGCCCGTGGCACCAACGCGCTCCTGAAACAAGGCGCAACACTGGTCACCGGCGTGGAAGATGTGATCGAGGCACTCAATCCGATCTTGCGACCGCAAGACCTTTTTAGCGCTGAAGTTCCACAGGCTGACGGTAACCATCAACTGGAAGAACCGCTGGATGAACTGCCCGCGCTCATGACGGATGAGGAACGTTACCGCATTATGGATGTCCTTGGTCCGAGCCCGGTCGATATCGATAGTCTTGTCCGCCATACCGGCATTGGTGCCAGTCAGGTCCAGCTTATTCTGCTGGAATTCGATCTGGCCGGTCGCCTTGTGCGCTATCCCGGTAATCAGATCGCCCTCCTCCCCGAGGGGTAATCTGTGCCCCGCCCGTTCCTTTAATGATTTCGCTTCCCCTCAATCAGATCCTTCGCCTCTTCCGAAGCCATTTGAATCATGTAAGCCAATAAGGGATTGTCTGTCTTCTTTGCCAGTTTCCCAAGTTCGCCCAGCATCTGTTCTATATATACGAGGGTCTCAGGATTATCTTCACGACGTTGCTTCATGCTGCCCCCAACAAATAAGCAAGTAGCTTTATTAGAAAATCACTATGCAAATTATGAACGCTCCGACCATATTTGGCTCCAAATCTACCAAAAGTTACATATCTAGCAATCACTATTTATAGTTGTATTTCGCGATTTTTTGTCTCGCACTCTTGACCAAACGCCGCCCTCTGTTCATGTGGAAGGCAACAAATATGACGCGGTTGGGAGGCAAAACGCCTCTGCGGGGCGCGAATCTGGGCTGTTTTAAATGAACGTCGTTGTTGTCGAATCGCCTGCCAAGGCGAAAACTATCAATAAGTATCTGGGCTCGAACTATAAGGTTCTGGCATCGTTTGGTCACGTGCGAGACTTGCCAGCCAAGGATGGTTCGGTGCGTCCGGACGAAGATTTTGCCATGTCGTGGGAAGTGGACGGCAATTCCTCCAAGCGACTGTCAGATATCGTCAAGGCGCTGAAAGACAGCGATGGCCTCATTCTCGCAACCGATCCGGATCGCGAAGGTGAAGCCATTTCCTGGCACGTGCTGGAAGTGCTCAATCAGAAAAAGGCGCTGAAGGGCAAGACGGTCAAGCGCGTCGCGTTCAACGCCATTACCAAGAAGGCCGTTCTCGACGCCATCGCCAATCCGCGCGATATCGACGAGCCGCTGGTCGATGCCTATCTTGCGCGTCGTGCGCTCGACTATCTCTTCGGTTTCACGCTTTCGCCGGTTCTGTGGCGCAAGCTGCCGGGCGCGCGTTCGGCTGGCCGCGTGCAGTCCGTCGCCCTGCGCCTCGTTGCCGACCGCGAGTCGGAAATCGAGCGGTTCATTCGCGAAGAATACTGGAACATTGCCGCTCTTTTGAAGACGCCGCGCAGTGACAGCTTCACAGCGCGGCTGACCGCCGTGGACGGCAAAAAGCTCGGCAAGCTTGACATCAAGAATGGCGAACAGGCAACTGGCATCCGCACTATGCTGGAAGGCGCAAGCTTCAAGGCTATTTCGGTCGAAGCCAAGCCGACCAAGCGCAATCCCGGACCACCTTTCACCACTTCGACCTTGCAGCAGGCCGCTTCCGGCCAGCTCGGTTTCTCGGCGTCGCGCACCATGCAGGTGGCGCAGCGCCTTTATGAAGGCGTGGATATCGGCGGCGAGACTGCCGGTCTCATCACCTATATGCGTACCGACGGCGTGCAGATGGCGCCGGAAGCGATCACTGCCGCACGTCAGGCCATCGGCGACACATTCGGCGCAAAATATGTGCCGGAAAAGCCGCGCTATTATTCCAGCAAGGCCAAGAACGCGCAGGAAGCGCACGAAGCCATTCGTCCGACCGATTTTTCGCGTCATCCGAAGGAAGTGCGCCGTTATCTCGATGAAGATCAGGCGCGGCTTTATGAGCTGATCTGGAAGCGCGCTATCGCCAGCCAGATGCAGGCCGCCGATATCGAGCGCACCACGGCTGACATTGAAGCCGTCAATGGTTCGCGCTCGGCAATGCTGCGCGCCAATGGCTCGGTGACGAAGTTTGACGGCTTCCTTGCAGCCTATATGGATCATCGCGAGGAAGAGGACGACGACGAGGACAGCGCAAAGCTGCCGGAGATTCGCAGCGGCGAAGCGCTGGCACGCGAAAAGATCGATGCCACCCAGCATTCGACCGAACCACCGCCGCGTTATTCGGAAGCCTCGCTGATCAAGAAGATGGAAGAGCTGGGCATCGGTCGTCCTTCGACCTATGCCGCCACGCTCGCCACGCTGCGCGACCGCGAATATATCAGCATGGACAAGCGCAAGCTGATCCCGGAACCGAAGGGCCGTCTGGTCACGGCTTTCCTTGAAAGCTTCTTTGATCGCTATGTCGAATATGATTTCACGGCGAGCCTTGAAGAGAAGCTCGATCTCATTTCCGATGGCAAGCTTTCCTGGAAAGATGTGCTGCGTGACTTCTGGCGCGATTTCTCCGGCTCGGTCGATGACATCAAGGAACTGCGCGTTACCAATGTTCTTGATGCGCTGAATGAGGAACTGGCGCCGCTGGCTTTCCCCGCTCGCGAAGACGGCAGCGATCCGCGTTCGTGCCCGACCTGCGGCACCGGCGTGCTGTCGCTGAAACTTGGCAAGTATGGCGCGTTTGTCGGCTGCTCCAACTATCCCGAGTGCAAATTCACCCGCCAGCTCGGTGGCGAAGCCAATGGCGAGGCAGCAGCAGCCGACGAACCGAAGTCGCTCGGCAAGGATCCGTTTACGGGTGAGGAAATCACTGCACGGACAGGCCGGTTTGGTCCCTATATCCAGCGCGGCGAAGGCAAGGAAGCCAAGCGCGCCAGCCTGCCGAAAGGCTGGACGCTGGATACGGTCGACCATGAAAAGGCTGTGGCCCTGCTGTCGCTACCACGCGATGTGGGCCAGCATCCGGAAACCGGCAAGATGATTTCAGCGGGCATCGGGCGTTATGGGCCTTATGTCAGCCATGACGGCACATTCGCCAATCTGGAAAATGCCGAGGAGGTGTTCTCGGTTGGTCTCAACCGCGCCGTTTCGGTGCTGGCAGACAAGCAGTCGAAGGGCGGTCGCGGGCGTTCGACACCTGCGGCGCTGGCAACGCTTGGCGACCATCCGGATGGCGGGTCGATCACGGTGCGCGACGGACGCTATGGTCCTTATGTGAACTGGGGCAAGGTCAATGCGACTTTGCCGAAGGGCAAGGACCCGGCAAGTGTCACGCTGGAAGAAGCGCTGGCGCTGATCACCGAAAAGGCTGGCTCGACCAAGGGCAAGAAAGCCCCTGCCCGCAAATCTGCCGCCAGTACGGAAAAGAAAGCCGCAGCCAAAAAGCCGACAGCAAGGAAAGCGCCCGCAAAGGCAAAAGCCGCTCCGAAGGCTAAGAAGGCCGCAGCGGCAGAGGAGTAACAATTGGCACGTCGTTTTCCCAAACCCGATTCCGGTCGATCCGCACGGACCGAACGGCGTGCAGCACAGGCGAAATCAGAGGCGCATGCGGGTGATCCGCATGCCTTTCTGCCGACGCGTGAGGAAGTCCTCAAATATATTGAGGAAAATCCTGATCGCGCTGGAAAGCGTGAACTTGCCAAGGCGTTCAATATCAAGGGCGATGCACGGGTCTATCTGAAAGACCTGTTGCGCGAACTGGCCGATGACGGTCTTGTCGAAAAGCGTGCACGCAAGCTTTCACGTCCCGGCTCATTGCCAAGCGTCACCGTACTGGATGTCACGGGACGCGACGAGGATGGCGGGTTGCTGGCCCGTCCAGCCGAATGGGACGAGGCCGCCTATGGCAAGCCGCCCGTGGTGCTGGTGCGCCGCACGCGGCTTAACAAGGCGTCCGAAGGCGGTCCGGCGGTCGGTGTCGGTGACCGCGTTCTCGCGAAGATTTTCCGCAATGAGGACCGCGACGGACCGGACTATACCGCGCGCGTGATGAAGCGGCTCGAACACCGCACCGATGCGGTGCTGGGCGTTGTACGCAAGCTTGGCAATGGCGAGTGGCGGCTGGAGCCTGTGGATCGCAAGCAGGCGGAAGTGCAGCTTGACCCTGCCCAACTGGAAAATGCCGAAAGCGGCGATTTGGTGGAAGTCGAACTGATCTCGTCGCGCCGTCAGGGGCTGCCGCGTGGCAAGGTCCGACAGGTGGTTGGTTCTATCGATAGCGAAAAGGCGCTGTCGATGATCGCCATCCACGAACATGAAATTCCGCATGTGTTCCCGGATGAAGTGATCCGCGAATCCGAAGATGCCAAGCCCGCGACGCTCGATGGCCGCGAAGACTGGCGCGCGGTTCCGCTTCTCACCATCGACCCGGCCGACGCCAAGGACCATGACGACGCCGTCTATGCGGAGCCGGATACCGACCCGGAAAACCCCGGTGGCCAGATCGTTATCGTGGCGATTGCCGATGTGGCGGCCTATATACGCCCCGGTTCGGCGCTGGACCGGGAAGCTTTGAAGCGCGGCAATTCCGTCTATTTCCCGGACCGGGTTGTGCCGATGCTGCCGGAGCGCATATCGAACAATCTCTGTTCGCTGCGCGAGCTGGAAGACCGCCCGGCCTTGGCTGTGCGGATGGTCTTTGCCGCTGACGGCAGAAAGAAATCGCACAAGTTTCACCGCATCATGATGCGCTCTGCCGCCAAGCTTGCCTATGGTCAGGCTCAAGCCGCCATTGACGGCGCGACAGATGACAAGACGGCACCGATCCTCGATAGTGTGCTGAAGCCGCTTTGGGCAGCTTATGCGGTGTTGAAGCGCGGGCGGGACGCCCGCGAGCCGCTGGAACTCGATCTCCCTGAAAAGAAAATCCTGCTGACGCCGGATGGCAAGGTGGACAAGGTGATCGTGCCGGAACGTCTCGATGCGCACAAACTCATCGAAGAGTTCATGATTCAGGCCAATGTCGCGGCAGCTGAAACACTGGAAGATCATCGTCAGCCATTGATCTTCCGCATCCACGACGAGCCGGCGCTTGCCAAGCAGGAAAGCCTGCGCGAATTTCTGCGCACGCTCGACCTCAATCTCGCCAAGGGCGGGCCGCTGCAACCATCGCAGTTCAACCGTATTCTGGTGGCTGTCGAGGACACCGATCATCAGGAACTGGTCAATCAGGTCGTGCTGCGCACGCAGAGCCAGGCCATATACAGCCCTGACAATATCGGGCATTTCGGGCTGCATCTGCGCCGCTATGCGCATTTCACCTCACCAATCCGCCGTTATGCCGATCTGATCGTGCATCGCGCGCTGATCAAGGCGCTGAGGCTTGGCAAGGACGGAATAACGACCGATGAGGAAGCGCGCCTTGAGGAAATCTCCGCGCTGATTTCCTCAACCGAGCGCCGCGCCATGCTGGCAGAGCGTGAAACCGTGGATCGTTTGATCGCGCATTTCCTCGCTTCACATCTCGGTGACGAGTATGAAGGTCGCGTGACGGGTGTTACCCGGGCCGGTCTTTTCGTGAACCTTGCGACATATGGCGCGGATGGACTGGTGCCCATTTCAACTTTGGGTCATGAATACTATTTATATGACGAAGCCAACCATGCGATTGCCGGAGAAAGAAGCGGAAAAGGCTTCCGCCTCGGTGATACTGTCACGGTCAGGCTGGTTGAGGCGCTCCCCGTTGCGGGCGCGCTTCGTTTTGAGATGGTATCGGAACCGCATCCCCTGCCGATGTCGACGCGCTCGCATCACAAGGCAACCCGGACGATGCGCGGACGAAAGGGCAAGCCTTCGGGCATCCCGCGTCACAAGAAGAGAGGTCGGTAATGAGCACGCTTGAGGCCAATTCCGCGCAGAACATTCAGGTTTTCGGTGGCGAAACCAGCAGAAAAGCCCATCCCAAGCGCCCGCTTGGCGAGGCCATGTGGCGCGGTTTCCGCTGCCGCTGTCCGCATTGCGGCGAAGGCAAGCTTTTCCGCGCTTTCGTCAAGCCGGTCGCCAAATGTTCCGTCTGTAACGAGGATTATACCGAACAGCGTGCTGATGACCTTCCGGCCTATCTGACGATTCTGGTTGTCGGTCACATCGTGGTCGGCGCTTTCATGGGCGTGGAAGCCACGACCAACCTTTCGCTGTGGGCGCATATGGCGATCTGGGGACCGCTGACGGTCATTTTGTCGCTCATGCTGCTCCAGCCGCTCAAAGGGGCAACCATCGGCCTGCAATGGGCGCTTTACATGCATGGTTTCGGGGGCAAGGGCGAAGGCGACTACGGCGACGTGACCTGATCCGGCTATCATGACCGTGACAGTTTCCACGCCCTTGGCTGAACAGAAGAAGAAGGTGCTGCGCCCGCGCGACGCAGCCTCACTGCTTTTGATCGACCGTTCATCCGGCAAGCCCCGCGTGCTGATGGGCAAGCGCCATCACAGCCTTGCCTTCATGCCGGGAAAATTCGTGTTTCCAGGCGGACGTGCCGATTCAATTGACGGCGCGATTTCAGCTTCGAGCGAACTCAGCCACGACGACACCTTGAAACTTCTGAATGGCATGGGTTCCCGCCCGTCGATGCGTCGCGCCCGCGCGCTTGGCCTCTGCGCCATCCGCGAAACATTCGAGGAAACCGGGCTGCGTGTAGCGCATCCGGTCAACGCCGAGTCTTCCGCCGAACCGCCGTTTGGCCTCCCGGCTAATCATCAGGACTGGCGGGCCTTTCTCGGTCAGGGTGCTCTGCCCGCTTTGTCCAGCCTGCGCTATTTTGCGCGTGCCGTGACCCCGCCGGAACATGTCCGTCGATTCGATACACGCTTCTTCATCGCATTTTGCGACAGCCTGCCGGAATTCGGCAAACAAAAGCTCGCACCGAGCGGCGAGCTGGAAAATCTCGACTGGGTATCGATCGATGATGTGGGCAAACTCGATCTCGCTCGCATTACCCAGATCATCCTGGAGGAAGCACAAAATCTACTGGCTGAAACACGCCTTGATTTGCCTGCCGCCCTTCCGGTGGTGCAATACCGTGTGCGGCACGGCCGCTTTGTCCGTGAAGTGATCTGACCTGATGAATACAGAAATTCCAGCAACCGACCGTGCTTCTGCCAAAACAAGCACGGAAGGCGTGAACGGCGCTCTTCCGCAGGAAGGCCAGATGCACTGGCGTTCGCTTGCTGCGGCCATTGCGACCATCAGCGCAGTGGGTGCAGCTATCGGGCTGGGCATTCCGCTTTTGAGCGTGCTGCTGGAAGCCCGCGGTCATTCGGCAAGCCTTATCGGCGCCAATACCGCTGTTGCCGGGCTTGCCTCGATTGCCGCCGCCCCCCTCGCCGCTCCGATTGCGGCGAAGCTCGGCGTGGTCAGAGCCATCTTTCTGATGCTCGTCATCGGCGGTATTGCCTTCCTCGGCTTTCATTTTTTCCAGCCGCTCTGGGCATGGTTCGCGTTGCGCATCGTGCTGCATTTCGCGCTGACGGTGCTGTTCGTCCTGTCAGAATATTGGATCAATGCATCAGCACCACCTGAAAAACGCGGACTGGTGCTTGGGATCTATTCCACGTCGCTCTCGCTCGGTTTCGCGCTCGGACCATGGCTTTTCTCAAAGATCGGCAGCGCCGGTGGCCTACCATTCTTCGTTGGATTCGCAATCATCATGATTGCGCTCATCCCGGTGACAATTGCCTGGCGCGACAGCCCGGATTTCGAGGAAGGTGAACATGTTCCCTTCCTGCCGTTTATCTTCGCCGTGCCAACCGCGACCATGGCGGTCTTCGTCTTTGGTGCCGTGGAAACAGGCGGCTTCGCGCTTTTCCCGGTCTTTGGCGCGCGCATTGGCTATCCGGAAGCGGATGCTGCGTTGTTGCTGACGATGATCGGTCTCGGCAATGTGCTGCTGCAAATTCCGCTTGGCATCATCAGCGACAAGATTCCCGACCGCCGCAAGCTTCTGCTGTTCTGCGCAGTCACAGGCCTCATCGGCATGATCGCGCTGCCCTATCTGATGCAACACTGGTATCTGATGGCGGGCGTGCTGTTCCTGTGGGGTGGCGTGGTGGCTGGTCTCTACACGGTCGGTCTTGCGCATCTTGGTTCCGAACTCACAGGCCGCGAACTGGCGTCGGCCAATGCCGCCTTCGTGTTCTGCTATGCAATTGGCATGCTGGCAGGCCCGCAGGCCGTGGGTGTCGGCATGGATGCTTTCGGCCCGGCAGGTTTTTCGTGGACGCTTGGGGTATTTTTTGCCGCATATGCGATCTTTGCAGCAGGAAGACTGCTTTTCAGAAAGAAGCGGACTTGACTTTTCGGCCCCAATCCGTAGTTATGCGGCGAATTTCCGCTGCCGGGTGAATTGCCGGAATCGCTGGCGGTTACCATCCATAGAGTATGACCCCGGAGAATGGGAGCCCGATAAGCGGGTCCGGTTTCCGAAAAGGTGATGCTCCGGCAAAGTTAAAGAGCAGGTATTTCGATATGGCCAAGGCTACGACGATCAAGATCAAGCTTTTGTCGACCGCTGACACCGGCTTCTTCTACGTTACGAAGAAGAACAGCCGCACGATGACGGAAAAGATGACAAAGACCAAGTACGACCCGATTGCGCGCAAGCACGTCGAGTTCAAGGAAACGAAGATCAAGTAATTCGTTTCCCGCGTTGCCCATGCGGTGACCGGAATCAAAAAAGCCGTCTCTCACGAGACGGCTTTTTGTTTTTGATCTGCTGTTTATCAAAACATTCAGGCAGCCGAAGCGACAACGCGATTCCGACCATTCTTCTTGGCAAGATAAAGCGCAGCATCAGTTCTGTCGAACAGCGCTTCCACGCTGTCGCCGATCAGGCGCAAGCCAGCCAGACCGACACTGATCGTCATATTGACCTTGTGGCGCCCGCTAGCGACCGAGAAAGGCACTGCCTCCACAGAGGTGCGGATACGCTCTGCAACGGCTGCACCAGCCTGCAAATCCGTATCCGGCAGCACGACGATGAACTCCTCGCCACCATAGCGACACATCAGGTCCATACCGCGGATATTCTTGCGCAGGCGCGATGCGAATTCGCGCAGGACATCGTCGCCAGCATCATGCCCGTACTGGTCGTTGACGCGCTTGAAATAGTCGAAGTCGATCATGATGACCGTCAGCGGGCGCTCCCGGCCCGTGGCGCGGCTATAGAGCACCGGCATATGCGTATCGAGATAGCGGCGGTTGTGCAGCCCCGTGAGATCGTCCGTTACCGCCATGGTGATCGAGCGGTTCAGGCTCTGCCGCAGCAGATCATTGTAGCACTTGCGCTTGATCTGCGTGCGCAGCCGCGCAAAAAGTTCCAGCTTTTCCAGCGGGCGCATCAGATAATCGTTAACGCCAAGCTCCAGCGCGCGAACAACAAGCGCGCCTTCGTCTTCCCGCACAATCAGGATGATCGGCACCAGTCGGGTACGCTCGATGGTGCGCAATTGGGAGCAGAGGCGCAGCGGGTCGTAATAGGTGAAAGCCGCCGAAACGACGATGCTGTCATAATCCGCCTCGATGGCCTTGATGAGAGCAGCATTGGCGTCTGTGGCGATATCGACCCGATAGGTTTCGCCCAAAATAACGCGCAGCCGTGCTGCCGCCGTTTCATCCTCGTCCACAACGAGGATGCGGGCGGCATCCTGCAAGTTCGGACCGGAACCAGAAACCTTGGCTGAAAGCAGCGCCTCCACCTCGGCATCGGCCACGCTGTTGCTGCGCTGGAACAGTTCGTCCGAGACCAGCTTCAGGCGGGCGAGGCTTTTCACGCGCGACATCAGATGGAGATCATTGACCGGCTTGGAGAGAAAATCATCTGCACCCGCCTCCAACCCACGAATCTTGTCTTCCGGGCGGTCAAGCGACGTCACCATGACCACAGGAATATTGGAGGTGCGCGGGTCGTCCTTCAGCTTGCGGCAAACTTCGAAGCCATCCATGCCCGGCATGAGAACATCCAGCAGGACAACGTCAATCTGCCCGCCTAAGCAGATTTCGAAAGCATCTGATCCGTTATAAGCGCTGACAACTTCGTAATACTCAGCAAGCAGCCTTGCCTCCAGAAGCTTCACATTGGAAGCCACATCATCGACGACGAGAATTCTGGCAGTCATGATCCCCCTCGCCTGGTCGAGCCTAAGCGTCGCCCAGATAAGACTTTATCGTTTCTATAAATCTTGGAACAGAAATTGGCTTGGATATATAGGCCTCGCATCCGCCCTGCCGGATGCGTTCCTCGTCGCCTTTCATGGCGAAAGCCGTGACCGCGATCACCGGAATATGGCGCAGTTCTTCATCGTCTTTCAGCCACTTGGTCACTTCCAGACCTGAGACTTCCGGAAGCTGAATATCCATGAGAATGAGATCTGGCCGGTGTTCGCGTGCGAGATCAAGCGCCTCTAGACCGTTTCGTGTCCGGATCGTTTCGTATCCGCTGGCTTCGATAAGATCGCGAAACAACTTCATATTCAATTCGTTGTCTTCGACGATCATTACGCTTTTCGTCATCGAAACTTCCCTGGGGCAACTGCCCGGCCCGATTATTCATTCATCTACTGGCATTGGCTGACACCAAACAGTGTGTGCACCGACATTCCCCTCGGTCCACTCTATGATTTAACCTCATTTCATTGACGAAAGGCAAATAATTCCGTTGTCGCTACAAGGACCTGCATCTTATATGAAAACAATTGCAGGCCCGCGTGGCGGCTGCATGGATCGGCTGAAATGGAGGTGACGATGAAAACGCTTATGAACGAAACAGAAGCGCAGGGTCTCGCCATTGAAGCTTTGGCCTGGCTTGCGCAGGACAAGGATTTACTCCCGCGCTTTCTGGCGCTGACGGGCATCGAAGCCTCGTCCATCCGTCAGGCAGCGCGTGAGCCGGGCTTTCTGGCCGGTGTGCTGCAGTTTTTCTTAAGCCACGAGCCAACGCTGATGCGCTTTTGCGAAGAAACCGGGCGTGACCCGGCTATCATCCAGAAAGCGGCGTCTTTCTTGCCCGGCGGTGCGGGCCAGCATTTGCAAAGCGGCGCCGACTGATTCGACCGACACCGCCCTGTTTTTGCGCTGAAATCAGGCTGCGCTCGGCCCGGTGACGACCTCTTCCGCCGCGGACACATTGAGAACGTTCAGCTCATGCGCCCGCCCGTCGCGTGCAGTCCATGAAATCGACTGGCCGGGTGCAAGCCCGATCAATGCCGTGCCAATCGGGGTCAGAATCGAAACCTTGCCCTGTGCAATGTCCGCCTCGCCCGGATAAACCAGCGTCACGCGGCGCTCATGTCCGTCATTGGAACGGAATTCGACCACCGAACCCATATGCACCACATTTTGCGGCAGCCGCTTGGCAGGCACGACCTTGGCGCGGTCAAGTTCGGCCATCAGCTCGTCGGCGATTTCCTCGTGCTGCTCGGCGACGCTGTTGGCCAGCCCCATCAGGCGCTCGTAGTCGACGTCGCTGACGACAATATTGGGCTTCTTGCGATTCTTGACGCTCATGGCGATAGCTCACTGTTATAAAAGATAAATATCTCCGAGCATGATGGCTCGAAGCGGATTATTGGGATGTTTTCATGAAAGCGCTTGTCGAATTCGCTTGAGGCAAGCGACGAACCATCCCCCGGAGTCCTTCTGCGCTAGGCAGGACTCGAGGGCCTTTATCCCGCGATCGGTTGAACCCGATGGAGTATGGCGGCGAAACGGTTGTTCATAACACTAAACTTGGTGATATCGCTGCCAATGTCAAGAGCATGACGGTTGCGCGCGCCTCTGCCAGTGGCGTGGCGCGGGATTGGTGATATACAAAGCATGTTCCTTTTATGTTCGTTTGAGCAGGCTTCATCGAGTCGAAGCTGGGCCAGACGACGAAGCTGCGCATGTGGACGATGGTTGAGAATTTCGCCGGAAACAGTTCGGAGCAAGGCTTATGTCGCGACTGCCTGTCGCTACAGAAGAGTGCTTCGGTGCGCCGGTGTTATTCCTGCGGCAGCCCGCGCCTGGTGCGACATCCGGAATTGTACAAGCTGACGCTGGCGCATATCGATTGCGACGCCTTCTACGCTTCTGTTGAAAAGCGCGATAATCCTGAATTGCGCGACAAGCCGCTCATCATCGGCGGCGGCAAGCGCGGCGTCGTTTCGACAGCGTGTTACCTCGCCCGTATTCATGGTGTGCGTTCGGCGATGCCGATGTTCAAGGCGCTGGAAGCCTGTCCCGAGGCGGTCGTTATCAAGCCTAATATGGAGAAATATGCCCGCGTGGGGCGCGAAGTGCGCCAGCTGATGCGTGATCTCACCCCATTGGTTGAGCCGCTTTCCATTGACGAAGCGTTTCTCGATCTCAGCGGTACAGAACGGCTGCACAAGGCGCCGCCCGCCGTGGTTCTCGCACGCTTTTCCAAGCGCGTGGAAAGCGAGATTGGAATCAGCGCATCCATCGGCCTGTCCTATTGCAAATATCTCGCCAAGGTGGCCTCCGATCTGGAAAAGCCGCGCGGGTTTTCCGTTATTGGAGAAGCCGAGGCGCTCGATTTTCTGCGCGATAAGCCGGTGAGCATGATCTGGGGCGTCGGCAAAGCATTTGCGGCCAAGCTGCAAAGCGACGGCATCCGCAGCATAGGCCAGCTCCAGACGATGGATGAAGGCGGGCTGATGAAGGCCTATGGCACCATGGGCCAGCGTCTCTATCGCCTGTCGCGGGGGCAGGACAGCCGACGGGTAGAGCCGGAACATGATATGAAAAGCGTTTCGGCGGAAACGACCTTCAGCACCGATCTTTCCACTGCGGCCGATCTGGTTCCTGTTTTGCGTGCGCTTGCAGAAAAAGTATCGCGACGGCTCAAAGCAGGCGAAATTGCCGGGCGCACTGTCGTCCTCAAGCTCAAGACGCAGGACTTCAAGCTACGCACCCGCAATCGCCAGCTTTCGGACCCGACCCAGCTGGCTGACCGCATTTTCCGGCATGGATTGCAGCTTCTGGAAAAGGAGCTGGATGGCACCAAATTCCGGCTGCTTGGAATCGGTGTCGGCGAGCTATCCTCAAGCGACCGGGCTGACCCGCCAGATCTGGTCGATACGCAGGCCACAAAGCGTGCTGTCGCCGAAACCGCGATTGATCGCCTGCGCAACAAGTTCGGGCTGAATGCAGTTGAGACCGGCTATACTTTCTCAAAAGGTAATCTCGCCCGCACGCAGACACCATCCGACCGCGATCATGACGACCACGACTGAGTGATTGGCGGCCTGACGGGAATTCACCGCGTTATCCGACTTGTTTCCGCTTTAGACTCACGGTTCAATTCCCGCAGCTAAAACATGGAGGTTAAAAATGCTGACAGGCCCATTGTGTCGAGCAGGCCGCGCGCTCGTTGAGATTTCACGCGATAACCTCGCCAAACTATCCAAGGTGGATGCATCGGTTATCGAAGATTTTGAGCGGAAGATCGACAAGCCGTCCGCTGAAACGATCAATCAGCTACAAAGCGCGTTGGAAGATCTCGGCGCAGTTTTTATCCCGGAAGATGAACGCGGAGTTGGCGTTCGCTTGAAATTCACCGCCTCCGAAGCCAAACGCATAGCGATCCTCGAAGGCGAAGGCGGCATCATAGCCCAGGATGACGTCACCTGACACATTGGTGCCGTGGCCGTTCAAAGAGCCGTTTGTACTGCGAACGCCGGATTTCGTTTTGATACACTATCTGCAGGCATAAGCATTAAGGCAGAACTCTCTTGCGGGAGAGCACATGTGAGCGTCTGCCCCGCCTAAACGGGGCAAATCATTCAACCGCCGAAAATGGTCCGTCCACCGCTGAAACCCGATCCCGAACTGGTCGTAAATCCGCTCCTGTTCTTGCCGCCCGCGACAATGACCCCGGTAGATTTATCGGACTTTACCGTCTGGGTATCCAGGTTTCCGTTCGTTGGCGCGGTCGCAAATGCAGTTCCTGCCATCATGAATGCACCAACGGCTAACAAAGCTATGGTCTTCATCGTTCCTCCTTTGCTGGCCCCGCCAGCTGACGCCGATATACGATGAGATCATGCGGGCGTTGACGCACAATCCGGCGTTTAGAAAACGCCAGATTTGGCCTCGATGATATACGGCACATGCCGTATTTCGGCATCTAGACGCCCTCCACAGTATTGAAATTTCAGTCAGTTACTAAGCCGGGGCGAACATATTGCGGAGGCTGAGAGCCAAAAGACGGCATGGTTTGCCACACCCGATCAAAGTGCGGCAGAACACCGTGTGAATAGATTGCCACACCCAAGAAAATAAAACCTTGGATATCAACCGCTTACAGTGATTTTGAGAAAGAGATGGAGGCCTCGCCCGGAATCGAACCGGGGTGCAAGGATTTGCAGTCCTCTGCGTAACCACTCCGCCACGAGGCCTTCCTGAGAGCGTTTCCAAATCAATTGGTTCGGCTCTGCGCAGTTCCAATATTGATCCCTGCCCACTTCGTCAAGCGATTCGAGCCCTTTGTGTAAAAAATCCTTGGTGTTTTCTCTTGGCCTACGAATGAACGCCTGCGGCCAGTGTGATTGGGGAATTTTAGAACATTACGATCTGTTAACGCATTGGAAAGGACAGGCTGTGCAACAATAAGGCCATGAGACAAGCGCCGACATGGAGACGAGTGAAGCACGCGGCTTGCTTCGTTTTGCGCGTGGCCATGCTGGCCGCCCCCATTCTGCTGGCATTAGCGGCTTTGACCATGGTGACCAATCCGGACGGTAACAAACCGCCGGTTCCCGACAAGGGTGTTTCCGGCGCGACAGCGCCGACCGGAAATTGATCCCTCGTCGGCAATCTGACGTTACAAATTGCAACAGCTGGAAACCTCGCTGCCGAATCCTGGATTGAAATGGCTCGTAGAGTGCCGCAATCGTTCAATTGCGGAGATGATTTATGGCCAAGCTGCAGTTCTTTTTTGCAAAGGCCTTGCCCTATATGGGAACAGGCTTCATGCTCGTCAATTTTCTGGCTTTGCTTTACGCCGTCACCATACGCGGATGATTTCATGACGATTAGAAGCGAAAAGGGCGCCGTAGCGCCCTCTTTCATTTGACGACGTGCCAGACGCCGCCCTTGCCGTCGCCTTTAACGTCACCCATCTTCATGTCGTCGTGGTAACGATAAAGCGGCATTCCCTTGTAAGCCCACATATCCTTGCCGTCCGTGGCTTTGACGACAGAAAAGTCGCCGTCCGATTTTGCGCCTTTGTCGGCATGAAATGCAGGCCACATCTTCAGGCATTTGGCATCGCAGGACGATTTACCGCCTTCGTCCTTGTCAAACGTATAGAGCGTCATGCCCTTCGGCGTGGTCAGTATTTTGCCGGACTGGCTATCCATCATCTTGGCAGGTTCGGCTGCAAACGCGCCAGCCGTCGATAGCGCGACCAATCCGATCGCTAGAAGCATCGTTTTCACGGCATATCCTCCTTGGTTCGGAAGACAGGCATATGATCGTTTATAGTTCCGCCTGTTCTTCCGATCGGGAGTTTGCGCCCCGTTGCAGCCCGAAATATGGCGCTGCGATTCGGAAGCAAAGAATCAATTAGCCGGAACCGGACAACTGAGATCACCCTCTTCGCAGCTTAGATAAGTCCGCAGTTGCTTATTGCGCTGCTCGGTCAGGTCGGTTTTGCAGCTGGCAACAAGCATCGGATAGATGCTGCCACCGGAAGAATTGCCCGCATTGAAACCGCATTCGGCATCTCTGAATGCAATCCATGCGCGCTGGGCTTTGACAAACCGCGCCTTTCCATCTGCGTCATCGGCAAGACGCTTCTGGATTTCCCTGAAGTTGCCGTTGAGCTTCTTGTCGGCAGCAGAAAAATCATCGCCAGCGCATTGGGTCATCGTGGCCTGATCTTGCGCATTGGCGCATTTTTTAGAGGCCGCCGTCGCAGGCAGACAAAGAAAAAGCGAAGCAAGACCAACAGCTGCAATCCGTAGCATCAATATTCTCCCAAGCGTGACAGTTCCTTTTCAAAAAAAGTATAGCTATGTCAGTTTTAAATGCACATGAAACCGCTAAATTAGGTTAACCGAAAAGAAGCACGCGGAACATCTTTCGGAAGTGGCTTATCGCGCGCCCTCATCTGCGGCTTTTCTTTCAATCCAGTCCCGTGCTGCCTGCCAGCTGCCGAAGGCCATTCGCTGATTGTGCAGCGCGTAGGCGATCCAGCGTTCCTCGGGGTTTTCGCTGTCTTCAGGCATGATGGTGCCGATGCGATTACCATGACTGTCATGCACAGGATAAATCATCAAAACTCCCTCCCCGGAGGTTCCGCGTCGGCGTTGTTTACGGGCCGACCTTTCTGTTTATTGTTTGCGCTCTCGATTGCCAGAGCCGGACGAGCAGTTATTATTGCCCCCCACTATTCAGGGGTTAGGTGGAGACATAAACAATGCTCGCGACGTTTCTAGAATTTCCCACCTATGCCGTCTTTTTGTTTTTCATAGCTTTTGCTCTTATACTATTCGCTATAGGCTATTGCGCGCTACGATATCTCAATGTGCACGCCAAACACGATATTTTTTCCATACCTGCACCAGCCTTTCTCGGAACGATTGCAACCGCATGGGCGCTTTCCATTGGCTTTGTCGCTGCCGACGCATGGTCGCTCAATTCTCGCGCCGATTTTTCGGTGAGCAAGGAGCGCTCTGCCATCCACCGATTGCTGGATACAGCTAACCCCTTGGTTCTCAACGATGAGGAACTAAAGACTGCGGTGCTCAACTATCGCACCATCGTGGTCGACGATGAATGGGGACGACGGAACAACACGGCTTCGACATTGGAAGTGGATCACGCGATTCTGGAGATTCGCGCCATGGTCCAAAAGATTGCGCTTTCGGGCCTGCCCGGTCCGATTGTCTCGCAACTCGTCAATGATTTTGACGAACTTCAGGATGCCCGTAATGAGCGATTGGCGGTGGCGAGCGCGTCGATCGACGAATCCAAGTGGTATCTCGTCCTTTTCCTGACCCTGCTGACAGCCATCACGATTGCTTCGGTCCATGCCGACCGACCGCTTGCCGGGCGGCGTGCCCTGATCCTCTACGTGCTCACAGCCACGATCAGTCTTTGGATATTGGCAAACCACGCAAATCCCTATGTCGGGATGGGGGATCTCAAACCGGACCTGCTCTTCTCCGCACAACGGCACCCTGCGGCTCCAGCGCAGCCCGCTGGCTCGTGATTCATCTCTGGACTGGGGATTGCGGAAAAATCGACTGAACGCTCTCCTGCGCCTGCCTGAAGCCATCAGCATTCAATGACGGTTCTGCGGCCCAATGTGCCACTGCGGCGAAGTGATTCGCGCTCTGCACGTGACGATTTAAAGATGGAGAAATTTGCCTGAACTGAAACGGGTAAAACGCCGTTCAGTCACAGTCCATTGCTAATGCAATGCTTGACTAGTTTTGTGCAAGTGATTGAGATATTAAGCAACTTCAGCAATTGAAGTGGCTCCCCGGGCCGGACTGAATACAGAAAATCAAACCGTATTCAGATGCCAGTATTCTCTTTCATTTTCAAAGCCTTATGGCTTCCTTGGCGAACTTGCTATCCTAGCCGTGTGTACTGCTAGGGGTGCCTTTTGTGTACTGCAAAATCAAGTTCAAGTAAAGCTTTAACAAAATGCGCTAAGCTAATCTCGAAGTCGAACGCAAAAGGCTCCCGTAAGCGTTAACCTACGGGGACCCTAATATTTCCGCTATCGTGCCACTCTTGGCCCATGTTTTGGCAAATCGCCGATGATAGCATTAGAGAACGTGACAGCGGGGAGTGAGTTACCGAACGGGAGGATACGCAAGATTGCCCGCGCTTCCTCCTGTGAGCATTCACCCTCCCGAAGCAGCCGGGACAGCGACAGCCCAGCATTGTAGGCGTCATCAATCCCGCCAGTCGTCGGGTCACCCAGAGAGACATTCGAGACTTGCCCCGAAGTGCCGGTTATAGGTGAACTGCCTTATGTTGAATTTTTACACGCAATGGGTATTTGGGAGATTCTTTCAAATATGAAACTACAGCAAGCAGCGTCGGCACGAGTACAACAATCTGTGTGAAACCAATTTCTATCGTGAACAAATAAAGAACGGATTATTTGTAGCCTGAGTCTAGTTGTGCCAAAATGGCAAAAAATGACACAGTGGAGATTCGGGCAGTGACCCTACACGACAACAAGAGCGAGTTCGCGCAGCTCAGGGAACAAGCCGGCCTAACCGTCGAAGAAGCGGCTAAAGCTATAAAGGTGTCATTGCGTTCAGCCTATCGTCACGAGAATGGCGAGTGCTCCCCTTCCCTCCTCGCACTGGATAAGCTCCGGCTTATGGCAAACAATCATCGACCACCAGAACGGTCCGCTCGGTTCCGCTTCGTAGACCTGTTCGCTGGTATAGGCGGGCTGCGTGTAGGATTTGAGAACATTGGCGGCAAGTGCGTTTTCACAAGTGAATGGGACAAATACGCTGCCGAAACCTACCGGAAGAATTTCCCTGAAGAAGAAGAACACGTCTTCGCGGGCGACATTCGCGAGTACACCAAAGACGATGCGGCTTTAGCTCGTATTCCAGCGCATGATGTGTTGCTGGCAGGCTTTCCGTGCCAGCCATTTTCTATTGCGGGTGTATCAAAGAAAAATGCCCTTGGTCGACCGCACGGCTTCCTTGATGCTACTCAGGGTACGCTATTTTTCGACGTAGCTCAAATTATTCGCTTCCACAGGCCAAAAGCATTCCTCTTGGAGAACGTGAAGAATCTCCAACGCCACGACAAGGGCAGGACGTTTGAAACAATCATGAACGTGCTGGAAAACGAACTAGGCTATAAGGTTGTCACACGGATTGTCAGCGCCCGCCCATGGGTTCCCCAAGGCCGAGAACGCATCTTTATTGCAGGGTTTCTGGATCACAAAACCCAATTTTCTTTTGACAGTGTGGCGGTGCCCGAAGGACCAGCGCCCACGCTCGGGTCTATCTTGGACGCTGGTGTTGCCGAAAAATACACCCTTACCCCAAAGCTGTGGGATTATCTCCAAGCCTACAAGAAGAAGCACGAGGCAAAGGGTAACGGGTTTGGGTTCGGGTTGTTCGGTCCGGGCGATGTCGCACGTACCCTCTCTGCTCGTTACTATAAGGACGGTTCCGAAATCCTAGTGGACCAAGGTAGGGGGAAGCGTCCGCGCAGACTGACACCAAAGGAGTGCGCTCGCCTGATGGGTTTTGAGCGCGGCAATCGAACTTGGGAAATCCCGGTATCCGACATGCAAGCCTACAAGCAGTTTGGCAATGCCGTAGTGGTGCCGGTGGTCGAAGCCATTGCAGAGGCGATGAGTCCTTGGTTGCCCGGAATTGCCAAAGAAATTGGCTTTTCCCCTTCCAATGGCGAGAAACCTCAAAAAGCCGTCGCGCATGGTTGACATCGTGCCTCCCGACGTTCGCAGCAAGATGATGGCAGGAATTCGTGGAAAGAACACGAAGCCCGAATTGCAAGTACGTCGCGCCCTTCATGCTGAAGGCTTTCGATACCGGTTGCATGACGCCAAGCTGCCCGGAAAGCCGGATATGGTTTTCCCGAAACACAGAGCAGTTGTGTTAGTGCATGGCTGTTTTTGGCACGGTCACAATTGTCACTTGTTCCGTCTGCCTGTGTCCCGATCTGAGTTCTGGCAGGCAAAAATACAGGGAAATGTCGAACGTGATCATAAGACAATCATGGCCTTGCTCCACAACGGCTGGCGCGTTGGTACCGTCTGGGAGTGTGCCCTGAAGGGTAAAACCCGCCGAACAGAGGGTGAAGTTGTGGGCACTCTTGCCGGCTGGCTCCGGGGGGAGGCACCGGAGGTTGAAATCGGGGGAATAAAGAATGATTGAAACACTGGAGGCCCTTGTCGGCGTGATGCGCCAAGACGGAGCCGTACGCATCTACGCCAAAAAACTGGCCCCGAATGACAACTCCAAGAACCAGATTTACCTAGGTGGTGACTTTTCCGCCTTGAATGTCATTCCGCACGGCGAGGTGCGCACTGATGACGCAGAGGTAGCCGGCAGTGTTCGCGATCGTGCGAAGGCCTCCGTTCGCTTCTTGTGGATTGACGAGGGCGGGCGCTACCCCGCTCCCAACGCCCAGCTGATTCTTTATCCAAAGTATCCCGAAGTGCGCATGTCGGGCTTCCTCAAGGGGGCCAAGCTGAAAGATGCACGCCAAGCGCCCGGCGACGTAATGAGGGTTCGTGATGAGGGTCGCGTGCTATTCCTCGGAATTACGCGAGACGGCACGGTGCTTGGCTACGCCGTACCAGCCGGCAGTCCCATTGCCCGCGCCTTTGAGGCACTCCGCAACCTTGAGCCGGTCGGGGTGTTCTTGGAAATACCATCCGAGCCAGCCGCCGGCAGTACGAAAGAGCGCCTGCTGGAAACCCTAGAGGCGATTTATCGCAAGCATTGGATTCCATCGCAAAAGCTCGACCGACATGGAGTCAAGCAGCTTTACGCCGCTCGGAATGGCGGTGGTTACACTCTCGAGGCCGAGCTAGGTATCACGCCAAATAGCTATGCGGAACCAGACTACCTCGGTTGGGAAATCAAGCAGTATGGAGTTAGGGACTTTAAGGGCTATAGGCCGACGAGCGTGGTCACGCTGATGACGCCAGAGCCAACTGGCGGCTTTTACCGTGACAACGGTGCCGAAGCCTTCGTGCGTCGCTTCGGCTACCCCGACAAAAGTGGCAAGACTGGCCGTATCAATTTTGGCGGCATCTACGCCAGTACCAAGCCCTTCCACGCGGGTACCGGGCTTCAACTACGTATGACTGGCTATGATATGGCAACAGATAAGATCACGGATATGGACGGCGGAATTGCGCTTCTCGACAGGCGCGACGAGGTAGCCGCACTATGGAAGTTTCCCGGTATTATCGAGCACTGGAGCCGCAAGCACGCACAGGCAGCTTATGTGCCGTCCCTGTTCAGAACACCTCCGCCGGAATACCGCTACGGTCCGCGCATCCTGTTGTGTGAGCAAACCGACTTAGCGCTTTTCCTCAAGGCTGTCGCTGATGGCACAGTGTATTACGATCCGGCCTTAAAAATTGAGCCTCAAACTGGACTGAAACGGCGGAGCCAATTTCGTATCCGCCATAATCAGCTCGAGCGCATGTATCATCAGAGCGAGGTCGTTGATATGGATGTCTGACAGTCAGCATAGACGTGTGTGCGGTTGATAAACAATTCTGGGTTCATAATCTGAATTGTCTTGCGCCCTTTTGGATATTTTCCAAGCGCGGCGTTACTTGCTAAGGTGTCGGCAATCTCGTTGAGGTCATGACCGGCGTGGCCTTTCACCCAAAACCAATGAATGACCTTTCCTACGCAAGCGGCGTCAAGCTGTTGCCATAGATCGACATTGGCTAACGGTCCCTTTGATCCCCGCCACCCCTTGGTTTTCCATCCTGTGATCCACTCAGTCATACCTTTGATGACCATTTCGTTGTCGCTCAGGATGACGGCGGGGGTGTCCGTTTCGGTGATCCCTACGACGGCCTTGAGCGCTGCCATCATCTCCATGCGTACATTCGTGGTCGTAACATAGGGAGACTGACCCGCATTAGGTGCCTGCCTGAGAAGCTGCTTCCCATCCCAAAGCTGTTTAACAAGACCCCATCCGCCACGTCCGGGATTGCCTTTGCAAGCTCCGTCCGTTGCAATGAGATAATGACGACCGGCAGAGACACTGGCGAGGTGCTCTTTGTTACTGATATATATGGGATAATTTTCGATCATATCGGAAATGCTCACGGCATCTCGATAAGACGAATTTCCAACAGCGCCTCCGGGTAAGCCTTCAGCGTCATTATTCCGTGCGCCTTAAGTGCTGCCGGGGCTTCGACTGTGGGGGTTTCCAGCCCGAGCTTACGGGCAAACTTTGCGCACCACCTTTCGTATTCAACAATTTCCTTATCCAGCATCGCGTTGCCGTTTTCCTCATCGTAGGCTGCGGGATACCATTCGTAGTGGTCGTAAAAATAGCCGACTACCGTATCGAAGCCCCTAGGGACATTCTGGCTGGAATATGGATGCCCCCCGGTCTGGGCCAGTGCGATAGCTTCACGGGTACTCATCCCGGAGTGATGGAACAAGTTTAAATAATCTTCGGTAATCGGGTGCGGCTGCTGTGCGGCCCTTGACCGGGCTAACGCTTCCGCAGATGTAGTCTTGGCGTTCCGTGCTTCCTCAGCAAGTGCTGCTGTGCCGTCACGTGGTCCGTTAGCGATGATATGCATATGTAGTTCCTTTCAATGTGTAAGAATGGCCGAACGCTCAGGCGCGAATACCTGACCGCATGAAGCCGTAAGTTGTCTTGTCGTGTTGGTGAGCGCCCTGAGAGCTACCCTTTACTGACCCGTTGAAAGGTCGTGAGAGTACAATTCGCCCGTGTCTCGGGTTGTGGCGCTCAGCGAAGTCAAATGCCTCTATGATGCGTTCCACGCTGAGGGCGCTGTTGTTGTGGTCGAGGCAGGCGGCGACATGTCCGCTGTATTTCAGCTTCAAGGACACCCGATTGCCGGGCTAAGTCGTCCTAGTCGTAGACCTGACCATCTTCCAAGAGGGAAGTAAGATGGTTAGCTCTGGATTGAGTATAAGGTATCATAGTACCTAATTAAAGGCATGGCTGTGTCGTTGGGTGGAATGGCCACGTATCCTTTCTGGTTGATTGTTAGGTGTATACCTAAGGTTATCTTAATGGTGGACCTAGAGATTTACTCTAAAGGTGAGGACTCTTCACCGATACTCCTTATACAAAGGAGCGAAGCGACCAACATTAATGCCCTAAATCTAAGGTTATCTCATGATAAATTCCAAGATGAACTTGGGCGTATACATGATGATCACCTTAGGTATGACATATAAGATTTGATTTCCGTTTGAGTACGGAGCATCAATTCCCTTATCAGTACCTTCAATAAGCTGGATCTAAGGACAGGGCGAGCAGCGCGAGACCCACATAGGATTAACCTTATATATAGCGGAATGGTTGTCGCTAAACCCAGCTTTTCTGGGCTTTTTATAGGATTATAGGTCAAGCGGCTGTTGCGGAATGGTTGTCAGACCTGTTGTCGTTATCTGCTTCTGAACAGTCGTCCCACGTCCCGACCACCGGCCAGTTCTTCAGTCTAGGCGGAAGGCTTCTGAGGTGCTTACTGACTGACTGCTGTGATTTGCCGAGCCAAGAGGCAATATCTCTCTGTGACATTCCCGACCTATTCATCTTCTCAATCGGGGTCTCAGGTAGGTTCGTCGCCTTAAGGTTCGTGACAACATGAACCATTCCCTCCGGGAGGATCACGTCAAATCGTAGGTCTGGCTTACCCTTCCTGTGCTTCTTTATGACCATGCCGAAACGCTTCCGCACTGCCATCCGGGTTAGCCTATGGCGTTCACCCGTGTGTTCCACGATCCCTAGTTGCACGAGCCGCCGCATAAGGTCCGCTGTGGTCGTGCCGATAAGACCCGCGAATTGCCCATAAGGCAGAAAGCCCGTGTGCCATTGCCCTGCCCCGTCGTATATCTCCCCGAGCACGTTGCTAACGCAGGCTGTATTCGATAACCCCTTCACGTTAAAGCCGCGCCGTGGTGGCTCTCAGGCTGTCCACGAAGGTGCCGAACGCTTCACTTTCTTGCGTCCCCAGCCCCGGAAGAACGCGCCGCAACCCAGCAGCGGAGAAAAGCGTCAACTCAGTCTCTCCCTTACGGAACCGCCTTTCCCGGTCCTCACGCATAAGCCGTGGGTCGCCCTTACGAAGGACCATGCGTTCGTCCGAGGTGAACATTCCTTCGGCGTGTTGTTCGTTCATTTCTAGCTCTCTTTCTCTAGTGATGTTTCGCCAAAGAAGGCCGCGCGTTCCTGCCTCTGTTTCTCAAGAAGTGCCGCTTTGGCTTTTGCTTTGTGTTTGACGATGCCGACACCGTAAGCGATCAATCCGGTTGAATGGACGATGCCCCAGAGGTACTGCATGACCCTTGGAGGTATCTGCCGGTACGATGACCGCAGCATTTTCCCATCGCGCCGCTGCCAAGACGCTTCACGGGGATTTAGACGGAGCAGCATACGGATTGATTGGAAGCGAAAACCCTCGTCATACTTCCAGAAATGCGGGTCTTCCTCGTACCAGACGCCCATTGCGATCAAGGTAACGGCTATCGTTTCCGCGTCCTGTTCCCGGGACAGCGATAAAATGGCTTGGTACGCTTCCATTTCGTACCCGACGAAAGGTCGCCCTCTCTCGGCTAAGTCTAGGAACCGCTGGGCTTCCTTGACGGTCCTGTCCCAGACATCTTGAAGGACGACCTTAGATTTGTCGGGGTGGTTGTCCGCGAGGAACGCTCGGACCTCTTTGACGTAAGGCTTTAGGTCTGCCTTTGTGATGCCCTTCTGGCGTGGATGCCCGTGGCGCGACAGGTTGCGCTTATGGTTTTCGCAATATGTGCTGAAGCCTCTAGCAAAGAAGCCGCATCCGTGGGCTTTGCATGGTCTCATTGATCTCCTTTCTCTTGCTCGAATTTGTACATAAACCCAGCGACACGGACGTGCTGACATCCATGCGTCGGGTCGGTGATTTGATTAGGCCCAATTTCAATATTCAGTTGTCAAAGAACCCGGCCCTCTCGGCCCGCAATCCCCTTGCCTTGCGGTCGGGAACTGGGGTGAAAATGGTGTACGGGGACAAAAACGTCAATGCAATTTTATCAATTATTTCAGTGTGTTACAGTATAAGCAAAATAATAAACATCCGTTTTGAGGTCAACGTTATCAATCACTTAAGGGAAAGCTTGTGACAAAAATTGGCTCTACTTCAATGGAACTGAAACGAGCACTAGACAGTAGAGGGACGAATTAAGTCGAATTATATCAGTGACTTATCCCAGTAGAGCTTTGTTGTGAAGGTTGTGACCAAGCCGTGACAAATCCGTTTGCGTAATAAAAGCAGTAAGTTAGCTCAATACTGCTCTCTGAAAAAAAAGAATAATAACTACGGATTTTGTGACCCAGAGGCACCCTGAAGCGCCCTATAGACCGCCGCACGGCTCACTCCGGTTGCTTTCATGATCTCCCGGACTGATTTGCCGTCCGCTTTCAGTACCCGTATAGCGGCCTCATCGACAGTCTTAGGGCGGCCTCCAGTGTCACCCCGAGCCTTGGCCTTGGCTATCCCTTCAAGCTGCCGCTCCTTACGCAAGGCCGTCTCGAACTCAGCCATTGAGGCGAGAATGCCGAACATGAGCTTTCCGGTTCGTGTGGTAGTATCCAGCGCCGCGTCATCCAGCACACGAAAGCCAACGCCCTTCTTGTCGAGCATCTCTAAGATTTGGTGAAGGTGTGCCGCTGAACGCGCCAGACGGTCAAGCTTGGTGATAATGAGCGTGTCCCCTTCACGGACGAACTCAAGAGCCGCCTTCAGTTTCGGCCTGTCCTTGTCCAAGCCCGATTGCTTCTCGCTGTATATCTTCTCAGCCCCAGCGGCTTTGAGGCGTTCAATCTGGGTGCTGTGATCCTGTCCGATGGAACTAACACGGGCATAAGCGACGATCATTTATCCGTCTCCGTATCTCTAAGAGAGTTTGTAGACATACGTTTAGAGACTGTTTTGAGACACGTCAATATGCCTGTCTATAAAGTTTACTTTTGAGACACCCGAAGGGTCGAGCGAAGGGGCAGTAACTGCTTGTCAGATGGGTGAATGCGGTGTATCCGTGGGGATGCCTAGGCTTTGCAGCCCAAGCACCCCCTTACGCTAGAGGGTTAAGAAAAGGGTCACAGTGAGCGAGACTGTGGCCTTTTTCGTTTGAACGTCAGTGCATACCCCCGCCCCTCACGTGAAGCCCTCAGGTAAGCCGTTCGTATCCTTTGGTTCTGCCTGCCCTCCACCTATCGAAACGCCCTGAGTGCTCTACCGGCTGCGCAATGTGCTGCCATGCAGAAGGAAAGGAAGGGGTACAGGGGGGATTGCGAAATTCTCTTATATCAGATGTGGCGTAAGCAAATTTTCTACGAACATTTCCGGGTACTTCATCTCACCTTGATTTCTTTCACTTGATAGGCAAACGTCATATCTATGGCGGAAGCTCAGGGGGGACACATGTCCGAAGTTCATTACCATGTCACGGTTGAGAAAGACCATTTACGTAAACTTTCAGCTGCAAAGCCAATTCCCGCGTTAGCCGAACTGATCTGGAACGGTTTGGACGCGGATGCAACTCGTGTGGACATCAACTTCGAAGAAACTGACATATCAAGATCAGCGATTTTGATCACCGACAACGGCCACGGAATTAGGCACAACGAAGTCGAGGGAATATTTACAAAGCTCGGAGGGTCGTGGAAAGCGAATGGAAGACGATCCAGAGACAAAGATAGGATACTGCACGGCAAAGAGGGCAAAGGGCGTTTTAAAGCTCTGGCATTTGGACGTGCCGCCGACTGGATAAGCGTTTTCCGCGCTGAGGACGGCAAGAAGTACCAATTTACCATCTCAATACTGAGAGACAACATAACAGATGTGCGTGTCTCCAACCCAATAGCTGTTGATGATTTAGTACCGACAGGCGTTCAGGTACGCATAACAGAGCTGGATCAAGGTTTTCGCTCTTTGAACCCGGAGCACTCGGTTCAACCGTTATCGGAAATCTTTGCGCTGTATCTCACCGATTACAAAGATGCGTCAATCTACGTCGAACATCAGATACTTGATCCAGATAGCTTAATTGCTAGACGGACCCCTTTGCAACTTACCCCGATCAGGGACGGAGACATTGAGTACGAAGCCCAGATCGAGCTAATAGAATGGCACTCGACATCCGAGAGGTGGATTTTCCTTTGCGGCGATGAGGGTTTTCCTTTCCACCGGATATCCCCAACGTTTCATACCCCCGGGCATCAGTTCTCAGCTTACTTAAAATCGAATTTCATTAATCGCATGCAAGAACAAGGACTTATGGACTTTGCGGACATGAACGCACAGCTCCATTCAGCACTTGATGAAGCCACAGATAAAATAAAGCAGCACTTCAAAGATATCGATACAGAAGTGGCACGAAGCGAAATTGATAAATGGAAAGAGGAGAATGTCTATCCGTATTCTGAGGAGCCAAAGACAACCGTTGAGATTGCCGAACGCAAGATATTTGAAATAGTCGCGCTTAATGTAAACCAACAACTTGCAGACTTCAATGATCTAAACCCCCGTAGCAAAGCATTTCAGCTACGTATGCTTCGGCATGCAATAGAAAGGGGTCCAGAGGAACTTCAACACATACTTCGTGAGGTTCTTCAACTTCCTCAACGAAAACAACAAGAGTTATCAAAACTTCTCGAAGAGGCGAGCTTATCCAATATCATCACGGCCTCACGCCTTGTTAGCGATAGAATGAAGTTTCTGACGGGACTAGATGCGTTAATATTTGAGCCAGATACAAAACGATTACTTAAAGAACGCAGTCAGCTTCACAGAATGATTGCGGACAACAATACTTGGATTTTTGGCGAGCACTTCAACTTAACGGTAGATGATCAATCCTTAACTGCCGTCCTGAGAAAGCACAAACAAGCCATCGGAGAAGATGTCGTTATTGATGCGCCGGTGAAACGGATCGATGGAAAAGTTGGAATAGTGGACCTGATGCTTTCAAGGTCGGTTCCTCTAAACCATCCCGACGAAATGGAACACTTAGTTGTTGAACTAAAGAGGCCGTCCCAGCCCGTGGGAGCTCGCGAAATTACCCAAGTTGAGCAATATGCTTTCACAATTGCCAAGGATGAACGGTTCCGCCACTTGAAAACCCGTTGGAGCTTTTGGGTCGTTTCTAACGATCTAGATGACTACGCAAAAGAGAAGACAAGGCAAAAGAACATGCCGCGGGGCATGGTGCATCAGAATGAGGAAGGCACTATTGAGGTTTGGGCGAAGTCGTGGTCGGAAATTATTGCTGAAAACGTCGGAAGAATGCAGTTTGTGCAGGAACACCTACAAGCCAATGTTGATAGAGATCATGCCCTTAGCTACCTTAGAAAGACCTATGAGAAATATTTAAGTAATCTGCCTATCAACAACGAAGACGACGAAAAAGAGAATGCTGAGGCAGCACAGTAGGAGATGGCATGACTGAGCATGACGTAGACGGCTTTTATGTCGGGTATTTTTCAGGTGCTACAGGCAATTCCATGGGCATGTTCGTCTTCCGCGATGGTGTCGTTACTGGCGCTGACATCGGTGGGGGGCGATATGATGGGAAATATTCTATCAAGCCGGGCCCTGAAGAAAGAGTAGCGGTAACGCTAACTTTCTTTCTCCCGACCGGGCATTTTACCATTACTGGCATAACTGCGGACGCTCAGCCCCTTAACGTTGAGATGAGCTTTGACTTGCCTGTGCAGTTTGATAAGGACGCAATTCACCGCATAGAGACCCCTCTCGGCGCTATTAATGCCAAGCTAGACAAGGTTCGGGGGATTTGATGCAAGATACAATTCTGCTCGGCTTGCGGTGGATTGACATAATAACGATAGCTGCGGTGATCCTAGGCCCGATATTGGCTGTTTTGATTGATCGTTTACGGCAAGCTAGATCGGACAAACAAGCACGGAAACTAAGTGTCTTTAGGTCCCTCATGCGCACACGACGGACCCGACTTGATCCAGAACACGTAGGCGCTCTTAATCTTGTCGACCTTGAATATTTCGGCTGCAAACCCGTGATTTCGGCCTTTACGGCCTACATGGATCATCTATCGACTCCCGTGCCCGGACAGGAGGCACAAGAAAGATTTTTCAGCCAGAGAGAGGACCTTCTTGTCCAACTCTTACACCAAATGGGCAAAGAACTCGGGTACCAATTCGACAAACGTGACCTCGAAAAACTAGCTTACGGCCCCGTTGGATGGGCGAACGAGCAAGATATTCAGCGGCAGAATATGGTTTTCCTACACGAACTGCTGTCAGGGAAACGCGCCCTTCCGGTTACAGCGATGCAACCGCCAGCAGCAAACCCATTCCCGCCGCCGCCAGTTGATAATCATTGATGCCTATGTCTAAGTGCCTTGCAATCAACTGTTTCCTAAAGACTTCAAAAGTGCCTCGCTTGTTGCCTTAAGCCGCGCCCTTACGCTGCCGTAGGTATCACCGATCTTTCCCGACGAATGCCCTAGGATCGCATCTTGGTCTTGCTGTGAAGCACCCGCGCTGATCAGCCGGTCTTTCATGTTGTGGCGCAACGAATGGATCGTGTGCTTCTTGTCGTCTGTCACGGTCCTGATATGCTTCATGATCGCAGCCGACGCCATATCAGCGCCCCGCTTATCGCCTGCATTGTCGGCATACTTAGGGAACACGTAAGGCGAACCCTCAGGTGCTACAGAAAGTGCCTGTTTGGCGGCTTCCAGCGCATCCCCGACAAGTGCGACTGGTCTTTCAGAACCTTTCGTCTTTAGGCGTCGGTTAGCCCGTGGCTCAATCTTCAAGTGGGGAAACTCGTCGTCCGCTAGAATGTCGGCCTTATGTAGTCCCGTTATCTCACTGAGGCGGCACCCTGTCCCTTCGAGCAATCGCCAAATGAGCGGCAATTCTGACCCCTCGGCGGCATGTTCGAGGATACGCTTCCGGGTGCTATTTAGGACCTTCTCAGGTAACGGGTGACGGTCGTCTCTTGCCAAGCCCTGCCGCTTCACTTCAAGCCCGTTGAAAGGATTCGTAACACCGTTCAGGTCGAACTCCGCTATAGCATGATTGATGACCGCTCTAAGCGTGTTCATGTATCGCTGGACCGATGAGGGTTGGAGCTTACCGTCGCTGGCTTCATTCAGCAAATAATCCCGCACTTCACGGGCATCGGATCGCTTTAGATTGCGCAGCGCAACATCGCCCCCGAGGGCCGTAACAGCCCATCCCATGACACGTTCGACTTGTAACCGACTCTTTTTCTCGTCAATGGTCCCTTCAACACGCTCCTTAAGGTAAAGCTTCTGAGCATCCCCTAAGGTTGGAGACGGCGGCTTGCCTATCCCATTTCGTATTGCGTTGATTAGTGCGCTCTCTTGTCGGTCCTCAACAAGGGGATAGCCGGTTTCATCTTCGACAGGATACTGAGCGGCTAGATTATCTGCCGTGATATCCCTCAGGAAGCCTTCGTCTTGCGGATCGTGAGGATCAGTGACGCCCTGCCAATGAGGATCGAAACCCATTTCACGTAGTCGAGTTCTTAGGCCCTGCCAGATTTCAAACTCAGAAAGCTCTTTCTTGGGAACGTTTGCAGCGCCTGCTGATTTCAGCAATGCGTCTTTCAGTATCTTCTCAAATTTGCCGTGGGTTTTGGCGTAACGTGTCGCTGCCTGCTTCTGCGTATCCCCCAGAAACTCAGTCAGTTCTCTCTTGCCGATAACGGCTTTCAGATCATCAGGAACCCGCCGACGATATCGAAACGTCCCGGCAGGAGTCTTCTGTACGTACTTCAAGGTAAGACCCATGTGTACCTTCCCATGTACTGCATTGTGTACTGGAAGGAAACCCTAGGCATTGAAAACATTGAGAAATAGGCACTTTCCGAATGGAAGTGGCTCCCCGGGCCGGATTCGAACCAGCGACCAACCGGTTAACAGCCGGTTGCTCTACCACTGAGCTACCGGGGAACAGGTGCTCGTTGCGTCAGCGATGTGGCGTATAGCAAAAGGATTTCGGGTTTGCAAAGGGCAAAATCGTATTTTTTCCAACTTTTTGCATCTGCCTCACGAAACCCTATATTCTCTGGGACATTCAGACGTAAAAAATATGCAGCAGCTGTGGAGAGACCTGGTCCAGTGAACGAAGAAACGAACCCCAAAGCGCCCCGCAAGGTCATTTTGATTCTTGGTCGGCGAATCCCGATTCCCCAATCGGTGATGATGCGCCGCATGTTGGGCGGCACTCTGGTGGCCGGTGGTGCACTGGGTTTTCTTCCTGTGCTGGGTTTTTGGATGCTTCCGCTTGGCCTGATCGTGCTTTCTCACGATTCTCACCGGGTTCGTCGTATCCGCCGGCGCAGCGAAATCTACATCTGGCGCAAATGGGTGCGCCGCAACGCGTCCTCAAATGCCAATGGTGGCACGGGAAACTGATATCTCGCGCCGTTGCAGGCCTGAGCGCTCAACAGAACCAACGCGATAGAAACGACATGGCCCGGCATGAAGCCGGGCCAATCCGAGTCCGCGTATCAGTTGATGGTTCAGGACAGATTCTTCCGCCGCTGCGCGTAACTGCGCCGCCGGACTTCTCCCGGCGTCAGATGGCGATATTTCCGAAGCGCAGTCGTCATGTGGCTCTGGCTGGAGAAACCCAACGTGGCGGCAAGCTCACTCAAGGATATATCGGTCTCGCGCAGGCATCGCTCGGCTTCGTCCAGCCGCAGTCGCATCAGATATTGATGTGGTGTGAGACCGAAGCTTGCGCGAAAACAGGTTGCAAAATGGCCCGCTGAAATCCCGATCAGGGATGCCATGTCCGGCACAGATACCTGCTGGCGATAATTTTCCCTGAGATAATTCTCAATCTGCCGGCAGGCATAATTGCTGAGCCCAAACTGTTGTTTGTTGCTACCGCGGGCGATAGACGCATTGCGCACCAGCACGCCTGTCAGCACCGTGCGGAACGCATCCATATAGGTGCTGCTTACATGAGGTGATACTTGTAGCTCGCCCCAAAGGATCTGCGCCAGTTGCAGGCACTGTCTGTTGGAAAAATGAATTGGCGTCCAGCTATGGGTAGCTTCTTCGCATTCTTCCGCCGAGAAGAACGACGTGTCGAGCGTCACCGTCAGATGCGCGGTATTTTTGGGCCACACAATTGCGCAGCTCATGTGAGCGGGAATGATGAACGTCATACCTGCCGGGCAATTGATGGTCTCCTCAGGCCCCTCAAAGGGCTTCCATCTCAACCCGCGCACCATTTCGAGCACGATGATGGCTATGGTTTCGAGCGAGTGATACGTCCTCTCGCCAATGTCTGAAAAACCGTAATCAATATCGGGTTTGCCACCGCCATCCAGCGATGCCAGCTGCATTGCGTTGATTACTGGCGATGGATCATAAGTAGAAAAATTCATTGAGTTATTCTTCATGAAGATGCTCATATTATCCTCAATCCTCAATCATCAAACCGAAAAAAAGAATAAATATTGGGAGCGCCACGGGTTTAATGGAACGGACTCGAAACCTGTATTCCCCCTGGATTTTAGAAAATCAAAACGGCCTTCCCTCAAAAACCGTGTGAATGCCGCAAATCAATCTTTAGTTGCAATTGAAAGATTATGCAACCGAATTATTGAAGCCGGACAAAACGTGTTGCGGCACGGAATAAGGCTCCGTTGTTGTATCCTTCCTTTGCTCTCATTAGCAGCTTCTCATGTAAATCAGGCGGATATTGGGGCTGTTGCACGCCATTGCATTTTTGCATCCATTGAAAACCGAAATGCAGCGCGGTTTGGGCTTCCTTGACGGCTTCTTCATCGACCTTGAATAATGCACAGGGCCTGTCCGAATTGAATGCAAAGCTGTCCACCTCGGTCGCGCTGCGTCACACCGCTGTAATAAAGGCCCGCTAAACAGGGGGCCACGATGTGGGGGTGCATTCGCGCTGTTTCTGCATTGGAACTGTTTTTGCCGCTTGTCGAGGTCTCATAAAGATGTTTCAATCTGAATTGCACGGCTGTGCAGAAAAAACAGAAGCAGCCGGCGATCCTGGGGAGGAGACGCCTATGCCAGCTTTTCTGGAGGTGGCGAGCGCGCGCGTTCGTTATGGCAATAATGAGGTTCTCAAAGGGGTAGATCTGTCGGTCCGCAAAGGCGAATTCGTTGCCCTGCTCGGATCGTCAGGTTGTGGAAAAACAACCCTGCTGCGTGCAATCGCTGGTTTCAACACGCCCAGCAGCGGCGCGATCAGGGTCAATGGTGCTGATGTGACTCGCCTGCCCCCGGACAAGCGCGGCATGGCGCTGGTATTCCAGTCCTATGCGTTGTGGCCGCACATGACGGTTGCGCAGAACATCGGCTATGGTCTGCGCATTCGCGGTATTGCCAAAGACACGATCAAGCAGAAGGTGCAGGAAGTTGCCCGCCTGCTTGGCCTCGACGCACTGCTGGAAAGGAAGCCCGCAGCTTTGTCCGGAGGTCAGCGCCAGCGCGTCGCGCTGGGTCGTGCACTGGCCATCCAGCCCGACATTCTGCTTCTTGACGAGCCCCTCTCCAATCTTGACGCGCGTATTCGTCTGTCGGTGCGTCATGAAATCAACGCCTTGCAGCGCCGTCTGGGTATTACGGCGGTTCACGTGACCCATGATCGCGAAGAGGCGATGGTCATGGCGGATCGGATCGTGATTCTCAACAATGGCGAGATCGCCCAGGCTGGCGCACCCGAGGAAGTCTACAACCATCCGGCGTCCGATTTTGTGGCCGCCTTCATGGGCGCGGAAAATCTGATTGAACTGCCTGTTGCGATCAAAGCTGACAGGATCGAAATCGCGGCAGGCGCGCATAACAAGGCAAGCACTATTCCAGCCGGAAGGCGCACTCTTTCCGACGGAATCGCTTCCGCGCGCTTCCGCAGCGAAGCTGCGCATCTCGTAAAGCCGGGCACACAGCGCGACAATGCACCTGCCCTCGTCCTCACAGGCAGGGTGGAGCAGACCAGCTATCCCGGCGGCCTTTGGCGACACATGGTCAGCATCGGCGACCGCCATATCATGGTCGATGCGCAGGAAAGCCACCAACCCGGTACGGATGTCGAAATCCAGATACCCGAACAGGCGCTGTTTCTGTTCGACAAGTAGTCCCGCACCAGTTTTGCCGGGCGGCGTTTCGGCTCGGCCAATGTCAGTAACTGCGGGCATCAACCAGTCCGCAGCAGCTTAAAAATTCCCGATGAAGCAACAGGATGCCTTGCATCCCAATCGCAATCCACAAACCGGATGATCCGGATTTAACAGGAGTTTTTCATGAGAACGGTCCTGAAAGCAGCAATGGTACTCGGTCTTACCGTGGCCCCTGCATCCGCCGACGAACTGACGGTGCTTACCGCCGGTGACCAGAACATGGTCGATTACGTCAACCAGTATCTCGGACCATTGTTCGAGAAGGAAAATCCGGGCACGACCGTGCGCGTTGTCGGCACCGGCCCGGGCGATGCCGGTTCGCAGAAGATTCTCGAGCGTTTCGAAGCCCAGTCCAAGGCGGATGTCGAAAAATGGGATACGGACGTTGCCGTCATCCATGAAAAATTCGCCGGGCCGATGGTCACCGGCAAATTCCTTGAGAATTATCGCGGCAAGATCGAAACCGGCAAGCTGGTAACCCGCGGCAATGCCAAGATGGCGCTCGGCACCAATGTCGACGGCTATGTCATGCCGATGTTCAACAGCCAGACCGCGCTTGCCTATAATCCCGCACTCGTCGCCACACCGCCCAAGAGCTATGATGAGCTTGTCGCCTGGGCCAAGGAAAATCCGAAGCAGTTCGGCTATAACGGCATCAAGGGCGGTGCTTCGGGCGTCAGCTTCGTCATGGGCTGGATTTATGCCTATGGCGGCGATGCGAACAAGCTTCAGCAGGGACCGTTTGAAGAAGGCGAAGCCAAGAATTGGGACAAGGCTTTTGCATCGCTGAAGGAGTTCACCAAGAACGCGACCCTGACGCCGGGCAATGCCGGAACGCTCGACATGCTAAGCCGTGGCGAAATCGCCATGGGTCCGGTCTGGGTGGATATGTTCTATTCATGGAAGGCCAATGGCCAGTTGCCGCCGGAAATGAAGCTTGTTCTGCCTGAGCCGGGCATGCCGGGCCAGCCGATGCATTATGTGATCCCGGAAAAGAGTGCGAATAAAGAACTGGCCGAAAAGTTCGTCGCGCTGGCAACCAGCCCGAAGGTTCAGGCCGAAGGCATTGTGAAGCGCTTCAACTGGTATCCGGGCATTGACGCCGATAACGTCAAATCGGAACTCGATGCCGACACCTGGAACAAGCTTTTCACCGATATCTCGTCAGATGATCTGGGCAAGTTCGGCAAGTCCTTCCCGATTGCGCCGTACAACACCGCCATTCTCGAAGCCTACGAACGTCAAGTTGGCAACTGATAACCGCGTTGCCGGATGCGCCGCCGCAGGCGCATCCGGCATTCCATCGTTTTCATGAGGTCTCGAATGTCGCCAAGACTGACGGGTTTACTGCTGGTCGCGCCTGCATTGGCAATCGTCGTGGTATTGTTCATCGTGCCGCTGTTCGGCGCCCTCACCGGAGCATTTTATGTGTCCGGGCAATGGGGTTTCGGCAATTTTACCAAGACATTCGAGCTTTATTCAAGCGACATTCTGTTCACATTGCTGATCGTCGTGCTGTCGTCGGCGCTGATAGCGCTGCTTTCCATCGTGATCAGCGGTTACCTGACGCTCGGCTCCAATCCGCGCGCTGTCGCGGTCCTGCGGTGGCTCTATCGCTGGCCCTTGTTCATTCCCTTTATCGTCGTCGGACAGATTTTGCGGACCTTTCTCGCCAAGAACGGTCTGATGAACAGCCTGCTGATCGAAACCGGCATATTGACGCCGTTGCAGGCGATGAGCTTTCTTGACTGGCGCGGCATTACCATCGCTTTCGTCTGGAAACAGACCCCGTTCGTCACCCTGCTGCTGGCAGGCGCTATGGCTTCGCTCGACAGAAGCACCATTGAATCCGCCCGCAATCTGGGCGCAGGACGCCTGCGTATCCTGATCGAGATTGTTCTGCCACAGGTGCGCCAGACGCTTCTTGTGGGGCTTATCTTAAGCTTCGTGACCATGATGTCGGTCCTGTCCGTACCGCTGATGATCAACGCGCAATCACCCACCATGATTACCGCCAATATGGCCTTCCGCATCAATGCCTATGGCGATTACGGTGTCGCCAATGCGCTTGGCACGATTTCGCTGCTGATGACCAGTCTGGTGGCGTGGATCTATCTGCGCCAGACCATGAAGGAGCACGGCAAATGAGCACCACCTTCGACTGGCGCTGGATACCGCGCGGCATCATACTCGGCCTTCTGGCCTTCGCGATTTTCGGCCCGCTGGCCAACCTCCTCCTGTGGGCTGTGGCGGAACGTTGGTATTTTCCACACACACTGCCGCTGCAATACGGTTTCTCCTTCTGGGCGAATGTGTTTTCGCCGCGCGGCAATGCCTTGTCGTCGCTTGGAACCAGTGTTCTCATCGCGATCCTGACCGTGATCGTCTCGCTTGGTCTGGCCATTCCAGCGGGCTATGCGCTGGCAAGGCTGAAACTGCCGTTTCGTGGCCTGATCCTGCTGACGCTCCTGATCCCGCAAGCCTTTCCCAACCTCCCGGTCTATGTGAACATCGCGCAAATGTTCTATTCGTTCGGCCTCAACGGCACGATCATCGGCGTGGTGTTGGTGCATGTCACGCATGGTCTGGTCTATGCGGTCTGGATTGCAACCGCTGCCTTCTCGGCCATCGACAGCGAGCTTGAAGAAGCCGCGCGTTCCATGGGCGCTTCCGCGATGAAAACCTTCTTCGACATCACATTGCCAATCGCCGCACCGGGGCTGCTGGCAAGCGCAATCTTCGTTTTCCTCGAATCGCTGGATGAATTTACCGGGACCTATTTCGTGGGCGCACCGGACATTTCCACCCTGCCGCTCTTGCTCTATACGGCAAGCTCTGGCGGCAACTATCAGATTGCATCAATCAGCGCTTTGATACTGCTTGTGCCGTCGATTGCATTCATGTTCGTTGTGGAGCGCTTTCTTCGCGCCGATGTTCTTTCGAAAGTGGGGCGCTAGAAATGGCTCAGCAGGATCAGGACGCCAGTGGTGGCCCGCGCTTCATCAGCGCGCATGAAGTGGCGCAGGAAGCAGGCGTTTCGCGCTCCGCCGTCTCGCGCACCTTCACGCCCGGCGCGAGCGTCTCGGCTGCAACCCGCGAGAAAGTGCTGAAAGCCGCCGACAAGCTTGGCTATCAGGTCAATGATCTTGCTCGCGGTCTTCTCGCCCACCGCAGCCGTATCGTCGGCATGATCGCCGCCGATCCCGACAGCCCTTTTCGTGCCCGCCAGATCGCCACCCTTTCCCGACGTCTTGCGGCGCGCGGCAATGTGCCGGTTTTGATCCCCACCGGTCAGCATGGCGAGAACCTTTCTGCCGCCCACGAGGCGCTGTTGCGCTATCGTGCGGAAGCGACGGTGGTTTTGTCGGGCATGCCTTCCTCGTCCTTCGTCGAACTGGCGCAGCGAAATGGCCAACCGCTCATTCTCGTGGGCCGGACCGAGGCCGGGGCAGACCGCGTCCACGCCAACAACAAACTCGCAGCAGAAACGGCGGTCGATGTTTTTACTGCGCGGGGTTTAAAAAAGCTTGGCCTGATTACATCAAGCGTCGGCAGTCCGAGCCTTGTGGAACGAGAGCAAGCATTTGTAGCCAAGGCGGCCAGTATGGGCCTGCCGGTGGTCGTGCAGCGCGGTGAACTGACGGACTATGACAGCGGGTTCGCCGCCGGTTCGCTGCTTCTTGGCGATAAGGATCGGGTTGAAGCCGTGCTTTGCGTCAATGATCTGATGGCGTTTGGCCTGATGGACTGCGCGCGCGATGTCTATAATCTCAGCATTCCGGAGGACCTTTCGATCATCGGTTTCGATAATGTGGCCGAGGCGCGCTGGGGCGCATATCGTCTGACGACATTCGATCAGAATGCGGAGCGCCTTTCGGCGGAAATCGTTCGCCTGCTCGATGAACGACAAAGCGCACCCAATGAGCCGCCGCAGACGATTATCCTGGACATGCCGCTCATTCTGCGCGGTAGTGTGCGGCCACTGAAAACCGACCATGCGACCAAGGGCGCAAAGGGTGCCTGACCCATGACATTTCATTCCGTCTGGCTGCGCCCGTCGCGTGGCGACCTCCAGTTTCTCGAAACGATAGTTCGCGATCTGGCGCTTCGCTTTGATACACCAGTTTTCGAACCGCATGCGACCTTGATCCCCGATATGGAACGTTCGGCTGAAGAGCTTCAACCGCTGGTTCTCAGCCTTGCGATAGGGCGCAAGCCGCTCGATATCAAGATCGACGGTATAACTACAACGGAAGCGTATTTCCGTTCGTTCT
Source organism: Ochrobactrum soli (assembly GCF_003664555.1). NCBI lineage: Bacteria > Pseudomonadati > Pseudomonadota > Alphaproteobacteria > Hyphomicrobiales > Brucellaceae > Ochrobactrum > Ochrobactrum soli. Next base: position 301,048 of record NZ_RCHH01000006.1, on the reverse strand, counting down.
ATGCCGAATTGGAGAAAACGCCGCCGCTGATGAATTTGAAGCGAGATACAATCGGCATTTCGGGCATGGACGATCTCGCAAGTTTCGTCCCGCATGTGTCTCTTGCCTATGGCGTTCATGAGACGCCGGAGAAACGCGTCGAAATGAAACGTCTTTCAGATGCACTGTCCGGTCGTAGTCTTCGTTTTGATCGCATGGTCATTGTCAGTTCGTCCAGCATGACCCCAATCGACCAGTGGATCGTCAAGAATGAGATTTATCTGGCCGGATAACAGAAAGCCCGGTCAAAACCGGGCTTTTCATAGTCAGCATTAGAGCGCATCCCGAAAAGTGTGAAACGGTTTTCGGAAAAGATGCGCGTTAAAACAAAGAATTAGAGCGCCGATCTGATCCAATCACATCGAACCGCGCTCTATTGAGCGCGATCAGAGCGGGCGCGGATTGTTGCGGTAAACTTCCGCAATATCAGCCAGCACTTCGTCCGACAGTTTCAGCTCATGGGCCGCGATATCCGTCTTTAGCTGCTCAACAGTCGTGGCCCCGATGATGACCGAGGTCATGAACGGGCGGGTCAACGAGAAGGCAATGCCCATCTGGGCGATATCGAGGCCATGCTTCCTGGCAACATCGATATAAGCACGCACCACCGGTTCCGAATGGGAATTGTCACGCCACAGGCCGCCATCGGTGACCGCCGCGCGTGAACCGGCTGGCACATTGCCGCCAAGATATTTGCCCGTCAGCACGCCTGCGGCGAGTGTCGAATAGGCCAGCAGTCCGATATCTTCCGCCAAAGACACTTCAGCCATGTCGTAATCATAGTGGCGCTGCAACAGACCATATTCGTTCTGGATCGACGCCATGCGCGGCAGACCGTGTTCCTCAGCCAGACGCAGCCAGCGCATCGTTCCCCATGCGGTTTCGTTGGAAAGACCGACATGACGGATCTTGCCTTCGCGAACCATATCGTCGAGGCCGAGCAAAGTGTCATGCATATGCTGCAATTCCGACTTCGCATCGTTCTTGGTGAAATCAAAATTCCACCCCTGTCCGAAATGATAATGCGAGCGCATCGGCCAATGGATCTGGTAAAGATCGATGTGATCGGTCTGAAGGCGCTTCAGGCTGTTCTCAACCGCCTCGCGCACACTGGCGCGGCTTGGGCGGGCGCCGCCGCGAATCCACTCCTGACGACCGCCGCCCGCAATTTTGCTGGCGAGAATGACCTTGTCGCGCTTGCCCGATTTCTTGAACCAGTTGCCGATATAGGTCTCGGTCTTGCCGTAGCTTTCAGCGCTCATCGGAATGGCATAGCCTTCCGCCGTGTCGATGAAGTTGATGCCTGCATCGACAGCAATATCCAGCTGTTCGTGGGCGTCGGCTTCGGTGTTCTGCACACCCCAGGTCATGGTTCCGAGGCAAATTTCAGTGACAGAGAGGCCGGTGCGGCCCAGGGAATTCTTTTTCACGAGGATTTTCCGGATCAATTGGTCCGCAGAACTGCGGAATAATGTGAGGGGTGAATTGATAGCCCCGCTTCGTCGCCTCTGACAAGCCTGTCACAAAATATTCAACGATTACAGGAAGCGTTCTGCCGAATAAGGCGTCGGATCGATATAGGTTTTCTCGCCTGTCATCATTTCAGCGATGAGGCGTCCGCTTGCAGGGCCCAGCGTCAGGCCATGATGGGCGTGGCCGAAATCGAACCACAATCCCTTGTGGCGCGGTGCCGGACCAATCACCGGTCGCATGTCTGGTAGGCATGGGCGCAGACCAAGCCATGGCGTGCTGTCCACCGGCTCTCCAAGCTGCGGCACCAGACGCCGCGCAATCTTCTCCGTCTTTCCAAGCTGGATACGATTGGCCGCAGCCGAGGGCGAAGCGAATTCGATGCCGGTGGTCAGCCGTACACCCTGCACCATCGGCGCCAAAACGTAACCGGCTTCCTCATCCACCACTGTATGGCCCAGTCGCGTATTGTTGCGCATTGCGAAATGCAGGTGATGGCCGCGTTTGATGCCCAGCGGAATGGGATAGCCGAAGCGGCGGAAAATGAGCCCCGACTGAGGCCCAAGCGCCACGACAACCTCACGCGCCTTAACCGGCCCTTCCCGCGTCGTCACCTGCCAGTTGTCGCCATTCTGCGCCAGCGTTGACGCGTCGCCATGTACAAATCTGCCGCCGCGATTGATGAATAGATCGGCGTAGGCCCGCACAAGTCCAGCCGGATTGACCACCGATTTGGGATCGAGCCAGTGAATGGCACCCGCAACCTCGCCCAGAGCGGTTTCGCGTGCGCGCAAGGCTCCGGCATCCAGAATGTCATAGGCCAGATTAAAACGCTGTAAATTGGGTAGACGACGCACCGCGGCATCAAAAGCGGATTGGTTGCGGTAAACCTGCATCCAGCCCTGTTTGCGAATGAGCTTTTCGCAGCCCGCCTCTGCAATCAGAGCATCATGCTCATGCACGCTTGCTTCGATCAGCGGCAGCATGGCCTGCGCGGCAATCTCCAGACGTTCCGGCGACGATTCCCGCCAGTAACGGTAAAGCCAGCGCGCCATCCGCGGAACATAAAGCGGAGAATAGCGCACATCGGTACGGCGATTGGTGGCGTAGCGCAGAAGCTTCCCAAAACCCTGCGGAAAGGAATAGGGAATGACGCTGGAGCGTTCGATCAGGCCGGCATTGCCGAAACTCGTTCCCTGCCCCGGCTCTGCCTTGTCGATCAGACAGACGGAACGTCCGCGCGCCTGCAAATGAAGCGCAGCCGAAACGCCGACAATGCCAGCGCCTAGAACGATAATATCCTGATTTTGCATCGGTATTTCCGGCATTCTCATTACAATACGCGCCAGCGTTTAGCTGGCGCGTTTCTGCTTGCAGCAAAGTCTGCTGCTGGTCGGGATCAATAAATGTCGAAGTCGAAATATTTCTTCACGATGGTGGCATAGGTGCCGTCATCGCGGATTTTCTTGATCGCGGCATTCAGCTGTTCGCGCAGATCGTTGTCTTCCTGCCGGACGGCAATACCGGCTGCGGTCTGCGTTCCCGGCACGTCTCCGAGCAGCTTGCAGCAATCAGCGCCATCAGCCTTAAGCCAATCCACGAGCGGGAACTTGTCCGACACGACGGCATCCAGACGACCGCTCTTGAGATCGGCATTGGCTTCGTCGGCGGTCGGGTAAAGTTTGGCTTCGGCACCACCCTTTGCATAAACGTCTTCGGCATAGGTTGCCTGCGTCGTGGAAGCCTGCGCGCCGATGGTCTTGCCCTTCAACGCTTCAACGTCAACCGAAGTGATCGCGCTGTCCTTCGGAACGGCGACTGCGAGCGGCGTGGAATAATATTTGTCCGTGAATGCGACCTGCTTCTTGCGCTCTTCGGTGATGCTCATGGAAGCGAGAACAGCGTCGAACTTATTCGACTTCAGGCCGGGGATCATGCCGTCCCAGTCATTGGCGACAATCGTGCACTTGGCTTGCATGGCAGCGCAGAGCGCTTTTCCAATTTCAACGTCCATCCCCTGAAGGGAGCCGTCAGCAGCAACGAAGTTGAAGGGCGGATAAGCGCCTTCCGTCGCGATGCGAATTTCCTTCCATTCCTTTGCCTGCGCCGGAATAACGGCGGCCACAGTGGAAAGGCCAGCAAAAAGGCCCGCGGCAAGGATAGATTTCAGCATGATGGTTTCCCCTTAAATGCTTATTTTGTTGACTGCTTTTTAGTTCGTCCGACAGAAATTCGCTGTTTAGTGCAGCGCGCGAACCTCATCGGCTTCAGTTTGACTGAAGCACCGGATGCCGCCAACATCAAGTAGCCTTTTGGCGGCATCCGATGATATTTTAAGATCAATAGATGTCGAAATCGAAGTACTTCTTGCGGATCGTGTCGTAGGTGCCGTTTTCGCGGATCTTCTTGATCGCGGCATTGAACTGCTCGCGCAGATCGTCATCGCCCTTGCGCAGCGCCACGGCGATTTTGGTTTCGGAACCCGGAATGTCGCCGAGGAACTTGCAGCAATCCGCGCCCTGCTTCTTCAGCCAGTCGGCAGCGAGGAACTTGTCGGCTGCAATCGCATCGACGCGACCGCTTTCCAGATCGGCATTGGCTTCGTCGGCGGTCGGATAGAGCTTCACGTCAGCGCCAGCCTTGCCATAAACGTCATCGGCATAATTGCCCTGCGTGGTGCCAGCCTGTGCGCCGATGGTCTTGCCATCAAATGCCGACGGTTCAAGCGAAGTGAGGTCCGTATCCTTGGGCACGACGACCGCAAGCGGCGTCGTGTAATAGCGCTCGGTAAAGGCAACCTGCTGTTCGCGTTCCGGCGTGATGGCCATCGATGCGATCACTGCGTCGAACTTGTTGGCCTGCAGGCCGGGGATCATGCCATCCCAATCATTGGCGACGACCGTGCACTTGGCTTCCATGGCTTCGCACAGAGCATTGGCGATATCGAGATCGAAGCCAACGAGCTTGCCTTCTGGCGACATGTAATTGAACGGAGGATATGCGCCCTCGCTGGCGATACGGATTTCCTTCCATTCCTTGGCCTGAACGGGCAAGGCGAGGACGACAGTGGCCAGACCGGCCAGCAAAACTGATTTCAACATGATTTCCCTGTTTCATAGTCCTGTGCAATTCCGGCTGTTGACCGGAGTGCCGTTGCATGAGGCGAGAGTTCGCCCGTTTCTCAAAGCCCCGGTGGCAAGCCCCCTTGGCCAAAAGCACGAAAGGGCTCACTGCGCTGACACGCAGTGAGCCCAAGTTCATCAGCCCAGAAAAATCAGGCAACCAGACGCGTGGAATGGTCGTCCTGTGCATAGGCCTTGCCGAAGCGGTTCGCGAGGAATGCTTCCAGCGTGATGTCTTCCTGACGAATGAAGCCTTTCTGCGGCAGGTCGCCCTTGGCCAGCATGTCGAGCACCGCGCAAATGGCCGAAGCCGTGGTGATCTGGATGCCGGAACGGACGATCTTGCCAACCTGCGCAGCATAAACCTTGTTTGCGTAGGTTTCTTGAACCAGACGGCCATTCTTGGTGCCGGAAACGGTCACGAAGATCACGACAACGTCCTGAAGCGTAGTCGGTAGCGCGTTTTCGAAGATGTCCTTCAGAACTTCGCGGCGATGACGCAGGCCGAGATCGTTCAGAAGCGCCTTCATAAGCGCAACGTGGCCCGGATAGCGAATGGTGCGGTAGTTGAGGGTGCGCACCTTGCCTTCCAGTGTTTCGCACAGCGTGCCGAGTCCGCCCGAGGTGTTGAACGCTTCATAGGTCACGCCGTCGAGCGAGAATTCTTCACGTTCTTCCAGCGCTGGAACTTCCGACAGTTCGCCGTCCACGATGGCTTCGCAAGGCTCGATATATTCGTTGATGACGCCGTCGGTGCTCCAGGTCAGGTTGTAGTTGAGCGCATTGGACGGATATTGCGGCAGAGCGCCGACGCGCATGCGAACGCTATCGAGCTTGTCGAAACGCTTGGCCAGATCATAAGCGACGATGGAGATGAAGCCCGGGGCAAGGCCACACTGCGGGATGAAAGCCGTCTTGGCGTCCTGGGCCAGTTCCTTCACGCGGCGCGTGCTGGCAACGTCTTCGGTCAGATCGAGATAGTGAACGCCTGCCTTGGCAGCGGCTTCGGCGATGCGGGTGGTCAGGTGGAACGGAGCGGCGCTCAGCACGGCAAACTTGCCGGTAAGGGCAGCTTCAAGCGCCTTGGCGTCTTCAATGTCGAGCGCCTGCGTCTTGACTGCGGCACCGGATTCCAGCGCGTCGAGCTGTGCCTGCGAACGATCGACGACGGTGACGTCATACTCACCTGTGGAAGCCAGAAGATCGGCAATGGTTGCACCGATTTTACCTGCGCCGACGACAACGATCTGTTTCATTTTGTTTTCCCCTTGGCCTTTCTGGTCCCACTGGAATGCAATTCGATATGCAAGAATCGCATAGTCTTATGCAAAAAGAAGCGTATGAACCGACGATCTGACGTTGTTTCTTTGCACATTATGCCGTAATAATTATGCATTATGCCGACAAATGCAGACCTGAACCTCATCGCCCTCCTTCGTGAAAACGCGCGCGCTTCCACAGCCGAGCTCGCCCGACGCCTGGGCGTCTCGCGAACAACTGTGCAAAGCCGCATCGAAAAGCTGGAAAAGCAGGGCGTCATCGAGGGCTATACCGTTCGAATCGCACCGGAATTCGAGCGCGATCTGGTGCGCGCCCATGTGCTAGTGACAGCACTGCCCAAACTAGCGCCAAAGGTTGAAACCGCGCTGCGCGGCATGATGACGGTCAGAACGCTCCATTCCGTCAGCGGTCATTTCGATATGATTGTCGTGGTTGAAGCGCCCTCTATTCAGGAACTGGACGCAGTTCTCGACAGGATCGGCGCGCTTGAAGGCGTGGAACGCACCATGTCGTCCATTGTGCTTTCCACGCGCATCGACCGATAAGCGCATAGCCTTCGAGCGTCAGTCCTTCGAACTGCCTTCCCAGCCCGCATAGAAAACGCCGTTCTGCTTTTCCATGAAAGCAGTGACTGCCTCGATTTCATCCGGCTCGATGGATGTGCTGACCAGGGTTGCCAGTATCTCCACGGTTTTCGGGTTGCGATCAGTGATCTCCACGTCGCTGACCGGATACTTCGCGTCTTCCAGCCGTTCGACCAGCAATTCGCGCAGTTCCTCCATCCCGTCATGAGAAGCGATGACGCGCACTTCGTAAGTTTGCTCCAAAGCGCGTTCATGGATCGGGATGCGGCTGATGAGATTGACGAGGTGACGCAGAAGCGTGTTGCCGAACAGGATAAAAACCGTGAGCAACGCAGCTTCGGCAACCATGTCGGTTCCCGCAAATGCGCCCACTGCTGCCGAGCACCAGAGCGTCGCGGCAGTGTTGAGGCCGCGCACATTCATGCCCTCTTTCATGATGACGCCTGCGCCCAGAAAGCCGATACCCGAAATGACATAGGCAATTACACGCGTGGATTCCGGCGCCCCGGCAATACGTACCGCAAGGTCGACGAAAGCGGCAGCGCCGAGCGCCACCAGAGCATTGGTGCGCAGTCCTGCGGTCCGCTGCCGATACTGGCGTTCCGCGCCGATCAGCGTGCCGAAAATGAATGCTGCGGTCAGGCTGACGACCGTATCCAGAAAAGGAAAGAGATCAAATGTCTTTAAAAACTGCATGGCAAAAAGTCCTTATTTGCCGGGCATATAATACAGTTTCTTGAAACGAATATGACGGCGCACCGGGGTACGCCGTCATAGAATTAAAACAGCTGTTTTGACTGTTAGTACAGAAGGCGCGCGCGAATGGTGCCGGGAATTTCGCGCATGGCGTTCAGAATGTCGTCGCTGGCCTCGCCGACGCCGTCAGCTTCCATCACGAGATAGCCCACTTCGCCATCCGTCTGCAGAAACTGGCTGGCGATGTTGATGCCATGCGTGGAGAAAATGTTCATCAGGCTGTTGAGGATGCCGGGACGGTTTTCATGCACATGCATGAAGCGCGTGCCGGTCGGGCGCGGCGGAAGCTGAACCTGCGGGAAGTTCACGGCGCCCAGCGTCGAGCCAACATCGGAATATTCGATCAGCTTGCGCGTCACTTCGATGCCGATGCGCTCCTGCGCTTCTTCCGTCGAACCGCCAATATGCGGCGTCAGAATGACATTCTCGATGCCCTGAATCGGTGAAACGAACTTGTCGTTGTTGGAAGCAGGCTCGACCGGGAAAACGTCGATTGCCGCACCGGCAAGATGGCCTTCCTGAAGAACTTTTGCCAGCGCATCCAGATCGACAACCGTGCCCCGCGCATTGTTGATGAGGAAGGCGCCCTTCTTCATCTTGCGCAGTCGTGCTTCGGTGATGAGCTTCGACGTGGACTTGTTCGACGGTACATGCAGGCTGACGACATCGGAAATCTTCAGCAATTCGTCGAGTGTCGCCGTTGGCTTCACATTGCCGTATTGCAGCTTGTCGGATGTGTCGTAGTAGCGAACGGTCATGCCGAGGCTTTCGGCCAGATTGCCGACCTGCGAGCCAATATTGCCGTATCCGATAATGCCGAGCGTCTTGCCGCGCACTTCGCGGCTGCCGGTCGCAGTCTTATCCCAGCCGCCGGCATGAGCCGATACCGACCGCGGGAAAATGCGACGCATCAGCATGATGATCTCGCCGATCACCAATTCTGCAACCGAGCGCGTATTGGAAAACGGCGCGTTGAAAACCGGAATGCCGCGCTTGCGGGCCGCTTTCAGATCGACCTGATTGGTGCCGACGGAAAAGCAGCCGACTGCAACCAGACGGTTCGCTGCGGCGAAGATTTCTTCGGTCAGCTGCGTGCGCGAGCGGATACCGATGATATGCGCATGCGAAATCGCTTCAATCAGATCGGCTTTGTCCAGCGCCTTGGGAAGATGCGTGACATTCGTGTAGCCGGAGGATTTGAAGTATTCAACGGCAGTCGGATTGATGCCTTCGAGAAGAAGAACATTGATGCGATCACGGGCGAAAGAAAGACGTTCGGTCATTGTCAGGGTTTCCAGGCTGGAACAGCAAACGGTCGGATTACGACATGAATGAAGCCAAATCTGTCGTCAATACGATATTTTCGGATATGTCAGCTGCTTGCGCGGTGGGAGGCCGCCAGTTCTTGTTGCGCGGGTGCTTTAACACCGGAGAACCGCCGGGTACAGATATTAACGCTTTCATTCGCAAAAAAGTTGGAGCAGATGCGCTTGCACCCGCTGGCCTTTATTGGGAAGGCTCGATTTTTCTGAATGTCCCGGGGCTTTGCCCGATCCATTTTTGAAAGGCGCGATAGAATGCGCTGGGCTCGCTATAGCCGAGTTCCGCCGCAACTTCCGCAACGGTCAGCCTGTCCTCCTGCAACAGTTGCTGTGCTGTTACGAAGCGCAACTCGTCCTTGATCGTTCCAAAACTCTGCCCTTCGGCTTTCAGCCTGCGCCGCAGCGTCGGGGCGGACATTTTCAACTGTACGGCTATATCTTCGAATGAAGGCCATTCCTGCGCAGGCATCTGACTCAGATGCCCGCGAACCCGTGAGGAAATGTCGTGATCGTGGCGATAGCGGATCAGGATATTGGCCGGAGCCTCACGCAGAAAATTTTCGAGCGCTACGTCGCTGCGAATGATCGGCAAGGCCAGATAGGATGAATCGAAAACCAGTCGCGTTGCGGACTGATCGAACAGCACCGGCGCGCCGAAGAATTTTCGATAATCCTGCCGGTCCACGGGTGCCGGACAGGCGAAATCGAGTGTTCGCAACGGAATGCGCCGCCCCACCAGCCAGCACGCCACGCCCATCAGGATTAGCCAGTAGGCGCGATAGGCGAAGGCTGGGCGCGGCGAACCTGCATCCGTCAGCACGATATGCGCCATGCCGTCGCGAATGCGCAATTCGCCACGCGGATCGTCCAGCACGACATTGAGAAACTGCAAGGCACGGCGCAAGGCACGCTCCAGAGTGCCCGCATGTAAAACGGCATGACAAAGCAGGTTGAAGCTGCCGGGCCGCATCGGGCGTGCGGCCAAACCGAAGAACTCATCATCGATGGTTTCGGCAATCAGCCACCACAGGCGACCGTATTGGATATTCGTGACCGGCTCGGTCAGTCTATCCGGCAAACCGACTGCCGCCATCAATGGCGCGGTATCGATGCCACGCTGGCGCACGCTTTCCAAAGCATCTTCAACGAAGCCGGGTGTGATATTATGGCGTTCCATGGACTGAACTTTATTGCAAAAACGGTCACCAATTAAGACCTCTAATGTCATTGTTTGCAATGATTGAGGGATTAACCTCTTCCTCGCAGCGTTACTAGAGGAGCTTGGCGCTGCCGTGACTAGTCTGGGAGGAATACCGGAATGACTGAAGCGTCTGCTTTCACGCAGCGTGTGCGTTATGATGACGCCGTGGCAAAGTTTGAACTCGATCATGCCATCACACAGCTTGCGGGCCATCCCGACACCGGCCTCAATGCCTGCGTGGAATGCTGCGACCGTTATGTCGGCGAGAACCGGATAGCGCTGCGCGCGATTTCCGCCGACGGCCAGGTGACAGAACTCACCTTTGAAAAATTGCGCGATCTTTCCGCAAAAGTCGGCAACGTGCTGAAGAATGCAGGCGTCAGTGCGGGCGATGTCGTTGCCGGTCTCCTGCCACGCACACCCGAACTTGTTGCAACCATTCTCGGTGCCTGGCGTATCGGCGCTATATATCAGCCGCTCTTCACCGCTTTCGGTCCAAAGGCCATCGAACACCGTCTCAAGACAAGCGATGCAAAACTGGTCGTGACCAATCTTGCCAATCGCAGCAAGCTTGACGAAGTCGAAAATTGCCCGCAGGTCGCAACGATACTTGCGCCCGACGAAACCGCACCTGCCGCTGATATCGATTTCCGCGCAGCGCTCGCCGCTGCCTCCACCGATTGTCCGCCTGTCATGCGCAAGGGTGATGATCTTTTCATGATGATGTCCACCTCCGGCACGGCTGGCCTGCCAAAAGGCGTGCCGGTTCCGCTTTTCGCACTGCTCGCCTTTGGCGCCTATATGCGCGAAGCCGTGGGCCTGCGATCCGACGACATTTTCTGGAATATTGCCGATCCCGGCTGGGCCTATGGGCTTTACTATGCCGTGACGGGCCCACTGCAACTGGGCATCGCCACCACGCTTTACGAAGGCGGTTTCAACGCCGAAAGCACCTACGACATTATCGAACGTCTGGGCGTTACCAGTCTGGCCGGTTCGCCAACCGCCTTTCGCCTGTTGATGGCGGCAGGCCCGGAGGCGGCAGCCCGGATCAAGGGACGTCTGCGCGTGGTTTCCAGTGCGGGCGAGCCACTCAATCCGGAAGTGATCCGCTGGTTCGACGCCAATCTCGGCGCGCCGATCCACGACCATTACGGACAGACGGAACTCGGCATGGTGGTCAACAATCACCACGGTCTTGAACATGCCGTGCGTCAGGGTTCGGCGGGCTATGCCATGCCGGGCTATCGCGTCGCGGTTCTGGATGAGGCCGGAAATGAACTCGGCCCGAACCAGCCGGGTGTTCTCGCCATCGATATCGCAAAATCGCCACTGCTCTGGTTTTTCGGTTATTACAAGCAGGAAACACCAGCCATTGCAGGCGGCTATTACCGCACCGGCGATACGGTGGAATTCGAAGACGACGGTTCCGTCAGCTTCATTGGTCGTGCCGATGATGTCATCACCTCATCCGGCTATCGCATCGGACCGTTCGACGTGGAAAGCGCCCTGCTGGAGCATCCGGCGGTCAATGAGGCGGCGGTCGTCGGCGTTCCTGATCCGCAACGCACCGAAATCGTCAAGGCATTCGTCATTCTGGCACCCGGACAGGAAGGCACGCCCGCGCTTGCCGAAGAACTGGCGCAACATGTGAAGAAACGGCTTTCCGCCCATGCCTATCCGCGCGAGATCGATTTCGTCAGCGAGCTGCCGAAAACGCCAAGCGGAAAAATCCAGCGCTTTCTGCTGCGCAAGGCAGAAATCGACAAACAGCAACAGACAACAGCCTGAGGTACAATTATGCAGATTCAAGATCGGGTATTTCTGATCACCGGCGCGGGCTCAGGTCTCGGCGCGGCTGTGGCCAGGATGGTTGTCGAAGCTGGCGGCAAGGTAGCCCTTCTGGATGTCAACACGGAAGCGGGTGAAGCGGCGGCGAAAGCGCTTGGTGCAGCCGCTATGTTCCAGCGCACCGACGTGACCAGCGAGGCAGATGGACAAGCTGCCATTGCTGCCGCGCTCAAGGCTTTTGGCCGTATCGATGCGCTCGTCAATTGCGCAGGCATTGCGCCGGGCGAAAAGGTGCTAGGCCGCGAAGGTCCACACAAATTCGACAGTTTTGCGCGCACCATTTCGATCAATCTGATCGGAACCTTCAACATGCTGCGGCTGGTAGCCGAAGCCATGGCAAAGAATGAACCGGGCGATGGCGGCGAACGCGGATTGATCATCAACACCGCCTCGGTTGCCGCCTTTGACGGCCAGATCGGACAGGCCGCCTACTCCGCCTCGAAGGGCGGCGTTGCGGCCATGACCTTGCCTGTCGCGCGTGAACTGGCGCGCCACGGCATTCGCGTCATGACGATTGCCCCCGGCATTTTCGAGACACCGATGATGGCAGGCATGCCGCAGGACGTGCAGGACGCGCTCGGCGCATCGGTGCCGTTCCCGTCGCGGCTTGGACGCCCGGCGGAATATGCAGCGCTCGTGCGCCACATTGCGGAAAACCAGATGCTCAACGGCGAAGTCATCCGTCTCGACGGTGCGCTGCGCATGGCTGCGAAATAAATTCACCATCAGGAAGCGAGGAATAATCATGTCCCACAGCGATCCTATTGTCATTGTCGGCGCAACCCGCACCCCCATGGGCGGCTTTCAGGGCGACTTTTCCGGCGCGCAGGCGACCGATCTCGGCGCGGCAGCAATCAGCGGCGCACTGGCCGGTGCGGGTCTGGCACCAGAAGCTGTCGAAGAAGTTTTGATGGGCTGTGTCCTGCCTGCGGGTCAGGGACAGGCCCCGGCGCGGCAGGCTTCGATCAAGGCTGGACTGCCCGTTTCGACCGGGGCTACGACCGTCAACAAAATGTGCGGTTCGGGCATGAAAGCCACCATGCTGGCGCATGATCTGTTGCTGGCCGGTTCGGCGGATGTGATCGTTTCCGGCGGTATGGAAAGCATGACCAACGCGCCCTACCTGCTGTCCAAGGCGCGTGGCGGCTATCGCATGGGCCACGGCCAGATTCTGGATCATATGTTCCTCGACGGTCTTGAGGATGCCTATGACAAGGGCCGCCTGATGGGCACTTTTGCGGAAGATTGCGCGGAAGCCTACCAGTTCACCCGTGAAGCGCAGGACGAGTTCGCCATTGCCTCGCTGACCCGCGCGCAAAAGGCCATCAAGGACGGTCTGTTTGCGGCAGAGATCACACCCGTCACGGTGAAATCCGGTCGCGCCGAGGTGCAGGTTTCGATTGACGAACAGCCCGGCAAGGCGAAGCTCGACAAGATCCCCTCGCTGCGCCCTGCATTCCGCGATGGCGGCACAGTAACGGCGGCCAATTCCTCGTCGATTTCCGATGGCGCTGCGGCGCTCGTCCTGATGCGCGCATCTGAAGCGGAGAAGCGTGGCTTGACCCCGCGCGCGGTGCTGGTTGGTCATGCGACCTATGCCGACAAGCCGAACCTTTTTGCGACCGCGCCTATCGGCGCAATCAGCAAGCTCTCGGAAAAGATCGGCTGGAACCTCAAGGATGTCGATCTGTTCGAGATCAATGAAGCTTTCGCTGTCGTCACGATGGCGGCCATGCGCGATCTCGATCTGGCGCACGACAAGGTCAATATTCATGGCGGCGCTTGCGCGCTCGGCCACCCGATCGGCGCTTCCGGCGCGCGCATTCTGGTGACGCTGCTCGCCGCACTTGAAACGCATGGCCTGAAACGCGGCGTGGCTGGTATCTGCCTCGGCGGCGGCGAAGCCACCTCAATCGGCATTGAAAGGATCGTGTGATGCTTCTGACCGATACGCAGGAGCAGATCCGCGAGGCTGTCCGCGATTACGCGCAGGAGCGTCTGGCACCGGGTGCCGCCCAACGTGACCGCGAACATGCCTTTCCGCGTGCGGAACTGACCGAGATGGGCGAACTTGGCTTTCTCGGCATGCTTGTGCCGGAAGAATGGGGCGGCTCCGACCTCGGCATGGTGGCCTATGCGCTGGCTCTGGAAGAAATCGCGGCAGGCGACGGCGCCTGCTCCACCATCGTTTCGGTGCATTCCTCGGTGGGCTGCGTACCCATCCTGCGCTTCGGGACGGAGGACCAGAAACGCCGCTTTTTGCCGAAAATGGCTTCGGGCGAATGGATCGGCGGCTTTGCTTTGACTGAACCGCAGGCCGGATCCGATGCGTCGGCGCTGAAAACCCGCGCCCGGCTTGATGGCGATCATTATGTGATCGACGGCTCCAAGCAATTCATCACGTCCGGCAAGAATGGCAGTGTGGTGATTGTCTTTGCGGTCACCGATCCCGCTGCGGGCAAGAAGGGCATTTCGGCCTTTATCGTGCCGACCGACACACCAGGCTACGAGGTCATGACGGTCGAACACAAGCTCGGCCAGCATTCATCCGATACCTGCGCGCTGGCTTTCACCAATATGCGCGTGCCACTGGAAAACCGGCTGGGGGCGGAAGGTGAAGGCTATAAAATTGCGCTTGCCAATCTTGAAGGCGGACGCATCGGCATTGCCGCGCAGGCCGTGGGCATGGCGCGCGCCGCTTTCGAAGCAGCCCGCGACTATGCCAAAGAGCGCATCACCTTCGGCAAGCCGATTGCCGAACATCAGGCCGTAGCCTTCCGTCTTGCCGATATGGCGACGAAGATCGAAACGGCCCGCCAGATGGTCCTGCATGCCGCAGCCTTGCGCGAGGCGGGCAAACCCTGCCTGACGGAAGCCTCGATGGCCAAGCTTGTGGCGTCGGAAATGGCAGAGGAAGTCTGTTCCGCCGCCATCCAGATTCACGGCGGCTATGGCTACCTTGCCGATTATCCGGTTGAGCGCATCTATCGCGATGTGCGCGTCTGCCAGATTTATGAAGGCACGAGCGAAGTTCAGCGACTCGTGATTGCGCGCGGGCTTTAAGCCTTCCAAAAACGGTCGTGAATGATCATGCCTGCCGCCATGGCAGCCACGAATAACCAGACCTGCGGCAAGCCGATAGACAAGGCTGCGACCGCAGGTCCCGGGCAGAAGCCGGCCAGTCCCCAGCCGAGACCGAACAACGCCGAGCCAAACAGCAGAGGCCGGTCGATCTGGGTCTTTTCGGGGAGGTGAAAGCTGTCATCCAGCACCGGCTTTGCCAGCTTACGCTGTAGCATTACGCCCGGGATGGCGACCAGAAGAGCGCCGCCGAGCACGAATGCAAGGCTGGGGTCCCAGTGACCGCTTGCGATATTCAAAAAGCCCTGCACCCGTGACGGGTCGATCATGCCTGAAAGCGACAATCCGAACCCGAATAACGCGCCTGTGAAAAGAGCTGCCGCGAGCCGGTAATAAGCGAAACTTTTCATAACAGAACTCCCGCGAGAGTTGCTGCTGCAACACCAGTTATCAGAAAGGTGATTGTTGCAGCGATGGAACGTTTGGAAAAACGGGCCATGCCGAGGATACCGTGGCCAGATGTGCAGCCCGAGCCCATGCGCGTTCCAATGCCGACCAGAAGACCGGCGACGACGATAATCGGCCAGGAAGCCGAAATGGTTGTAGCAGGAAAGCTCCCGAAAAGCGCAGCATAGACCAACGGACCGAGAATGAGGCCAAGAACGAAAGCTGCATTGAGCGCGGCCTGACTTCCGTTCAGCAATCTGCCGACGATACCGCTGATACCGGCAATGCGACCATTGAAAATCAGAAGAAAAATCGCCGCTGCACCGAGAAGCATGCCGCCTGCCAGCGACTGGAGATAGGTCATCATGACAAATCTCCCTTAGGCGCGTCATGACAGAAGATGCCATACAGCGCCTCGATAAGCTGCGCCGCCTTGGTTTCCGTCAGGCGATAGAATATTTGCTTGGCTTCGCGCCGGGTTTCGACGATGCCGGATTCCCGCAGTACACCGAGTTGCTGCGACAGGGTCGGCTGACGAATGCCAAGCCCATGTTCCAATTCACCAACCGAATATTCTTTTTCCGCCAGCGCACAGGCCAGCATCAGACGGGCCGGATGCGACAGGGTGCGCAGCAATTCGGCCACTTCGCCCGCACGATTTTCCATCTGCTGGCGCGACATGACGGCAAGGGTGCCCGTAACACTATCCATGAGGCAACTCCAAATTCAATATACGCTTACATATAATATATATTGATAAAATCAAGTGCGGTATCTGGAGTTCCACAGAGATAAAAATCACCGCCATCCTTACGAATGGCGGTGATCGACTTTGTCAGCCGAGGAATTCCTGCACAGCTGTCAGTTCGGTCTGGCGCAGTTCATGACCGCCCGGATGCCAGACAAGATCGACGTAGGCCTGCTGGCTTTCAAAGTAGTGCGCGAGCGCCTCCGTGAAATCCGGCGGGCAGATCGGGTCCATTCGGCCAGCCGTCATCAGGATTTTCACGCCTTCCAACCCCGGATTATTCGCTGGTTTGAACGGGATAAGCGGATGTAGAAGCACTGCCTTGTCAAATATCCTGCCTTTCTCGATCAGCAGATTGGCCATGATATTGGCCCCGTTTGAATAACCCAAAGCGATCACTTCCGACGGCTGATACTCTTCGACCAGAGCGGCGATAAACGCAGCCATTTTGTCCGTGGCGCGGGCAAGGTCTGGCATGTCATAGACGCCCTCGCCCGTCCGACGGAAGAAGCGGGCGGCACCAAATTCCGACACGTCGCCGCGCGGGGAAACAATGGTCGCCTCCGGCAAAAGCTGTTCGGCCAAACCGAAGAACTGATTTTCATCGCCGCCGGTGCCGTGAAAGACAATGAACAGCGGCGCGCCGACCGCACCGGCCTTCAGCCGGTGCACGTAGGTCTGAATGGTCATAATCTGTCTCCTGCTCGCGCTTAAATCTTGTCGAGATGTTCTTCGAGATAAGCACGAAGATGCTGGTGCTGCGACGGCAGCTTCAGAGCTTCGCCCAAATGCGCGGTGTCTTCGTCGCGATCAAAGCCGGGTTCGTTTGTTGCGACTTCGAACAGAACACCACCCGGTGTCCGGAAGTAGATCGCCCAGAAATAATCGCGGTCGATCACTGGAGTGACATTATAGCCGGTATCCATCAGGGCCTTGCGAACTTCCAGCTGCTTTTCGCGGTTTTCGACCGCGAAGGCGACGTGGTGCACCGAACCTGCTCCCTGCTGGTTACGACCGACAGAAGGCAAGGTCTGAAGATCGATCACACCGGCTCCGTTGCCTTCCGGCATGATGAGACGGGTAATGCCATCCTTCGCGTCCAGTTTCTGATAGCCCATATAGTTGAGCAGTTCCGAAGTCGCGCCCTCGTCACGCAAGCGCATCGAAACCGAATGAAAGCCGCGAATGGCGTGATCGGCATCGATGCCTTCATGCGCCCAAGGCTCGCGCGGATCGTCCTTCACTTCCACCAGAGCGAAGCTGTCGCCATCCGGGCCACGGAAGAAGACGCGCTTTTCGCCAAAAGCTGCATCTTCCGATTCGACCGTGACGGCGGATTGCGCGAAGCGATCCTTCCAGAAACCGAGCGAGCCTTGCGGGACTGCAAAAACGGTTGTTCCCACCTCGCCCGTACCATCGCGACCGCGCTGAATGCCGGGAAAGGGGAAATAGGTCATGACGGTGCCCGGCGTGCCGACTTCATCGCCGTAATAGAGGTGATAAACGCTCGGATCATCGAAGTTCACGGTCTTCTTGACGCGGCGCAATCCCAGCACATCCGTGAAGAACTTGTTGTTCGAACGGGCATCTGCTGCCAGCGACGTAACGTGGTGAAGGCCTTTGATCTGATTAAGCATGGCGATCTCTCCTGTTGTGTTGCAGCAAGATATAATGATCGGAATGCATCTGGATATATTGACAATCATACACAGATTGTCTCCAGATCGAATACAATTGGCTTTCCCTGCCAATAGGTGCTGGACTGAGGCCCCCTACAAGTTTAGCTAACCTTTATCGCAATGACAAAGAAAGGCCTCCCATGGCGTCCGGCTTGTTTGCACTTCTCGATGACGTGGCAGCAATCGCAAAAATGGCGGCGGCCTCTTTGGATGACGTGGCTGGACAAACCGCAAAGGCCAGCGCCAAGGCGGCAGGCATTGTGATTGATGATACGGCGGTGACGCCGAAATATGTCGTTGGTCTGAAGCCGGAACGGGAATTGCCGGTCATCTGGAAAATCACCAAGGGATCGCTGCGCAACAAGCTGATCTTTCTGCTGCCGCTGGCGCTGATCTTCAGCTATTTCGCGCCCGGTCTCATCATGCCGCTTCTGATGATCGGCGGCGCCTATCTCGCATTTGAGGGCACGGAAAAGCTGGTCGAGTTTTTCGTGCCGCATAAGGATGAGGAACAAGCGGAAACAAAGGCCACCACCGCGAAGGAAATTGAAGCGACAACTGTGAGCGGGGCCATCCGAACCGACTTCATCCTGTCAGCGGAGATCATGGCACTCACGCTTGCCGGTCTGCCGCCTTCGAATGTCTATACGCAGGCGGCGATCCTTGTTTGTGTCGCCGTCCTGATCACCTTCGCCGTTTATGGCGTTGTCGGCTTTATCGTCAAGCTCGATGACATGGGTGTCGCGCTTGCCCGCAATGCCCATACCGGTTTTGGTAAGCGGTTCGGCAAGGGTCTGGTTGCGGGTATGCCCATCGTGCTCAAGGTGCTCAGCACCGTAGGCACCGTCGCCATGCTCTGGGTTGGCGGCAGCATCATCGTTCACGGTCTGGCATCGATCGGCGTTCACAGCGTCGAGGAATTCATTCACAACATCGTCGCCCATCTGCCGACCGAAGGCAGCAGCTTCGGCGGCGTTCTGGAGTGGATCGCAACGTCTTTCCTGCAAGCAGTGCTCGCCATCCTGATCGGGGCCGTCATTGTCGGCATCGTACATGTCGTCAAGGCGGTTAAATCCAAGGCCTGATCACGCCAGATAGCGCCTAAACCAGGCGATTGTTCTGTCCCAGGCGAGCTTGGCGGCGGCCTCGTCATAGCGTGGGGTGGAATCATTGTGGAAGCCGTGATTGACGCCCGGATAGATATAGGCCTCGTAGGTCTTGCCGTTCTTTTTCAGCGCTTCTTCATAGGCCGGCCAGCCTTCGTTGATACGCGTGTCCAACTCGGCATAATGAAGCAAGATTGGCGCCTTGATGCGCGAAACCTCGTCTTTGGGTGCCTGCCGACCATAAAACGGCACGGCAGCGGCCAGTTCGGGAAAGGCGACTGCTGCCGCATTGGCAACGCCACCACCATAGCAGAAGCCGGTGATCCCGACCTTGCCGGTGGTCAGATCGCTTTTCATCATGAAATCGACGGCAGCGAAGAAGTCGTTCATCAGCTTGGTCGGGTCGACCTGCTGCTGCAATTCGCGGCCCTTTTCGTCATTGCCGGGATAGCCGCCGACCGACGTAAGACCATCCGGTGCCAATGCGATGAAACCGGCCTTGGCCACACGGCGCGCGACATCCTCGATATAAGGGTTGAGGCCGCGGTTCTCGTGCACCACCACGACCGCCGGAACCTTGCCCTGCACCTTCGCAGGACGGACAAGATAGGCGCGTACCTGACCGGTGCCCTCCGGTGATGGATAGGTGATGTATTCGGCCAGAATATCAGGATCGGTAAACTCAACCTGCTGCGCCATGGCGTAATCCGGGCTGAGCGATGCCAATATAGCGGTTGCCGTCATCGTGCCGACGGCGAACTTTGCGGCCCGGTCGAGAAACTGGCGTTTGGTGATCTTGCCATGCGCGTAAAAGTCGTAAAGCTCAAGCAGTTCCTGCGGGAAGTCTTTTGCCGTCAAACGTGTCATGGGCAGCGCTCTCCTCTTTCAAGGAGGTCAGTTTAACACAGGGTGCTTCCGGATAAATGACAGATACCCCACGTGCGAAAGCGCGGGGTATCTTCCCGCTCTCCGTAGGATCAACGGTAGACGATACCGCCATCGGTCAGGATGGCCTGACCGGTGATGTAGTCGGAATCCGGACTCGCCAGGAAAGAGACGAGAGATGCCACATCGTCCGGCGTCTGCGCGCGACCAAGCGCAATGCCGTCGACATATTTCTTGTAGGTTTCACCTTTCGGCGCGCCGGTAATCTCGGCGAAACGCTCGTCGATTTCCACCCACATGTCGGTGCCCACGATGCCGGGGCAATAGGCGTTCACGGTAATGCCCGCGCTTGCATATTCCTTGGCTGCGGCCTGCGTCAGCGCACGCACGGCGAATTTCGTGGCGGAGTAAACACCGAGCATTGCAAAACCATCATGACCGGCAATGGACGAAGCATTGATGATCTTGCCCTTCTGGTTGCGCGCCTTGAACTTCGCGGCAGCCGCCTGAATGCCCCAGAGCACACCATCGACATTGATGCGGAAAATACGCTCGACCTCTTCCGGCTTCACATCCGCAATCGGCTGAACCTGCGCAATACCCGCATTGTTGACGATCACGTCGAAACCGCCCAGTTCCTTTTCCGCATGGTCGATAGCGGCATAGACATCGTCGCGTTTGCTGACATCGGCTGAGAATGTGGACGCCTTGCGGCCCAAGGCTTCCACCTCTTTTTTGACAGCATTGAGTTTGTCCGCCTTGAGATCGACCAGTGCGACATCAAAACCGTCCTTGGCCAGCCGAAGGGCGATGCCCCGACCGATGCCCTGTGCCGCACCGGTGACGAGCGCAACCTTGGTGTTAGCCGACATGATTCATCCTTTCCTGAGTGATTTGATGAATGGCAATGCAACGCATCCCATAGGCGATATGGAACACGTCCCGGCGCTATCAACCCACGCCAGCGGCTTGATTTCATTGATTGCGATCAAATTCCCTTTATTAGCATCCAGAAAAATAAAAAGCCCGGCAGTGCCGGGCTTTTTTGATCTATATTGATGCCGGGAAGGCCTATCAGATATTCGGTTCGATCTTGCCTTTGGCCTTGCCCTTGTTCTTATCCTTGGCTGTGAGCTTGTCGATATAGGCAAGAAACAGCGCAGACACGACGAAGGCCAGATGTATGATCGTGAACCACATAAGCTGGTTCGACGTATAGGTCGTGGCATTCAGGAATATCTGCAAAAGATGGATCGACGAGATGGCTACAATCGTCGACGCGACCTTGATCTTGAGCGAACCGGCATCAATCGTGCCCAACCAGTGCACCTCGTCGCCCGCCTGATCGAAGCGGCTGACAAAATTTTCATAGCCGGAAATGATCACCATCACCACGAGGCTGGCAATCAGCGCCGCATCGATCAGCCCCAATATTTTCAGGATCGTATCGGTGTCGTTCAGCGACGTGGCCTTGCTGGCGAAGTCGAAAAGCTTACCCGCAAAAGATACGGCATAAATGGCCAAGGCAATGGCCAAACCCAGATAGAAAACCACCAACAGCCAACGCGAGGCCAGAATGATGTTCTCAATCATCAACTCAATTCGTTTCATGCAACCACTTCCAGGTTTTCATACCAGACACCTCGTAAAATTTTGCTTCGTTCGCAAGGAAAATGAACCACATTTGGCGTGGAATAATGTGCAAAAGCCAGAATGGTGATGGCAATGGCGAATTTCAATAAGCGCTGCACACAAAGCCTATGTCTTTCGTGCAGATAGCTAAAAGGCAAAGCCGTCCGGCTCACAAAGAAACAGCATTTTCTTATTTAGTGTTATAAATATTGCATCGCTGTGACTTCAAAGCCGCTGGTCTATTCAACACTTTCATAATATAAGGCGCCCCTGATATTTTATTGCCGCCTCGCAATAGGGTGGTGTTAAAAGCGGGAACCTAATGAACATCGAGACGGCCGTGAACGACAAAGCCAGCATCTTCGATCTGGCTCCTATTTCTCTTTGGCTTGAAGACTATAGCGGTCTTCGCAAGCAGTTCGATACATGGCGGTCGGAAGGCATCACTGACCTTAAGACTTTTCTGATGGAAGACACGAGCCGTCTTCGCATCTGCACGAGTCACATCCGGGTTCTCGCGGTTAACCGCAAGACGCTTTCGCTGTTCGAGGCGAAGGATATCAATCACCTCGTCACCAATCTGGAGCGCGTTTTCCGCGACGATATGCTGGAACCGCATATCGACGAGATGGTGCAGCTCTGGAACGGCTCCGACACGTTCTACAGCAACACGATCAACTATTCGCTAGAAGGCCGGCGCATCGATATTCAGCTGAAGGGCCGTATCCTGCCCGGTCACGAACAAAGCTGGGATCGTGTTCTCCTGTCGATTGAAGACGTAACCGCACGCGAAAACGCGATGCGCGAGCAGGATCGCCACAAGCGTCATGCGCAAGGCCTGTTCGAGCATTCGCCGGTTTCGCTGTGGGTTGAGGATTTCAGCCGCATCAAGGAACTGATGGACGATGTGCGAGAGCGCGGCATTATCGATTTCCGCGTGTTCACCGATGTGCACCCGGAATTCGTGCGCCAGTGCATGAGCGAAATCCGCGTGCTGGAAATCAACAACGAGACGCTGGAGCTTTTCCTCGCGCCCGACAAGCAGACATTGCTGCAATCCCTGCCGCAGATTCTGCGCGGAGAAATGGAAGCGCATTTCCGCGAACAGCTGATCGACCTGTGGAATGGCATTCTGTTCCAGCGTCGCGAAGTGATCAACTACGCACTCGATGGCACTGAACGCCACGTTCTGTTGCAGTTCTCGGTCCTGCCCGGCCATGAAAATGACTGGTCGCTGGTGCAGGTGGCGCTGACGGACATCACCGCACGCAAAAAGGCCGAAGCCTATCTGGAATATCTCGGCAAGCACGACGTGCTGACCAAGCTGCACAACCGCGCCTTTTATGTGGATGAGCTCAACCGGCTGGAGCGGAAGGGCCACCTGCCTGTTTCCATCATCATCATCGATCTAAATGGCCTCAAGTCTGCCAATGACCTTTGGGGACATGCGTCAGGCGACGGATTGCTGCGCCGTATCGGCGAAGTTCTGAACGAAGCCGTCAAGCTGCCCGGCCATGCCGCGCGGATCGGCGGCGACGAATTTGCAATTGTGCTGCCTTATGTGGATGAGCGCGGCGCGGAAGCCATGGTGGAAGACATCAAGCGGCTGGTTGAAATCAACAATCAGTACTATTCCCAATTGCAGCTCAACCTGTCCATCGGCACGGCAACCACCACGCCGGGAGAAACGCTCGAAGCCGTCGCCAAACGCGCCGATCTCCTGATGTATGAAAACAAGCGCCAGCAATATTCATCCAAAGGCGGCAATATCTAATCGTCGAACTTGATGACGGATTTGCCGCGTGTCAGATCCGTCACGAGCCGCGACAGGTCATCCTGCGCGGCAATAGGCATTGCGCCGGTTATTTCCACGCCGTTTGCCGTAAAATTCTCCTGCGCAATCGCGACATGATCCACAGCGGTCAGCCGCGCTTTCAACAGCGCGTGGTCGGAAAAATCGCAGGCAAAGGCAAAGCCGATCATCGGGATCACCTCGGTCTTTTCCGCCTGTCGCAGGCAGGTCGCCGCCGTGCCGCCATAGGCGCGCATCAAGCCACCGCTACCGAGCAGAATGCCGCCGAACCAACGGATCACCACCACCGCAATATTGTTGAGCTGTTGACCGTCGATGGCTTGCAGGATCGGCTTGCCCGCCGTGCCGCTTGGCTCACCGTCGTCGCTGAAACGATAGTTCTGCCCCATACGCCAGGCCCAGCAATTGTGACTGGCCGCAAGGTCCGAATGTTCGCTCAGGAAATCCTTCGCCGCCTGCTCGCTCGCAACCGGCGCGGCAATTGCCAGAAACCGACTTTTCTTGATTTCCTGACTATAGGTTTCAACGCGACTGATCGTGAACATGGCAATCCTGCAACTATGATTTTGCGGCCTATCATGTTCCTGTGTAGATGACGACCCCTTACCCATTGCCCGCCATTGCGCCTACGGCGCGGAGGGTATAAGGCATTTTAGAAATGTGCTGTTTTCTAACAGCCTTGATCTTCCTGCAATGACTTAAGAGGCCTGCCGATGTTCGATTTGATTGTGAGAAACGCTAATCTCCCTGACGGTCGCGAGAAGCAGGACATTCTGGTCAAGGACGGCAAGATTACCGATATCGTTCCATCGAAGGGCGAGCATCAGGCTGCCAAGGAAATCGACGCTTCCAACCGCCTCGTAACACCACCTTTTGTCGATCCGCATTTCCACATGGACGCAACGCTGTCGCTTGGCCTGCCGCGTCTCAACCGTTCCGGTACGCTTCTGGAAGGGATCGCGCTCTGGGGTGAACTGAAGCCCATGCTGACCGTTGAAGCCATGGTCGAACGCGCCTTGCGCTATTGCGATCTGGCCGTCAGCCAGGGCCTGCTGGCCATTCGCAGCCATGTCGATGTCAGCGATCCGCGTCTGCTGACGGCGGAAGCGATGATCGAGGTGCGCGAAAAGGTAAAGCCGTATATAGATTTGCAACTCGTTGCCTTCCCACAGGACGGTTATTATCGTTCGCCGGGCGCGGTCGATCTCGTCAACCGCTCGCTCGATATGGGCCTCGACATTGTCGGTGGCATCCCGCATTTCGAGCGCACCATGGCCGATGGCGCTGCATCGCTGGAAGAGCTCTGCCGGATTGCCGCCGAGCGTGGCCTGCCGGTCGATATTCATTGCGACGAAACCGATGATCCAATGTCGCGTCATGTGGAAACGCTGGCCGCCCAGACCGTGCGTTTCGGGCTTCAGGGTCGCGTATCGGGCTCGCACCTCACATCCATGCATTCCATGGACAATTACTATGTTTCCAAGCTCATTCCGCTGATTGCGGAAGCGCAGATGAACGCTATTCCGAACCCGCTCATCAATATCACATTGCAAGGACGCGCCGACACCTATCCAAAGCGTCGCGGCATGACCCGCGTGCCGGAACTGATGGCTGCTGGCGTTAATGTCGCCTTCGGTCATGATTGTGTTATGGACCCATGGTACTCGATGGGCTCCGGCGACATGCTGGAAGTGGGGCATATGGCGGTCCATGTGGCGCAGATGACGTCCATCGAAGGCAAAAAACAGGTCTTCGACGCGCTGACCGTCAATTCGGCCAAGGCGCTCGGTCTGGAAGGCTATGGTCTTGAAAAGGGCTGCAATGCAGACTTCGTCGTGTTGCAGGCGCGTGACCCGCTGGAAGCGCTGCGCCTCAAGGCCAACCGCCTGACGGTCGTGAAGCGAGGCAAGATCATTGCTGAAACGCCGCAGCGTGTCAGTGCGCTCAATCTCGAAGGCCGTCCGTCTTCGATTGATGGCGCCGATTACGCACCCATCGGCTGAACAAACACGACGCAGCAACAAACCGGTGCCTGTTTTTCAAGCGACCGATAAAAGCGCTTGAATTAAAGGCAGATTAGTCGGAAATACGAGACATTGCTTATGCTCCTCCTGATCAGGGTGCAGGGCAATCCGTCGCGCATGGAAAGCACGCACAAACACCACCTTAAGAGGGGTCCAAATGGCCAAATTATCGAACTTCACCCGCCGCGACATTCTTGCGATGTCTGCGGCACTGGGCGCAACTGCGATTTCCACGCGTGTTTTCGCAGCGGATGAAAAGCTGAAGGTTGCAGGCATTCACGCCTCGCCGGTTGAAAACGCCTGGAACTCCCGCCTGCACGAAGCACTGAAGCAGGCCAATGACGAAGGCGTCATCGAATATGTCTTCTCCGAAGGCGTTTCGGCGAGCGACTATCCCCGCGCCATGCGCGAATATGCCGAACAGGGCATCAAGCTGATCGTCGGCGAATCCTATGCCGTCGAACGCGAAGCGCGTCAGGTTGCTGGCGATTATCCGCAGACCACTTTTGTCATGGGTTCCTCCGGCAAGCCGCAGGGCGACAATTTCGGCGTGTTCGGCACCTGGAATTTCGAAGCAGCCTATCTTGCAGGCATGCTGGCAGGCGCGATGAGCAAGTCGGGCACTTTCGGTTCGGTCGGCGCTGTGCCGATCCCGGAAGTCAACATGCTGATGAACGCCTTCCAGGATGGCGTGAAGGAAACCCGCCCGGATGCGAAATTCATTGCATCCTTCATCGGCACCTTCTTCGATCCGCCGAAGGCGCGTGAAGCCGGTCTTGCCCAGATCGATTCCGGCGCAGACATTCTGTTCGGCGAACGCATCGGCACCGCCGACGCCGCCAAGGAACGCGGCATCAAGGCAATCGGTTCGCTGATCGACTATACACCGCGCTATCCGGACACCATTTTTGCAAATGCAATGTGGTACTTCCGCCCAATCCTTAATGCAGCGATTGCAGATGTGAAAGCCGCCCAGCCGACCGGTAAGGATTACACGCCATTCAGCCTCATGAAGGAAGGCGGCAACGACATCGTCTACGTCAAGGGCGTCGCACCGGCAGAAGCCGAAGCCAAGATGGAAGCGCGACGCGCCGAGATCAAGGCTGGCAAGTTCGAGTACAAGCCGAACGCGGCTGAGCCCAAGTAAGACAGCAGCAAACAGGGCGGCAGAAGTGGCATTCGACAGCAAGCATCAGGACGCAACAGCACTCGCGCAAGCGATTGCCGGAGGCGTTTTAAGTGCGCGAGAGGCCATGGATGCCGCCCTTGAAGCCGCAGAAAAATGGCGCCCTCTGGGCGCCATTGCATATCTCGATCCTGAACTTGGCCGCACCAACGCAACGGCGTTTGACGCGCACGCCGACAAAGCTCCGTTTGCGGGCATCCCATCGCTGTTCAAGGATTTGGGCGGCCCTTGCGCCGGTCTGCCGATCCGGCTTGGCTCGCGTGCCTTCGAAAACGCTTCGCCGCAAATGGATTCCGAGCTTGGCAGACGCCTGCGCAAAGCGGGCCTCAATTTCTTCGGCACGACCACCGTGCCGGAATTCGGCCTTGCACTCGCCAGCGAACCGGAAAGCGGCCCACTGGCTCGCCATCCATTCGATGGAACACTTTCTCCCGCTGGCTCATCCGGTGGCGCGGCGGCAGCCGTCGCAGCCGGGATTGTCAGCATCGCCCACGCAACGGATGCAGGCGGCTCCATTCGCGTACCTGCCGCTACCTGCGGTCTGATCGGCCTGAAGCCGAGCCGTGGCGCGATGCCCGCCGGACCGCATTTCGGCAATTATCTCGCCGGTATCGCCAGCGAGTTTGCGCTGTGTCGCTCGATCCGCGATGCGAAGACACTGCTTCCGCTCGTCGAGGGCAACACCGAGGGCTTTCTGCCTGATCCGGCCATGAGCGCGGGCGAGCTGCCGGAACGTCTGCGCGTCGGCTTTGTCGCGGAAGACCTTGCCGCTTATCCTGTCACAGCAGAGCGTATGCAGGTTGTGACCGATGCCGCCCGTTTTCTGGAAGCGCAAGGCCATGCCATCCGCGAAATCCCCGCGCAGGATCTAAGTCCTCTTGTCGCTTCCAGCGCACGCGCATTCGATCGCATCATTTCCGTCAATCTTGCAGCCGCAATCGACTTTCTAGCAATCGATCAGGAGAAACTGGAACCGCTCACCCGCGCGGTTGCAGAGCGTGGACGCGGGTTTGATGCAACCGCGCTCTATCGTGCCATGAACGGCGCTGTCAGCGCTTCGCATATGCTCTGGCAGATTTTCCGCGATATTGATGTGCTGATAACCCCGATGCTTTCCAGAGCGCCCTTGCCATTGGGCTCGTTTCCGATGAACCATGGCGATGTGGACAATCACTGGCGGAAGATGAACGAATTTGCGCCCTATGCGGCGCTTGCCAATATTTCCGGTTTCCCGGCGCTTTCTCTACCATTCGGAGAAGATGCCAACGGGATGCCGTTAGCCGTGCAGCTTATCGCGCCCATGGGCGCGGACAGGCTACTTCTGAATGCCGGTCAGCGGCTGGAAGCGGATCGCCGCTGGCAGCATAAATTTCCCGTTGCGGGGTTGAACCAATGACGACAACAGTTCTTGAACTGCAAAACATCACCAAGCGCTTCGGTGCACTTACAGCCAATGACGATATTTCGCTGAAGCTGGAGCGTGGCGAAATCCTCGCTTTTCTCGGCGAAAACGGCGCGGGTAAAACCACGTTGATGAACATCCTGTTCGGCCATTATGTGCCGGATGAAGGACGTGTCTTCGTCAAGGGCGTTGAAATCCCGCAGGGCAAGCCGCGCGCAGCCATCGATGCGGGCGTAGGCATGGTGCACCAGCATTTCACCCTCGCACCCAACCTCACGGTTCTGGAAAACATCATTACCGGCACAGAAAGCCTCTGGAAGCTCAAATCCGCGCATGGTGCAGCGCGCGCCAAGATCGCGCAGATTGCAGAGCGTTTTGGCCTCAAGGTCGATCCTGATGCGCGGCTTGGCGATCTTTCGGTCGGTGAGCAGCAGCGCGTCGAAATTCTGAAAGCGCTTTATAACGACGCGGATGTGCTGATCCTCGATGAACCGACCGCCGTTCTGACGACGCAGGAAGCGGAAGGCCTGTTCGCGACGCTCAAAGAAATGGCCCGCCAAGGCCTGTCGCTGATCTTCATCTCGCACAAACTGCATGAAGTCATGTCCGCCGCCGACCGGGTTATCGTGCTGCGCGGCGGCAAGCTTGTCGCCGAGCGCAAGGCTTCTGAGACTTCCAAGGAAGAACTGGCCGAACTGATGGTGGGACGACGTGTTTCGCGCCCTGCCCGCGCCGCTGCAACCCCCGGCGAAACGTTGCTGGAAGCCAGCAATGTCACGGTTGTGGAGGACGGAATTGCTCGCCTTTCGGAACTGAATTTTCAGGTTCGTGCCGGTGAAACGCTCGGCATTATCGGTGTGTCCGGCAATGGGCAAGCAGCGCTCGGACGGTTGGTTTCGGGCCTTAGCCAGCCGGCAAGCGGCGCGCTTATCATGTTGGGGCAGACCGTGACCAAATTCGATCCGCGCCGCTTTGTGGCAGAAGGTGTCGGGCGTATTCCCGAAGACCGGAATGCTGAAGGCGCCATTGGCGATCTGACCTTGTGGGAAAATGCCATTCTGGAGCGCGTGCGCGATCCGAAATTCTCGAACGGTATTCTGGTCAATCGCACTGCGGCACGCGAATTCACCGACCGTATTATCACGGATTTCGATGTGCGCGGCGGCACACCGGATAGTCGTATCCGCCTGCTTTCCGGCGGCAATATGCAAAAGCTCATTTTGGGTCGCAATCTGGAGACCGCGCCGCGCATTCTCATCGCGGCGCAGCCGACACGCGGACTGGATGAAGGCGCGGTCGCGGCCATCCACACCCGCATTCTCGAAGCGCGCGCCAAGGGCGCAGCCGTTCTGCTGATTTCCGAAGATCTTGATGAAATCATTGGCTTGGCGGATCGTGTTCAAGCGATTGTTAAGGGCCGCCTCTCCCCGCCTATCGATGCAGAAGAAGCCAATGCGCAGAGACTGGGCCTCATGATGGCTGGCGAATGGCAGGCAAATACCAAGAAGGGGCTGAATTGATGCGTATTGAACGACGCGAAACGCGGCCCATGGCGTTGGTGACTACGGCACCGATCATTGCGGTCCTGGCCGCTTTCGTGCTGGCGGGCCTGCTGATAGCCGCCGCCGGTGCGCCGGTGGTCGAATCCTTCCGCCAGATCGCCATCGGCGCATTTGGCAACAAGCTGTCGATCAGCGAGACGCTGACACGCGCCACGCCGCTGATGCTGACCGGCCTTGCCGCCGCTGTCGCCTTCCGCTCCAAGCTTTGGAATATCGGTGCTGAGGGACAGTTCTATATGGGCGCGCTGGCCGTGGTGGCCATGGGCACGCAATTGCAGTTGCCCGCGCCGCTCCTAATTCCGCTGCTGCTGATTGTCGGCGCGATTGCTGGCATGATTTTTCTACTGATCCCGCTCGGCCTTCGCTTGCGCTTCGGCGTCGATGAAGTGGTGACGACACTGCTTTTGAACTTCGTTGCCGTGCTGTTCGTTTCCATGATGATCGAAGGGCCGATGAAAGACCCGCTGGCCTTTGGCTGGCCACAGTCTGAACCGGTGCCGGATGCCGCCGTGCTGCCGAAAATCATGGCGGGTATGCGACTGCATATCGGCATCCTGATCGCCATCGCGCTTGCGCTGATCATTGCCTATGTGCAGAAGCGCACCGTGTTCGGCCTTGAAACCAAGGCCGCCGGTATCAATCCGGGTGCGGCGCGTTTTGCAGGTGTTCCCCTCGGTCGCACACTGATCAAGGTCGCCTGTATCTCCGGCGGTCTGGCAGGTCTGGCGGGCGCCATTCAGGTCATGGGTGTGAAGGGCTATGTCACGACCGACCTTTCGCCGGGCTTCGGTTATTCCGGCATTATCGTCGCGATGCTCGCCAACTTAAACCCGATCGGCGCGATCTTCTCGGCGCTCTTTGCCGCCGCCATGTTCGTTGGCGCAGACGGCATGAGCCGCGCCATCGGCATTCCGAGCTTCATTGCCGACGTCACCGTGGCGCTGTCGCTCCTGACCATGCTCGTCGCATTGTTCTTCACCCAATACAGGATCGCCCGATGAACGAGTTGATGGATATCCTGCTTTCTGCTGGCCTCTGGGTCTCGGTCCTGCGCATCGCAACGCCGCTGATCTTCGGCACGCTCGGCGCGCTTTATTGCGAACGCGCAGGCGTGCTCAATCTCGGCATCGAAGGCATCATGACCTTTGGCGCGATGATCGGCTGGCTGACTGTCTATAACGGGGCGGATCTGTGGGTGGGTGTGCTGGCCGCTGCCGCTTCGGGCGCGCTGTTCGGCCTGCTGCACGCGGCGTTGACTGTCCCGCTCGGGCTGTCGCAGCATGTGGTCGGTCTTGGCATTACGCTGTTTGCTTCAAGTCTCAGCTATTTCCTGTTCCGACTGCTGGTGCCGCTCTCCTCGACGCCGCCGACAATCACGCCGTTTCAGCCCGTGAACCCGTCGTTCCTCGCTGATGTGCCTTTTATCGGGCAGGTATTGGGCACACAGACAGCGTTGACATGGATCGCCATTCCGCTGGCACTTTTGCTTGGCTATGTGCTTTTCCGCACACCGCTCGGCCTTGCCATTCGCATGACCGGAGAAAGTCCTCATGCCGCCGAGGCGCAAGGCATCAACCCGATCCGTGTGCGCATTTTCACGATCATGTTCGGCAGTGCATTGATGGCGGTTGGTGGCGCGTTCCTGACGCTTTCGGCGTTCAACTCGTTCTTCCCGACCATGATGCAGGGACGCGGCTGGGTGTGTATCGCGCTCGTCGTTTTCGCATCGTGGAAGCCCGCCCGTGCATTGCTGGGCGCATTGCTGTTCGCGCTGTTCGATGCTTTTCAGCTTCGCCTGCAAACGGTCTATGGGAAGGCGGTTCCTTACCAGCTTTTCCTGATGATCCCCTACATCATGTCGATTATCGCGCTGATCGTCATGGCAAGGCGCGCGCGCGTTCCGCAAGCGCTGATGCAGCCCTATCGTCGCGGAGAGCGCTAACGGCGTTTTTCACCACAAAACTGCAAACAAAAACGGCGCCCGAAGGCGCCGTTTTCTTTTGTGTTGTCGAACTTATGCAGCGCTCGACTTGCTCTTTTCAAAGCGCTTGCGCTCATTCGGATCGAGATAGAGCTTGCGAAGGCGGATCGACTTCGGCGTCACTTCAACCAGTTCGTCGTCCTGAATCCATGACAGGGCGCGTTCCAGCGTCATCTTGATCGGCGGGGTGAGCTTCACGGCTTCATCCTTGCCAGCGGCGCGGATGTTGGTGAGCTTCTTGCCCTTCAGAACGTTGACTTCCAGATCGTTGTCGCGGCTATGAATGCCGATCAGCATGCCCTGATAGACCTTGACGCCAGCGTCGATGATCATCGGGCCGCGATCTTCAAGGTTGAACAGCGCGTAAGCAACAGCTTCGCCCTGATCGTTGGAAATCAGAACGCCGTTGTTACGGCCCGAGATTTCACCCTTATATGGCTGATAATCGTGGAACAGACGGTTCATGATCGCCGTGCCGCGCGTATCGGTCAGAAGTTCCGACTGATAGCCGATCAGACCACGGGTCGGTGCGTAGAACACCATACGAACGCGGTTGCCGCCCGAAGGACGCAGCTCGACCATTTCGGCCTTGCGTTCCGACATCTTCTGAACAACGGTGCCCGAATATTCTTCATCGACGTCGATGACGACTTCTTCGATCGGCTCAAGCTTCTCGCCGTTTTCGCCGTCCTTCATGACGACGCGCGGACGCGAAACGCCAAGTTCGAAGCCTTCGCGGCGCATGTTTTCGATCAAAACTGCGAGCTGCAATTCACCACGACCCGACACGAAGAACGAATCTTTTTCGTTCGATTCTTCGATCTTGAGCGCAACGTTGCCTTCTGCTTCCTTGAGCAGACGGTCACGAATAACGCGGCTCGTTACCTTGTCGCCTTCAGTGCCCGCATAAGGGCTGTCGTTGACGATGAAGGACATGGTCACGGTCGGCGGATCGATTGGCTGCGCTGCCAGAGGCTCGCTGACCGAAGGATCGCAGAACGTGTCTGCAACGGTGCCCTTCGAAAGACCGGCAATGGCAACAATGTCGCCTGCCTGTGCTTCGTCGATGGCCTGACGTTCGATGCCGCGGAATGCGAGAATCTTCGAGATACGACCGGTTTCGAGCAGCGAACCGTCCTGACCGAGAACCTTGACGGCCTGGTTCGACTTGATCGAGCCGGAATGGATGCGTCCGGTGATGATGCGGCCAAGGAACGGATCGGCTTCAAGGATCGTGCCGATCATGCGGAACGGGCCTTCAGCAACCTTCGGTGCCGGAACGTGCTTGAGCACGAGGTCAAACAGCGGGGCCAGACCTTCGTCCTGCGGACCTTCCGGGTTCAGCGCCATCCAGCCGTTACGGCCAGAACCGTACAGGATCGGGAAGTCCAGCTGTTCGTCGGTAGCGTCGAGATTGGCGAAGAGGTCGAACACTTCGTTGATGACTTCTTCATGACGGCCATCCGGACGGTCGATCTTGTTGATCGCAACGATCGGACGCAGACCAACCTTCAGCGCCTTGCCAACGACGAACTTCGTCTGCGGCATCGGGCCTTCGGCGGCGTCAACGAGAACGATAGCGCCGTCCACCATCGAAAGGATACGCTCAACTTCACCGCCGAAGTCGGCGTGGCCGGGTGTGTCGACGATGTTGATGCGGGTATTCTTCCAGACAACCGAGGTCGCCTTGGCGAGAATGGTGATCCCGCGTTCCTTTTCGATGTCGTTGGAATCCATCATGCGTTCTGCAACGCGCTGGTTGTCGCGGAACGAGCCAGACTGCTTCAGCAGTTCATCGACCAGTGTGGTTTTGCCATGATCGACGTGTGCGATAATAGCGATATTACGCAATTCCATATGGAGATCACTTCTATATGAGTTGGGAGCCGCGCCAACAGACCCGCGCGGAAAAACAATGCGGCGCTCTTACAGGTTTTTTTGCGTTTTAGAAAGGGGCAGCGCGACACTGCCCCTTATTTCTCGCGAAAAACCCTTGTTTATCGGCGCTTTTACACCGTCATTCTGTCAGTTTTTTGTCAGTCGGCGTGCGGAGTCGGCACCAAGCGCTACAACAAAGTGCCAGAAAGTATGACAATGGCGACGCTGAAATAAATGACAAGACCCGTCACATCGACCAATGTCGCCACGAAAGGCGCTGACGCACTGGCCGGATCGAATCCAAGCCGTTTCAACGCAAAAGGCAGCATTGAGCCAGTCAGCGAGCCGAACATCACGATACAGACGAGCGCCATGCCGACGGTCAGAGCGACCAGAATCCAGTGTTCTCCATAGTCATAGATGCCAATCGTCTGCCACACGGCAATGCGGACAATGCCGATCAGGCCGAGGAAACTGCCGAGAGCAAGCCCGGTCGGCAGTTCGCGCAACGCGACACGCCACCAATCCTTGAGCTTCACTTCCTGCAAGGCCAGCGCACGGATAATCAGCGAGGTGGCCTGCGAACCGGAATTACCGCCCGACGACATGATGAGCGGAATGAACAGCGTCAGCACGAGCGCCTTTTCCAGCTCCATCTCGAAATGCTGCATGGCGCTCGCCGTTAGCATCTCGCCAAGAAACAGAACGCCCAGCCAGCCAGCGCGCTTCTTCAACATTTCGCCGAAGCCAATGCGCATATAAGGCTTGTCCAGCGCCTCCATGCCGCCGAAGCGATAGGCGTCTTCGCTGGCATCTTCGGTGATGGCGTCAAGCACGTCGTCCACCGTCACAATGCCGATGATATGGCGGCTTTCATCCACAACGGGGACGGCCAGAAGATCGTGCTTGCGGAACAGGCGCGCAACGTCTTCGCGGCTGGTGAGTGGCGCAATGGTGATCGGTTCTTCGTCACGGACAATCGACAGAATCGGTTCTTCCGGCTCGCGGATGATCAGGCGGCGCAGGCTGACCACGCCTTCAAGGGCGCGGGACTTCGGATCAACCACGTAAATCGCGTAGACGGTTTCGCGCGTGCGCTCTACCTTGCGAATATGATCGAGCGTCTCGGCCACATTCCAGTTCGACGGCACGGCGATGAATTCGGTCGTCATGAGCGAACCGGCCGTATTCGGCGGATAGCCCATAAGTTTTTTCAGATTGGCCTTGGTTTCCGGGGCCAGAATGGCGAACAGCCGCGCACGGTCACCCTCGTCGAGTTCCTGAAACACGTCCGTCGAACGGTCAGCTGACATACCGTCCAAAAGAAGGCTCGCAAGCCCCGGCGCAAGCGCCGCTACGATTTCGGCGGTACGATGCAGTTCCGGCTGGTCAAGCAGGCGGATGGCATCTTCATGGGTGAGCTGTCCGAAGACGGAGATTGCGTCATCATCTTCGAGCTCGTTCAATAGCTCAACGGCATCGCCCGTATGCATTTCGGCGATACGTGCAGCAATCGCAGCCGCCGGGAGGTCGGCAACATCAAGCACTTCCGGAGAGAAGTTGTTGTCGGTCATTAAGCTTGCCTTTCCGTCGATCCGCCGTCAAAGGCAGATCGTGCAAGCTGACCTCAAGCGATCAGTACACGGCTACCTTGACGGCTGACACAATCGACTGTGACTGTCGCTGGGCATAAGAGAATAAAACTCCGGTTGAAGATTGCTGTCGCAAAGAGACTTCGGACAGCCAGCGTGATGTGCGCTTGGTCGCCCTTAAAGTCAAGCCCCACACAGTAATCTGAAGAGGTTTTTGCGAGCAAGGCGTCGAATGCTGTCGTCTGGCGCCTTAACCGTAAAAGCCGGTTGAACGCCCTTGCTCACCCGACACCGAAACCTTAAGTCTTGACCATCGAATTCATTTGATCCGGAGTTTCATCATGTCCGACAAGCCCACCTATAATCATGCGCTCACAGAATGGACCGGACCGCTGGGCCTGCCGGATTTCACCGCATTCAAAGACGACGATTTCGCGCCAGCCTTTGAGGCAGCGCTCGCATCCGATCTCGCCGAGGTGGAAGCCATTGCCAGCGCAACTGGCGAAGCAACCATCGAAAACACGCTGAAGGCCTTGCAACTGACAGGCAAGGCGCTTGACCATGTGTCGGCCATTTTCTGGATGCGCGCAGGCGCCCATAGCAACGACACCATTCAAGCACTGGAGCGGGAAATTGCGCCGAAAATGTCGCGTCATTATTCGCGCATCATGATGGACCCGGCTTTGTTCGCCCGGATCGACGCGCTCTATGACAATCGCGATCTGCTTGATCTCGACACGGAAACCAAACGCGTTCTGGAAAAGACCTGGAAGGGTTTTGTCCGGTCCGGCGCGAAACTCGATGAAGCTGGCAAGGCGGAACTCGCTGGCATCAACGAGAAGCTTGCCGGTCTCGGTGCACGCTTCGGCCAGAATGTGCTGAAAGACGAGTCGAGCTGGGCACTGTTCATCACCGATGAAGCCGATCTCGCCGGGCTGCCGGATTTTCTGAAAAACGCCATGCAGAGCGCAGCAAGCGAACGCGGCAAACCGGATGCTTATGCAGTTACGCTGTCGCGTTCCATCGTCGAGCCATTCCTCACCTTCTCAGAAAACCGCGCCTTACGCGAGCAGGCTTTCAATGCCTGGGCCAAGCGCGGCGAGAATGGCAACGACTCCGACAATCGCGAGATTGTGCGTGAGATGGTCGAACTGCGCGAGCGCAAGGCCCATCTGCTCGGCTATGCCAATTTTGCAGCCTATAAGCTGGACGACACCATGGCCAAGACGCCAAAGGCCGTCATGGACCTGCTGGAACCCGTTTGGGACAAGGCACGCGCAAAGGCTGGTGAAGAACAGGCAGAGCTTGAGCGCCTGATCGCCGCCGATGGCAGCAATCACAAAGTCGCGCCATGGGACTGGCGTTTCTATGCAGAAAAGTTGCGGGCCGAACGCTTTGCCTTCGACGAGGCCGAGTTAAAGCCTTATCTGCAACTGGAAAAGATCATCGAAGCGAGCTTCGATGTGGCCACGCGCCTGTTCGGCGTTCGCTTCGAAGAGAAGAAGGGCATTGCCGCCTGGCACCCGGACGTGCGCGTGTTTCAGGTTTTCAACCCGGATGGCAGCGAACGCGGTCTTTTCCTCGGCGATTATTTCGCCCGGACATCGAAGCGTTCCGGCGCTTGGATGAGTGCGCTGCAATCCAGCCACAAGCTCGACGGCGGCCAGAAGCCGATCATCTACAATGTGATGAATTTCGCCAAGCCGAAGGCCGGTGAACCCGCCCTGCTGTCGCTCGATGATGCCCGCACGCTGTTCCACGAGTTCGGCCATGCGCTGCACGGACTTCTATCGGATGTGACGTGGCCTGCCGTTTCCGGCACTGCCGTATCGCGCGATTTCGTGGAACTGCCGTCGCAGCTTTACGAACATTGGCTGACCGTACCCGCCGTTCTGGAAAAATACGCCGTGCATTACCGCACCGGCGAAGCAATGCCGAAAGCCCTGCTCGATAAGGTTTTGGCGGCGCGTTCGTTCAATGCCGGTTTCAACACGGTTGAATTTACCGCGTCCGCGCTGGTGGATATGGCTTTCCATACCGGTAATGAGAAGATCGCCGATCCGCTGTCCTTCGAGGCAAAAACGCTCGAAAAGCTTTCCATGCCTGATGCGATCATCATGCGCCACCGCACACCGCATTTCACCCATGTGTTCTCCGGCGATGGCTACTCCGCCGGTTACTATTCCTACATGTGGTCGGAAGTGCTGGATGCGGATGCGTTCTCGGCTTTCGAGGAAACCGGCGACGCTTTCAACCCGGAACTCGCCGCCAAGCTGGAGCAGCACATCTATGCCGCTGGCGGCAGTCGCGACCCGGAAGATCTGTACAAAGCATTCCGCGGCAAGATGCCGACACCGGATGCGATGATCGAAAAGCGCGGGTTGAACTAATCAAGCAAAAGGCCGGGAAACCGGCCTTTTCAGTTCTTATGGGTCAGGATATTGACCAACCGCCCAAAAGGATCGCGTACGAAAAAGCGGCGCACGCCCCAATCCTCATCCGCCGGACCGTATTCGATAGGAAACCCCATCGCGATTGCCTGCTCCAGCGTGGCGTCTACGTCGTCCACCTCGATGGAAAGATCGGGCACCGGCGTGCCCGAACCACCTTCACGCATGATGCTCACCTGCACGCGCGCCTGCGCATCGGTGGCATAGGTCACGATCCAGCCGAAATCCATCGCCACGTCGAGGCCCAACAATTCGCCATAGAAGCGTTTTGCCGCCGCAGGGTCGCTGGCAGCTATATTGGCGACGATGCGACGGACGGCCATCAATATTCGCCGAGCTTTATATCCGGCGTATAGTCAACGCCATCAACTTCCTTCACAACCGGCTGGCCGCACTGCATCACGCCGGTTGCCGCATTGAAGGCATAGGTCGGCGAGCCATGGAGCTGCCAGCCCTTGTTGAGCGCCGCCGTAACGCGGTGGCAAAATGCGGAATCATCCGGTCCGGTGATGAAACGATAGAGCTTCATAGTCTGTCTTCCTTTGTTAAATTTCAGGCCCGCGTTGGTTCTATTTATTACGCATTTCCAAACGCAAAACCGTTTCACACTTTTGCTGGAAATGCTTTCGCGAGCAGCTTTTCGGCCATTGCCAGATGCAGCCGTTCGATCATCTGGCCATCCAGTGACACAACGCCCTTATCCGCATTTTCTGGTTGAGCAAACAGATCGACAACGGCCCGTGCATGCGCCACTTCCTCATCCGTCGGTGAGAAGGCGCGATTGGCGGCCTCGATCTGACCCGGATGAATAAGCGTCTTGCCGTCGAAGCCCATCGCGGCCCCTTGCAAACACTCGGCTTCAAAGCCGACAGAATCGCGAAAATCGTTGAACACGCCATCGAGAACAGTAAACCCGCCTGCTCGCGCCGCGAGAATGATCTGCATCAGCCACGGCACGAGATAAGGCCGCCCGGCTTGCGGGCGAACACCAGTTTCCCGTGCAATATCGTTCGGACCAACAACGAAACAGGCGAGCCGCACTGCCGAGCGATGGCCGAGCATGGCTATTTCATCCGCGTTCAAAATGCCGCGCGGAGTTTCAATCATCGCCCAAACGCCGACAGACGGATCAGCATCCTTGCGATCAAGCCGATTGGCCGCATCGATAATGTCCTGCGGTCGCTCGACCTTCGGCAGGAGAATGGCGTCGGCACCCATATCAGCCGCTGCGGCCACATCATCCTTGCCCCATGGCGTCTCGCCAGAATTGACGCGAATGATCCGCTCAAAGGCCGGTTTCGGATGCGCTGCAAAATGCGCAACCAACGCCTCGCGCGCTGATTGCTTTGCTTCGGGCGCAACGGAATCTTCCAGATCGTAGATCACGCAATCGGCTGCAAGCGTGAGCGATTTTTCCAGCGCGCGCGGATTGGCGGCAGGAACGAACAGAACGGAACGGCGTGGACGAGCGATTGTTTTCATGGCCGATTTGTGCACGGAACTGCGACACGGTGCAAGCCTTGGGAGCGGGTTAAAGCTCCCTTCAAAGCGGGGGCTTGAAATCCGTGCCCTGCCCGCCTATTTTCCAGCCTTCGGTTGAATGCGCCAGCCGCCCGCAGGTTTCAAGCCACGGTAAAGCATTCGAAATACACGTTCCTGTCCCGTGACGGCAGAAACGGCAATGCGGGCACCCGTTCATGAAAACGCCGCTCACAATCAGGAGCGAAAACCATGACCACAGCTTTGACCGCTGGGCACACCACTATTGACTTCAAGCATCAGGCTCGCCGTTTGCGGCAGGCTTTGAGCGAGGAAGGCATCACCATCAGCCACGGTAAGGCGCTTGATCTCGTGGCCCGCCAGTCAGGCACGCGTGACTGGAACACGCTTGCCGCCACGGGCGGCAAGGTGGAAGCAACACCGGTTGCCGCGCAGGACGACACCGCCCCCTACCGTGTCGGCCAGCGCATCTCCGGCATGTTTCACACCACGCCCTTCGACGCTCGTATTATAGCCGTCGAGGAAACAATCAAGCCCGACCTGTGGCGGATCACATTGCAATTCGACCCGGCGATCGATGTCGCCGTTTCGCCAAATATGTCGATGCGGCGCCGGCGCTTTACCATTGTTGTCGGCAGTGACGGAAAATCCCGCCGCCTGACCGGCAGCGAGAGCGGCGGTGTGGCGTTGAACGTCCAATAATTGCGGATGCGGCATTTACAGCGCATGATTCAGAAAGGTTGACGGGATTTCCCGACAGGATTATGCGCAGTAATCAACTATCGAACCGTCCGGATCGCCTCAAAACGGTCTGGATGGTTCGATAAATTCGCCGCAGGTTGCGACCTATTGGGCAGTTTGGGCCTGAAACGTTGACTCTCGGCAATGCTGATGTAAACCAGTTCGCAATATAGCAAATACCCAACCGACAGGTTCAGGACATGGATAAGTTCACCAAGCTCACCGGCGTCGCCGCTCCCCTGCCGATCGTCAACATCGACACGGATATGATCATTCCGAAGGATTACCTGAAGACGATCAAGCGCACGGGCCTGAGCAAGGGACTGTTTGCGGAAATGCGCTTTAATGAAGACGGTTCCGAAAACCCTGATTTCGTGCTGAACAAGCCCGGCTATCGCAATGCCCAGATCCTGGTTGCAGGCGATAATTTCGGCTGCGGCTCCTCGCGCGAGCACGCCCCTTGGGCTCTGCTCGATTTTGGTATCCGTTGCGTGATTTCGACCTCGTTTGCCGACATCTTCTATAATAACTGCTTCAAGAACGGCATTCTGCCGATCAAGGTCAGCCAGGAAGATCTCGACAAGCTGATGGACGACGCCTCGCGCGGTGCCAATGCCACCCTCACCGTCGATCTCGAAGCAAAGGAAATTCATGGCCCTGACGGCGGCACGATTTCCTTCGATCTCGACGACTTCAAGCGCCACTGCCTGCTCAACGGTCTGGACGATATCGGCCTGACCATGGAAAAGGCAAAGAGCATCGACACGTTCGAAGCCAAGCGCGCCGAACTGCGTCCCTGGGCCTGATGACACACAATGCAATTTACGCGGCCTTTAAGCCCTGTGGCCTGAGCAATTGAATAGGACACGATTGGCTGGAATGGCCCGAGAAGATCAAAGCGGCGACTGGGCGGGACGTTTCTCGCCCTCGCTGGACGAAGTTGAATCCATCGCGATTGAAGCTCTTGCGCATCTGCCGCAGGAGTTTCGTGCGTTGTGCGGCGACATCATCATCCAGATCGCCGATTTTCCTGAAGACCAGATCATCGAGGATATGGGGCTGGACACGCCATTCGACCTGCTCGGCCTTTTTGAAGGTCGCGGCATTGGCGAGCGTTTCAGCCTGCAGACCGGCGATGGTCCCAACCGCATCACGCTCTATCGTCGCGCCATTCTGGATTACTGGTCTGAAAATCAGGAGACGCTGGGCGATATCGTCACCCATGTGCTTATCCATGAGATCGGCCATCACTTTGGCCTGTCGGATGACGACATGGAAGCCATCGAAGCCCAGGCAGAATAATTTCTGCCGAATATCAATTCAAAAAGGCGCCCTGATCGGGCGCCTTTTTGTTTGGGTCAGGCGACGCTCAAGCGCACGTCGATATTACCGCGCGTGGCATGCGAATAAGGGCAAACAATGTGAGCCGCATTGACCAGCTCCTGCGCCTTTGCCTTCTCGACACCCGGAAGCGCCACTTCAAGCGCAACATCGAGACCGAAGCCGGTGCCGTCTTCGCGCGGGCCGATGCCAACGGTTGCTGTCACAGTGCTGTCGGCAGCAATGGCAACCTTTTCCTTCGAAGCAACAAACTTCAGCGCGCCAAGGAAGCAGGCCGCATAGCCGGACGCAAAAAGCTGCTCGGGATTGGTGCCCTCGCCGCCCTGACCACCGAGTTCCTTCGGCGTGTCGAGAACGACGCTAAGACGACCATCTGCGGTCTTGGCGCTGCCCGTGCGTCCGCCGGTTGCTGTGGACTGGGTGGTGTAGAGAATAGCCATTCGATTTCTCCTTCGGTGATAATTTGTCTCCGAAGACAAGCTATCGAAAATTAAATTGTGCGCAATCTAATTTTGCAAAATCATTT
Organism: Ochrobactrum soli; assembly: GCF_003664555.1. NCBI lineage: Bacteria > Pseudomonadati > Pseudomonadota > Alphaproteobacteria > Hyphomicrobiales > Brucellaceae > Ochrobactrum > Ochrobactrum soli. The sequence goes on along the minus strand of NZ_RCHH01000006.1, from coordinate 259,848 downwards.
CTCACAATTAAGTGATGCACAATGCAATTGCGCATGATTTATGGTATGAAGGATATGCGCTGGAACAGCGCTCGAAGGAATTGGCGCATGACACAGGACTCTTTTCTCAAACTTTCAAACATGCTCTGCTTTGCGATTTATTCGACCGCAAATGCGCTGACGCGCGCATACCAGCCGATCTTGAGCAAACTGGACCTGACCTATCCGCAGTTCCTGGTGATGCTGGTGCTGTGGGAAAAGGACGACCAGACCGTTTCCGAAATCGGCGCGAAGCTCCATCTCGATTCAGGGACGCTGACGCCACTCCTGAAACGGCTTGAAACGGCAGGACGCATCACGCGCCGCCGCGATCCACAGGACGAACGGCAAGTGCGCATCACACTTACGGACGAAGGACTTATGTTACGGGAAGCGGCTGAATCTGTACCGGATCAAATTCTCTGTGCGCTCGGTCAGCCCGTCGATGAGCTGAAGGATTTGCGCTCCCGCCTGCTCGACATTCGCGGCAATCTTGCCGACAGCGTGGAACGCTAGATATTCGCCGCAAAATAAAAGCGCCGGTTTCCCGGCGCTTTTGCATTTCACTACATAACAAGCTCTATCAGGCAGCAAGCGCCTTTGGCTTGATCAGGCCGCGAGCGACCAACAGTTCTGCAATCTGGATCGTATTGAGCGCTGCGCCCTTGCGCAGATTGTCCGAGACGACCCACATGGCCAGACCGTTTTCGACAGTAATGTCTTCACGGATACGGCTGATATAAGTCGCGTCTTCACCAGCAGATTCATATGGCGTGATGTAGCCGCCGTCTTCGCGCTTGTCGATAACCTGGCAACCCGGCGCTTCGCGCAGGATTTCGCGGGCTTCTTCCGGCGAAAGCGGGTTTTCGAACTCGATATTCACCGCTTCCGAATGACCGATGAAGACAGGAACGCGCACTGCGGTTGCCGTCAGCTTGATCTTCGGATCGAGCATCTTCTTGGTTTCGGCCACCATCTTCCATTCTTCCTTGGTGTAACCGTCTTCCATGAAGACATCGATGTGCGGGATCACGTTGAACGCAATGCGCTTGGTGAACTTCTTCGCCGTGACCGGGTCAGCAACGAACACAGCGCGCGACTGTTCGAACAGCTCGTCCATACCTTCCTTGCCCGCGCCGGAAACCGACTGGTAGGTCGAAACGACGACGCGCTTGATCTTGGCAGCGTCATGCAGCGGCTTCAGCGCAACAACGAGCTGCGCAGTCGAGCAGTTCGGGTTGGCAATAATGTTCTTCTTGGTGAAGCCCGTGATGGCATCCGGGTTTACTTCCGGCACGATCAGCGGCACGTCCATGTCGTAACGCCAGGCCGACGAATTATCGATGACGACGCAGCCCTGCTTGCCGATCTTCGGCGACCATTCCTTCGAAATATTGCCGCCAGCAGACATCAGGCAAATGTCCGTGTCGGAAAAATCGTAAGTGTCGAGCGCGCGAACCTTCAGCGTCTTGTCGCCGTAAGATACTTCCGTGCCCTGGCTGCGACGCGATGCGAGCGCCACAACTTCATCGGCTGGAAAACCGCGTTCTTCTAGAATATTGAGCATTTCGCGCCCGACATTACCGGTGGCGCCGACTACTGCTACCTTGAAACCCATTTTTCGTCTCCTGTCCCTCTCCGCTTCCAGATCCGGAACCCCGCAGGCCACGCGGGTTTTCCGTCCCCGGGCCAGACCCGGGGAGAGGGCGAGCAGGCCAAGGGAATCAGACCGTTTTCGTGGTCGTTTTAGTGATGGCCGTGAGTTTTTTGGTAATCGAAGGCATGCGTACTGCTCCGGCATTCATGCCGGCAGTTCCAGACGAAACTGACGCTACGTTAACGCGTTGCACGCGAGTTCTCCTTCGTTCGGCATTGCTTTTACGCGCTTTATGAATGGAGTCAATTCTCCACCGCTTCCGCCCTGTATTTTTTTGCACCGCAAGCAAAACCGGCGGGCGTCAAGCTGTCGATTTTGTCTCATACTAAAGACTACTGCCCGAATCTCCTTTTTAGGTTCATCATAATTTGGTGAGGAGTGCGCCTCACTTGTTGGGATACAAGGCGGCGCATCGGACTGGTTACATTTGTACGTCGAATGAACCCCAGTCTTGCATTGCCCTTTAAGGGCTCTGTTTGGGAGGACAGATTAATGGCAGTCTCGTCAAGTGCCGATGTCGGCACGCAGAAAATGACGGGCGAAGAACGCAAAGTCATCTTTGCATCGTCGCTTGGTACCGTCTTCGAATGGTACGACTTTTACCTTTACGGAACGCTCGCTTCCTTTATCGGCGCAGCCTTCTTCAACGAATATCCCGAAGCAACGCGCAACATCTTCGTCCTGCTGGCTTTTGCGGCGGGCTTTCTGGTGCGTCCGTTCGGTGCGCTCGTCTTCGGTCGCCTTGGCGATCTCGTCGGACGCAAATACACCTTTCTCGTCACCATCGTCATCATGGGCGCATCGACCTTTTTGGTCGGTCTTCTGCCTGGTTCGGCAACGCTCGGCATTCTGGCGCCCATCATCCTGATCGTGCTGCGCATGCTTCAGGGTCTCGCACTCGGTGGCGAATATGGTGGCGCGGCAACCTATGTCGCAGAACATGCGCCGAATAACCGTCGCGGTTTCTTCACCTCGTGGATTCAGACCACTGCAACGCTTGGCCTGTTCCTGTCGTTGCTGGTGATCCTCGGCATCCAGACTATGATGAGCAAGGAAGCCTTTGCCGCCTGGGGCTGGCGTATTCCGTTCCTCGTCTCGGTTCTCCTGCTCGGTATTTCCGTCTGGATCCGCATGCAGATGAGCGAGTCGCCTGCGTTCAAGCGCATGAAGGAAGAAGGCAAGACCTCGAAGGCTCCGCTATCCGAAGCTTTCGGCCAGTGGAAAAATGCCAAGATCGCGCTTATCGCATTGTTCGGCCTCACCGCCGGTCAGGCCGTGGTCTGGTATTGCGGCCAGTTCTACGCATTGTTCTTCCTTCAGAACGTTTTGAAGGTGGAAAATCAGTCGGCCAATATCATGGTTGCTATCGCCCTGCTGCTCGGCACCGGCGGCTTCGTCTTCTTCGGCTGGCTGTCGGACAAGATCGGCCGTAAGCCGATCATCATGGCGGGCCTGCTTCTGGCGGCTGTAACCTACTTCCCGCTGTTCAAGGCGCTGACCAATGCCGCAAATCCGGCGCTGGCGCAGGCTGAGCAGACCATCAAGGCAACCGTCACCGCGGCCCCTGGCGATTGTAACTTCCAGTTCAACGCCACCGGCACGTCCAAGTTTACCAGCTCCTGCGATGTTGCGACCAGCTTCCTCGCCAAGAGCTCGGTGCCTTACGAAGTCGTGCAGACCGCTGCGGCTGGAACGCCTGCAACCGTCACCATCGGCGACGCGACGATTACGTCCTTTGATGCCGTTCAGGCTGGTGCAGGTGCTGCCGGCAAGCAGGCTGAACTCGCTCATGGCGTGAACCTGGCTCTCCAGAAGGCAGGCTTCCCACTGGTCCGCGATCCTGCCAAGGTGCCGGACAGCAAGCTTGACGCCTTCCTGGCCGCCAATCCGGAACTCCAGCTGAGTGCTGATGCTGTCCGCGGTGGCGATAAGGCGATGGTTCCTGCTGCCGATCTGGTCAAGCAGAAGCTCCTGACCCAGACTGAAGCCGAAGGTCTCGGCGTCAGCACCGATCAGGCCGTCTACACCATTCCGAATGCAGGCGCATTCAAGATGGTGGCAGACCCTGCCAAGGTGAACTGGGTCATGACGATTGCGATCCTGACCATCCTCGTCATCTATGTGACGATGGTTTATGGCCCAATCGCTGCAATCCTGGTGGAAATGTTCCCGACCCGCATCCGCTACACCGGCATGTCGCTGCCTTACCATATCGGCAATGGCTGGTTCGGTGGTCTGCTTCCGGCTGGCGTGTTCGCACTCAGCGCGGCCAAGGGCGACATCTACTATGGCCTCTGGTATCCGATCGTCATCGCCTCCATCACCTTCGTGATCGGCATGATCTTCGTGAAGGAAACCAAGGGCGTCGATCTGCACAAGCTCGACTAATCCGGCAATAACGACAATGCGAAACGCCGCCCCGAAAGGGCGGCGTTTTTGCGTACACCCAACGAATTTTCAGCGATATTGCGCTTCGATCTCAATCAGTTTCTGCTTGCGCCAGAGACCGCCGCCATAGCCGGTCAATGATCCGTCGGCGCCGATCACGCGATGACACGGTATGATGATGGCAATCTGATTGGCACCATTGGCCCGCGCAACAGCCCTCACCGCAAGCGGCTTGTCGATTGCTTGCGCCAACTCGCTATAGCTGCGTGTTTCCCCTGCCCCAATCGTCTGAAGTTCCCGCCACACGGACTGCGTGAACGCGCTGCCATGCAAGACCATGGGCAGATCGAAGGTCGGCGACTTGCCTGCAAAGAAAGCATTCAGCTGCCGCTCGACCAGATCATGCGTGTTGAAGCGACCAATACCGATATCTCCACGAGAAGTCGCATAGAGTTTCTTCAACTCGGAAGAGAGCGCCTTGCGGTCGGCAAATTCCAGCAGATGCAGGTTTTTCGCATCGCAAATGGCAATCATCGTTCCGAGCGGCGACTTGATCCAATCGGCGCGCAACAGACCGTCGCCGCGCAGTTTTGCGGGAGGAAGACCAAGAATACGGCCAAAGGCGCTGCGGAACGCCTCCGGCGATTCAAAGCCCGCATCGATCTGCGCGTCGATGACCCGGCCTCCGTCAGCCAATGCCTGAAAGCCGTGACGCAAACGTTCCTGCCGCGCCATTTCCAGAAATGTCATGCCGAAATGTCGCCGGAAGCTGCGCCGCACGGTGGAGAGATCAAGCCCCATGCGCGCGACATCATCTTCGCTCCATCGCCGTTCGGGATCGGCTTCCAGAGCATCGAGCAATCTCTTGATGGAAGGCTCCGCTTCGGCTGCAGGCTGCAACGGATGGCACCTTTTGCAGGCGCGAAAACCATCCGCCATGCATTCGGCAACCGAAGCGAAAAAACGGCAGTTTTCCCGGCGCGGCTTGCGCGCCGGGCAAGTCAGGCGGCAAAAAATGCCGGTGGAAACGACACCGACGTAGGCCCTGCCCTCATAAGAGGCATCGCGGGCCAACAGCGCGTCGTAAAGTTTGTCTTGGTTTGGAAGCGTGAACAACATGACACGCATTCTTATCCGTCTATGCAGAAATTACAGCCTCAAATCGGGCGTTTATTTCAATAAGAAAAAGCCCGCCGGAACTATCCGGCGGGCTTTCCAATTTCGCAATTCTTCAGCGGGTGATTAAGCCGAAAGCGCCTTGAATTTGGCGAGGATCGCATCACCCATTTCGGTGGTGCCAACCTTGGTTGTGCCTTCCGACCAGATGTCCGCCGTGCGGATGCCATCGTCCAGAACACCGGCAATCGCTGCTTCCAGACGGTCGGCTTCGGCAACCAGATTGAACGAATAACGCAGGCACATGGCCAGCGACGCGATCATGGCGATCGGGTTTGCAATGCCCTTGCCAGCGATATCCGGTGCGGAGCCATGGACCGGCTCGTAAAGCGCCTTGCGCTTGCCGGTCTTGGCATCGACTGCGCCAAGCGAAGCCGACGGCAACATGCCGAGCGAACCGGTCAGCATGGCAGCGACGTCCGACAGCATGTCACCGAACAGATTGTCGGTCACGATGACGTCGAACTGCTTCGGCCAGCGGACGAGCTGCATGCCGCCAGCGTCGGCCAGCATGTGTTCCAGTTCCACGTCGGAATGCTTTTCCTTGTGACGCGCGGTGACGACCTGATTCCAGAGCACGCCCGACTTCATCACATTGCGCTTTTCCATCGAGGTGACCTTGTTGCGGCGCGTGCGCGCCAGCTCAAAAGCCACATCGGTGATGCGCTCGATTTCGTAGGTGTCATAAACCTGCGTGTCGATCCCGCGCTTCTGGCCGTTGCCGAGGTCGATGATTTCCTTCGGCTCGCCGAAGTAAACGCCGCCGGTCAATTCGCGCAGGATAAGAATGTCGAGGCCTTCGATCACTTCCGGCTTCAGCGAAGAGGAATGTGCGAGCGCCGGATAGCAAATGGCCGGACGCAAGTTTGCGTAAAGCTGCATGTCCTTGCGCAGGCGCAGAAGACCGGCTTCCGGGCGCACTTCATAAGGCACGCTATCCCACTTCGGGCCGCCAACAGCGCCAAACAGCGTGGCATCGGCTGCCAGCGCCTTCTCCATATCGGCATCCGAAATCGCCTGACCGTGCGCGTCGTAAGCGCAGCCGCCAACCAGACCTTCTTCGGTTTCAAAGCCGAGCTTAAGGTCCGAATTGAGGTAAGCGATGATCTTGCGGACTTCCGCCATGGCTTCGGGACCGATGCCATCGCCGGGCAGGAGAAGAAGTTTTCTGGTTGCCATAATGCCAAGCCTCTGTTTTTCAATGCACAATTACGAAAAACCGGGCGTCTTCCGAAATTGTTTTTCAAAGTTCCGGGAGGGTTATAGAGCCCTGTTGCGTGGCAGGCAACAATCAGCAGGCATGAAACTTATGAAAAAGATCGAGGCTTGTGCAGAAATTAAATAACCTATGCTGACACTCAGTCCACAAGCGTCCGCGCTTCGGATGGCAGCATGATGGGTATGCCGCCGCGCACCGGATAGGCAAGCTTTGCCTTGCGCGAAATCAGTTCGCTGTGCTCCGCGTCATATTCCAGCGCGCCTTTGGTCAGCGGACAGACAAGCAGTTCCAGAAGGCGCACATCGATGCTGCCGGTTTCAGTTTTATCATTCACCATTTCATATCCTCCGGATCATTGCAGGCGCGATCCGTAATCGTCGTCTTTCACTCTCGCCAGCACCATTTCCGTAATGGCGATCAGCGTCGCAGCACGCGTCTTGAGGTCGGGCGCCTCCAGCAATGCCTGCTTTTCGGCAGGCCCAAAGGGCGACATGATCGACAGCGCATTGACGAGCGTTTCATTTCCGGCGCGGGAGATGCTTTCCCAGTCGGCTTCCAGATTATGCGCTTCCAGATAGTCGCGGAAGGCACGAAGCAGCGCTTCACGGTCGATATCAGCCGTGTCGCGCGCCTCTTCCAGATCGGCCAGAAACGGCATGATCCGGCACTGGCGATAAGGCTGGCGGCAATTGACCTCCTCCTTGATACGGAAACGGCAAATGCCCTGAAGCGTGATCAGAAGCCGTCCGTCGCCGGTCTCCGCATAGGTCGTTATGCGACCGAGACACCCAATGCTGCTCAGCGGCGGACGAAGGCTTTCGTCCAGTTCATTGACGCCCTCGTCGTCGTCGTCATCGATTTGCGGCTGGATCATGCCGATGATCCGCTTTCCGGCAAGCGCGTTTTCCACCATCGCCAGATAACGCGGCTCGAATATGTTCAGCGGCAGTTGGCCGCCGGGCAAAAGCAGGGCACCTTTCAGCGGAAATATCGGAACCAGGTCCGGAATGTCGGAACCCGTTCTGTAGCGGGCATTACCCACTTGCATTGCAACCTCCTTTGGGATGCTTCGCGCAATCCACGCGCGCAGCATCCTGACAGTCAGATTTCCCGCCGCTTTTATCGCCTACGAAAACAGCAGCGAAGACAGCTTCCGGCGGGCCGAAAGCGTCGCCGGGTCCGTATTGCCCCATGCTTCGAAGAACTGGAGCAGTTGCTTACGCGCGCCATCCTCGTTCCAGCTGCGGTCGGCCTTCATGATGGCCAGCAGTTCGTTGGCGGCATCGTCGCGACGGCCCTGCGCATTGCGCACCTGCGCCAGATCGAAACGCGCCTGATAGTCCTGCGGATCAGCCTGAAGACGCTTTTCCAATTCAACCGGGTCACCAATCAGCTTGACCTGATCGGCAAGCGCCAGCTTGGCTTCGAGCGCGCGCACCGATACGGCATTCTGCTTATCGGCAGGAATGGCGGCCAGAATTTCGCGTGCCTGTTCGGCATCGCCCGATTCCAGAACGCAAGACGCCAGACCGACAATCGCATCGACATTGTCGGGCGCGGCTTGAAGAATGGAACTGAAAATCTCACCAGCCTGAACGTAATCGCCGGATTCAAGCAGTTCCTGCCCGGCTGTTACCGCCTCGGCAATCGCGCTTTCCTGATCGCTTGGCCCGCCGATCTTGGCGATGAATTCCTTCACCTTCGATTCCGGCAGTGCACCCATGAAGCCATCAACCGGCTGGCCGTTGACGAAGGCGATAACCGCCGGGATGGACTGGATGCCAAGCTGGCCCGGAATGGACGGGTGATCGTCGATGTTCATCTTGACAAGCTTGACCACGCCGCCCGCTTCCTTGACGGCCTTTTCGATAACCGGCGTCAGCTGCTTGCAGGGCCCGCACCACGGAGCCCAAAAATCGACCAGAACCGGCTGCTGGCGCGATTCGGCCAGCACATCGGTCTGAAATGCCGCAGTCGTCGTATCCTTGATCAGATCCGCCCCGCCCACGGGTGCCGGCGCCGAACCGAAAGAAACATTTGCCGTCATCTGGCCGCCCGTATTGGCGTAAGGATTGTTCTGGCTGGTCATGGAATATTCCTCATATCTTCCGGCCCTGTTCATGCACCCCGCATCAAGGCCGGTGTCGATCTTTTCAGTTCGTGCTTGTCAATTTGTATCTGTTCCGGCGGATTTCAAGACGCGTAGTCTATACCGTTGCGTCTGCCTTCGCACCTTCTGATACTGCAAGGATACGTGGTTCGTGACCGGTCGATTTCAGGAAGGCGATGAGGTCTTCGCGCCGGATCGAGGTGGTGGCTTCGTTGGTCAGCGGGTGTCCGTTGATGACATCATATTTCATCAGATCCGCATCGATGACGACCTGAACATTGTGGTCGCGGTCGTTGATCGCGCCGAACACTGTCACCGATCCCGGAATGACACCCAGATATTCCAGCAGCTTTTCCGGTTTGCCAAACGAAACGCGGCTTGCCGCACCGATCACCTGATGGATCGACTTCAGATCGACCACGGCATCTTCCTCCACGGTCACGAGAAAGAAATTGTCCTTCTTGTCCTTCAGGAACAGGTTTTTGGTGTGTCCGCCGGGAATTTCGCCACGCAAGCCTTGAGAATCCGCAACCGTGAACAAAGGCGGGTGTTCCACGGTCGTCACCTCGATACCGAGATTTTGCAGATAGTCGAGAAGCTCCTTCGGCGACAAAGCCATGATTCCACCCATTTCCATTCAATATTCAAATTGTTCCGTTCAGGTTTATAGACCATGGCATGCACGGCTGTAACCACCCGAACCGAACTTTGGACAATCTCCGGAAAACGACATTTTATTGTAATTTCCCTGTTGCATTCCGAAATGCCTTAGTCCATATAGCGCCTGCCTGATGGAAACGACTTCCTTCGGAAACGTTTTCAGGTCGAAACTGGCGCGAGCGGGTGTAGCTCAGGGGTAGAGCACAACCTTGCCAAGGTTGGGGTCGAGGGTTCGAATCCCTTCGCCCGCTCCAGTTTCCAGCAAGGCAACGATCAAAATCCCGGCTTCGTCCGGGATTTTTGCTTTTGTGGGTTTCCTTTCGAACAGATTCAGCGCTGCCAGCAAACTGAGCTAGCGCTCAGTTGCCGACAAATTCGAACTTGTCCACGTCCACCAGACCGCGATCCGTGATTTTCAGATGTGGGATAACCGGCAGTGCGACAAAGGCCAGTTGCAGGAATGGTTCTTCCAGAACCGAGCCCAGTTCTTCGGCAGCATGGCGCAGCTTGCGCAATTCCTCCCGCACCACCTCATAAGGCTGGTCGCTCATCAGTCCGGCGATGGGCAAAGGTAGTTCGGCCAGCACCTTGCCATCGCGAACCACCACGAAACCGCCTTCGATCTCGCCAAGCCGGTTGGCGGCGACCGCAATATCCTCGTCCGATGTGCCGACGGCACAAATATTGTGGCTGTCATGGCTGACAGTTGAAGCAATGGCTCCCGCTTTCAACCCGAAACCATGCACAAAACCGGTGGCGATATTGCCATTCTTGCCGTGGCGCTCAACCACCGCGATTTTCACAACATCCTGTTCGAGATCGGGTTCAACACCCTTCGATCCGACTTTCAGCTCGAATTCGAGGCTTTCGGTGATGATCTTGCCGGGAATGATGCCAATGGCGCGCGTCTTGCCGCTGTTGGAATGCGAACGGAAATTGGCAGCACTGACACGCTGCGCCTTCACGCTGTTGCGCCCCACTTCGGCGATTGTCTTGCGCTGGGCAAAAAGCTCTTCCGAAACCACACGTCCTGCCGAGAGGACGATCGCGGCATGACAACCTTCCAGACTGTCCACGATCACGAGATCGGCGCGCTGCCCCGGCGCTACCAGCCCCCGGTCAAAAAGGCCAAATGCACGGGCCGCCGAAACACTGGCCGCACGATAGATGGCCAAAGGCGACACGCCGCCCGCAATAGCGGTGCGGATCAGATAATCGAGATGGCCCTGATCAGCGATATCGAGCGGATTGCGGTCGTCGGTGCAAAGCGCCAGAAACTGCGCGTGGCGCTCGGTGATGATCGGCATCAGCGCCTTGAGGTCCTTGGAAACCGAACCTTCGCGGACCAGAACATGCATGCCCTTGCGCATCTTCTCCAGCGCTTCTTCGGCACTTGTCGCCTCATGTTCGGTACGAATGCCGACGGAAATGTAGCCGTTCAGGTCCTTGCCGCGCAGCAGTGGTGCATGACCGTCGATGTGTCGCCCCTGAAATGCGTTGAGTTTGGCCATGCATTCGGGGTCTTTGGCCAGAACACCCGGAAAATTCATGAACTCGGCCAGACCGATCACCTTTGGATGATCCGCGAAGGGCAGAAGATCGCCGATCAGCAGTTCCGCACCCGCCGTTTCCATATGGGTGGCAGGCACGCAGCTTGACAGCTGAACGCGGATATCCATCACGGTTTCCAGCGCGCTGTCGAGGAAGAACTTAATGCCCTCCGCGCCCAGAACATTGGCGATTTCATGCGGATCGCAGATCACCGTCGTCACGCCTTGCGGCAGTACGCAGCGATCGAATTCATGCGGCGTGATGTGCGAGGATTCGATGTGCAGATGCGTATCGATAAAGCCCGGCACGACGATGCGCCCCGAAATGTCGATTTCCTGCTTGCCGGAATAGGTCCCGAACGTGCCGACAATGCGATCCCCGCAGATTGCAATATCGCTTTCCACCAGCTCGCCGGTGACAAGATCGAAGAAGCGGCCACCCTTCAGCACGATATCGGCAGGCTCGCGGCCCACGCCTTGATCGATCATCCGTTCCAGCATCGCTTACTCCATTCACAACTGAATCAATTCGAAAGAGGTTATCATAATGCAAGACGCGGCGGTAAGGTCGCCCTTCCGCCGCGCCGTCGATAACAATACCGCGTTGTCAGCGGCGATATTCCATGATGCGGCTGCGGCTCAAAACCAGTTCGAGACGATTACCGTCGAGCTGGTGCAGACAGACGCGCCGCGTCCACGGGCCGTCTTGCAGCGTGAAGAGCGCCCGTCCATTGCCCATGTCTTCCAGCGGTATGGCGCGGCGTGTGGGACCGATTCCCCAAATGACATGCCCGTCCCTGATATCGAAACTGGCGCCATAAGCCGATGCCTGCCAGTGGCCATCCAGTTCTCTTCCGGCAGGCGACACCGATGCCGGATTCAGGCGACACGGGGCATAGCCGATTTCACCTTCCAGCACGTCACCCGTCCAGCGCAGCTTGACCGGCGACGACGCAGAAAGGGACGAGAACCAGCCATCACCAACGCTGTAGAGCGTTTCTTGGGCATCAAGGCAATTGGCGACGCCATTGCGCATTTCCAGCCATAGCGACCCGGTTTCGGCAACGTACAATCCGTCCGGGATCGTGCAATCGGTATCGGGCAGCTGCAAACTATAGAGGGCGGCCATACAATCGCGCGCGATCCTATAAGTGTCGGCGTCTTCCCGGTTGGACACAACAACCATGCCGCTTTTCGCAAGCGGATCGAGCAGAAAATAGCTCTTGTAACCGGGATGCGAACCGCCATGGCCGACAAATGCCCGTCCGTCCACGCCGTTCCAGCGCAGGCCCAGACCATAGCCGGTCGGACGTCCGTTCGACAGGGTGCGTTCCGCAGAGAGTTTTGCGAGCAATCCCCTGTAAGCACCCTCGCCTTCCAGAAGCGCTTGCGCCCAGATCGTCAAGGCCATGCCGCTGCCGACCAGACAACCCGAAGCGGAAAGATGCAAGCCAGCAGCGCTCAATTGCCACTTGTCGCCCGCCTGAAAGTAACCCGGCGCCAATCCCTTGATCGGATCGTTCCACAGATCGGGCGCATCAATTGAAAGGCCAAGCGGTGCCGCAACTTTGGCCTTTATGAAATCGCGAAAGCTTAAGCCTTTGCGTTCCAGCGCGGCTTCCACCAGCCGATAGCCGGTATTGGAATAGGAAATTTCGCTGCCTGCTTCAAAATTGAGCCGCGTCAGCGATGCTATAAAATCCAGAAGCTGGTTTGCTTCAGTCTGCGTGTAGACGGAAAGACCAAGCAGTGTCAGGCATTCGCGCGTATCAGGCAGGCCGCCGGTCATATCCAGCGCACGGCCCACGCTCACATCCGCCAGCGGGCTTTGCAGTTCCGGCAGATGGTCACCGAGACGATCATCGAGGCTTATGACATCGCTATGGCTCAGAACCATGGCGCAGAACAAATGCTTGGTGATGGACGCGTAGCGCACGACCGTATTGGCCGTAAAGGGAACCCCCGTTGCGAGGCTTTCCAGCCCGCCCGCATAAGCGAATTTGACCCCGTCCAGATCAAAACCGATAATCACACCGCCGGGCTCATCCTTCGCCCAGCTTCTCGAATAGACCTTCGCAGCCTGTGAGGCAGCGTTCCAGTCCGCATGCATTGGCATAAAATCTCCGTCAGACAGCTCTTGCATTTCAACGCTCCCTGCATGCGCAATTCCCCCGCCGCCGAGCTGTTCCACAATCCCGGATGCCGAATGTTCACTGTCTCAAGAAACATCGCAGCACCATAGCATGGGATCGTAGCCGACCGCAGATAAATGGGATTCTCTTGTCCACGCAAGACCGCCTCACTGTACGGTGTGAGACACATGGCGCAGAAAACTCGTTTGCAATTTGCCCTCAGCGGGTCCACTACGCCATTGAACTGAATGATCAGCGTGAAGGAAAACTCCCAACATGGCGACAGAACAATTGATTCCGGTATTCGATGGGCACAATGATGTTCTGCTGCGCCTGTGGTCTTCCAACAAGCCTACGCCTGAAAAGCGCTTCCTGGAAGGCGAAGATGTCGGGCATATCGACCTGCCCCGCGCCCGCAAGGGGGGCCTCGGCGGTGGACTATGCGCGGTCTATGTTCCGTCTCCTGCCCGTGAGCTTGACGCCGACGGCAATCTGCCAACGCCAAGCCAGCCCGATGCCATGAAGGCGACGCTGGGCATGGCGTCCATTCTGCAGAACATCGAACGCAAGTCGGAAGGGCAGGTCCGCATCTGCCGGACGGCTGCGGACATTCGCGACGCTTTTGCCAAGGGCATCTTTGCTTCCGTTTTTCACATTGAAGGGGTGGAAGCTTTCGATGAAAGCCTCGATGCGCTTTATGTGCTGCACGCAGCCGGCCTCCGAACGCTCGGCCCTGTCTGGAGCCGCCCCAATATTTTTGCCCATGGCATTCCCTTCCGTTTTCCATCATCGCCCGATATCGGGGCGGGCCTGACCGATCACGGCAAGGCGCTGATCCGCGCCTGCAATGAACTGAAGGTCATGGTCGATCTTTCCCATATGAATGAAAAAGGCTTCTGGGATATTGCCGCTCTATCCGATGCACCGCTGGTTGCGTCGCACTCCAATGCCCATGCGCTTTGCCAGCAAAGCCGCAATCTCACCGACCGGCAGCTTGACGCCATTCGCGATACCGGTGGTCTTGTCGGCCTGAATTTCGGCGTCGGCTTTCTGCGCGAAGATGGCAAACGCGACCCGAATACCGATCTGAACGAGCTGGTGCGCCATGCCGACTATATCGTCAACCGCATCGGCATCGATCACATCGCGCTTGGTTCGGACTTCGACGGCACGACGATCTCGAACAGCCTGCATAGCGTCGCCGACCTTCAGCGTGTGATCCAAACCTTCCGGGCACATGGTTATGACGATGCATCCCTCGTCAAACTGGCCCATGGAAACTGGATTGACGTGCTGGAGCGCAGCTGGGGCCAATAAGACCGAAACAATTCTGCGAATCCAGACAAAGTATCGAGGAGGCATTCCGGGCCTCCTATATTTTTTGCTCAAGACAGCAACACCCGTCTCCTGTAACGTCATAAAACCTCCGCAGTTAATCCACAGCCACTCACAATTTTTCGCGGGGCTTTCGATTTTTTTCTTTTCGATAGCTACTATTTTCGGGTTTACTCTGACATAGGTGAAATCGAAGGTTGATCCTTCCCTAAAAATTGCATTCATATAAGCGTAATAACGATAATGCAGGTTCCGGAGTTATCGCGAGCAGGCTTCGCTGTTCCTGATATTCACGCAACCTCAACTCCGAGGAGGAAACATGCTTACCCGTCTGATCTCGACCTCTGCGCTTACAGGCGCGCTTGCTCTTTGCATCGGTTCGCAGGCATTTGCCCAGACCGAGTTGTCCTGGTGGCACGGCATGACCGGCGCCAACAACGAAATGATCAACGAACTCACCAAGGAGTTCAACGAAAGCCAGAGCGATTACAAGGTTGTTCCGGTCTATAAAGGCAGCTATCCGGAAACGTTGAACGCTGGCATTGCCGCGTTCCGTTCCAAGCAGCCGCCGGCAATTCTTCAGGTCTTCGACGCTGGCAGTGGCGTGATGATGGGTGCAGAGGGTGCCGTGGTTCCGGCAGCGGAAGTGCTGGAAAAGGGCGGCTTCAAGTTCGACAAGTCGCAATATCTGCCGGGTATCGTCGCTTATTACTCCAAGCCGGACGGCACCATGCTGTCCTTCCCGTATAATTCCTCGTCGCCAATCCTCTATTACAACAAGGATGCCTTCAAGAAGGCTGGTCTGGATGAGAACAACCCGCCAAAGACCTGGCCGGAAGTGTTTGAAGCCGCCAAAAAGATCAAGACGAGCGGCGCTGCGGCTTGCGGTTTCACCTCGACCTGGCTGACCTGGATCCAGACCGAAAACTTCGCAGCCTGGAACAACGTGCCCTATGGCACCAACGAAAACGGCCTCGGCGGCACCGATGTGAAGCTGGAAATCAATTCCCCGCTTTACATCCAGCATTTCCAGTCGATTGCCGATCTCGCCAAGGATGGCACTTTCCGCTATGGCGGTCGCACCTCGGAAGCAAAGCAGCTCTTCACCTCGGGCGAATGCGCCATGCTGACGGAATCGTCCGGTGGTCTCGGCGATGTGGTCAAATCCGGCACCAATTACGGTATCGGCCAGCTGCCCTATTATGAAGGTCATGGGCCTCAGAACACCATTCCCGGCGGTGCGGCTCTCTGGGTTTTCGCTGGCCTCAGCGACGACCAGTACAAGGGCATTGCGCAGTTCTTCAACTTCCTGTCGCAGACCAAGATTCAGGTCAAGCTGCACGAGAAGTCCGGCTATCTGCCGGTGACGCTGGCGGCTTACGAAGAAACCAAGAAGTCGGATTTCTATGAAAAGAATCCGGGGCGCGAAACGCCGATCCTGCAGATGATGGGCAAGGCCCCGACCGAGAACTCCAAGGGCGTGCGCCTCGTCAATCTGCCGCAGGTGCGCGATATCCTGAACGAAGAGTTCGAAGCCATGCTCGGCGGCAAGCAGGACGCGAAGACCGCGCTAGAAAACGCTGTCAAGCGTGGAAACGATGCGATCGCAGCCGCACAATAAGTTTTAAATCAAGCAATGCCGCCTGCTCTTAATCGAGTGGGCGGCTTTGTTTCCTGCAAGGAAATCGCCGTGCAGAAAGTCACATTCCCCAATAAGATCTTGCCCTATTTCCTGCTGGCGCCGCAAATCGCGCTGACGCTGGTGTTCTTCTTCTGGCCCGCCAGTCAGGCCATTTATCAGTCCTTCATGCGTGAAGACGCGTTCGGCCTGAAATCCACCTTCGTAGGGCTGGCAAATTTCAGCGCGGTTCTCTCGGACCCGAACTATCTGCATTCCTTCAGGGTCACGATTGTCTTCAACGTCCTGACGGCTTTTGTGGCCATGGGCGCAGCCTTGTTGCTGGCGACCGCAGCCGACCGCGTCATACGCGGCAAGACCTTTTATCGCACATTGCTGATCTGGCCCTATGCCGTGGCACCTGCGGTCGCTGGCATGCTGTGGCTGTTCATGTTCAACCCGGCGATGGGTACACTCGCCTATATACTGCGCCGCAACGGCATCGCATGGGACCCGCTTCTGGATGGCAATCAGGCTATGGGCCTCGTTGTTTTCGCGGCGGCGTGGAAACAGATTTCCTACAATTTCCTGTTCTTTGTTGCAGGCTTGCAGGCAATTCCTAAGTCCTTAATCGAAGCAGCGGCAATCGATGGCGCGCGCGGCGCGCGGCGCTTCTGGACCATCGTGTTTCCACTGCTGGCACCGACTTCGTTCTTCCTGCTGGTAGTCAACACGACCTATGCCTTCTTCGATACATTCGGCATCATCCATGCCGTCACCGGCGGCGGTCCTGCCAAGGCCACGGAAACGCTAGTCTACAAGGTTTACAATGATGGCTTCGTCAATCTGAACCTCGGCTCGTCGTCGGCCCAATCGGTCATCCTGATGGCCATCGTCATCGCCCTGACTGCCTTCCAGTTCCGCTTCGTTGAGAAGCGCGTGCATTATTCGTGAGCGAGGCGGCCATGATCGAAAAACGCCCAATCTCCAATCTGATCGGCCACCTGATCCTGATCATCGGGATCATCATCGTCGCCTTTCCGATTTATTACACCTTCATCGCCTCGACGATGAGCTCGTCGGAAATCATCCGCCCGCCTATCTCGCTCCTGCCCGGCGATAATCTCATCGAGAACTATAACGAAGCCATATTCGGCGGCGTGGAGCGCGTTGTCGGTGTCAGCCTTGAACGGCTCTTGTGGAACTCGTTCGTCGTGGCGATGGCGATTGCCATCGGCAAGATCATCATCTCGTTCATGTCGGCCTTTGCGATTGTCTTCTTCCGCTTTCCGCTGCGCATGTTCTTTTTCTGGATGATTTTTGTGACGCTGATGCTGCCGGTCGAAGTGCGCATCCTGCCCACCTACAAGGTCATCGTCGATCTTGGCCTGATCGATACCTATGCAGGGCTTACACTGCCCCTGATGGCATCGGCGACGGCGACCTTCCTGTTCCGGCAGTTCTTCCTGACCATTCCGGGAGAACTGGTCGAAGCCGCGCGCATCGACAATGCAGGACCGTTCCGCTTCATGCGCGACATTCTCCTGCCGCTGTCGAAGACGAATATCGCAGCGCTTTTCGTCATTCTCTTCATTTACGGATGGACCCAGTATCTGTGGCCCCTGCTCGTTACCAATGATGCGAAAATGAACACGATCATCATCGGCCTGCGCCGCATGGTCGATTGGGCCGACGCATCCACCCCATGGAACTATGTCATGGTAACGGCAATTCTGGCCATCATCCCGCCGATCCTCGTTGTCGTGCTGATGCAGCGCTGGTTCGTCAAAGGTCTCGTGGAAACGGAAAAATAATGAGCAAAATCGTTCTTGATAATGTCCGCAAGAGCTATGGTGCCGGCATTGAAGTCATCAAAGGCGTTTCACTGGATATTCAGGATGGCGAATTCGTCGTTCTCGTCGGCCCATCAGGCTGCGGCAAGTCCACATTATTGCGCATGATCGCAGGGCTTGAAGGCATCACTGGCGGCACGATTGCCATTGGCGACCGTGTGGTCAACGATGTCGAGCCAGCCGAACGCGACATCGCCATGGTGTTCCAGAACTATGCGCTTTATCCGCATATGTCGGTGCGCGATAACCTCGCTTATGGCCTTAGAAACCGCAAAACGCCGAAAGACGAGATCGAACGCCGGATCGCTAAGGCCGCCAAGGCGCTGGAGATCGAGCAGTTTCTTGACCGCAAGCCGCGCCAGCTTTCGGGCGGCCAGCGCCAGCGCGTTGCCATGGGCCGCGCCATCGTGCGCGAACCGGCGGCATTCCTGTTCGACGAGCCGCTTTCCAACCTCGATGCTAAACTGCGCGTTCAGATGCGCGTCGAGATCAAGCGCCTGCAACGTTCGCTCGGCACCACCAGTGTTTATGTGACCCACGACCAGATGGAAGCCATGACCATGGCTGACCGCCTCGTCGTGCTCAATGCCGGGAATATCGAGCAGGTCGGCACGCCCATCGAGCTTTACGAAAAGCCTGCTTCGACCTTTGTGGCAACCTTCATTGGTTCCCCGTCGATGAACCTAATGGAAGGCGGCGCAAGCACGCTGTGGCAGCCGGGCAGTGCCATCACTATCCCGTCAGGCAGTTTCACGCTCGGCGTGCGCCCGGAAGATATTCGAATCATCGAAGCCGGAGAACCGCCGGCAGATGGCTTCAACGCCGATGTGCGCATTGACGCTATTGAACTGGTTGGCGCGGAAAGCTTCATCCATGGCTCGCTTTCCGATGGCAAGCCGCTGGTCTTCCGCGTGGCCGGACGCTCGGGCCATGCAATCGATGAAGTCGTGAAGGTCGGCGCTTCAGCGCAGAACGTGCATCTTTTTGATGCGAATGGCCGCCGTATCGGCGACTGATTGAAACAGTCTTGCGCTCTGCAACCAGAGCGCAAGACGCCGCCTTTTCTTATATGCGCAATGTTTACATCACCTTGAATAATCAATTTCCGTTTGAAATTTTATGCGTTACACAGAAAGGGAATAATTTTCTCATTTCTGGGAATGCGTACTGAATGACTCATCAACAGATACTGTCCTTCGCTGTGATCGTACTCATGATGGGGGCTTTTATCTGGGGCAAGTTTCGATACGACATCGTGGCGCTTTGCGCGCTTCTGCTTGCCATCGCGGTCGGTGTCGTCCCCTATGACCAGGCGTTCAGTGGGTTTAGCGACGATATCGTCATCATTGTCGGCAGTGCGCTGGTGGTTAGCGCGGGCGTCGCACGCTCTGGCCTGATGCAGCTTGCCGTTCAGCGGTTCCTGCCCGAAATGAACAGCGTTCGATTGCAGCTGGCCGTGCTGGTCGCCATCGTGACGGTTCTTTCCGCCTTCGTGAAGAATGTCGGCGCGCTGGCGATCATGATCCCTGTCGCCTTTCAGTTTGCCCGCCGCTCCAATGTCTCGCCCTCGACATTCCTGATGCCGATGGCCTTCGGCGCGCTGCTCGGCGGGCTGATGACGCAAGTTGGCACCTCGCCCAATATCGTCGTTTCGCGTATTCGCGGCGAAATGGTCGGCGAGCCTTTCACCATGTTCGATTTCACGCCGGTCGGCGCTGTGCTTGCCGCTGTCGGCCTCGTCTATCTCGTGTGCTTTTACTGGCTGGTGCCGCAGCGCACCCGCGAGAACGTTTCGCTCAACGAAGCGATCAAGATCAAGAACTACGCTTCCGAAGCCCGTGTTTCAAAATCCTCGCCACTGGTAGGCAAGCAGATATCCGAACTGATCCGTCCCGCCGAAGGTGAGGCGATGGTCACAGCCATCATCCGCAAGGAAGGGCGCATCACGCCCCTGCCCGACACAGTCCTTGCCGAAGACGATATCGTCATGCTGGAAGGCGATCCGAAAGCGCTCGATACGGTTGTCAGCGCCGGAAAGCTGACCCTGTCCGAAAATCGCGACCCGAAAGACACGAGCGGCTCGACCGACATTGAGGTGGTTGAAGCCGTCATCGGCAAGAATTCCCATCTTGTCGATCTTTCGGCGCAACGGCTCGAGCTTTATGCGCGCTATGACGTCAATCTCCTCGCCGTCAGTCGTCCCGGCGAGCGCATCACGGAACGATTGAGCGAAGTGCGCCTGCGCTTTGGTGACGTGCTGGTGCTGCAAGGCAGACAGGCCAGTCTTTCGACCTTCCTGCCGGAATTCGAGCTTTTGCCTCTGGCGCGGCGCAAGCTGATGCTTGGAAATGTCCGCAAGAGCCTGATACCACTGGCAATTCTGATTGTCGCCATTGGCGCGACCGCTTTCAGCATCGTACCGGTTGCCATTGCGTTTTTCGCAGCTGCGGTTGCGATGCTGCTTTTTAAGGTGATCCCGCTCAACGAAGTTTATGACGAGATCGACGGACCTATTCTGGTGATGCTCGCGGCGCTCATACCCGTATCGGACGCACTCAGGACCACAGGCGGCACTGATCTGATCGCCGAATCCCTCGCCACCATTGGTCATCAGCTGCCACCCGCCGGTGCACTGGCGCTGATCTTGGTCGCCGCAATGATGGTGACGCCGTTTCTCAACAATGCCGCCACGGTTCTGGTCATGGCACCCATTGCAACCAGCTTTGCCGCTGGTCTTGGCTTCAGGCCTGAAGCTTTCCTGATGGCGGTGGCGATCGGCGCGGGATGCGATTTCCTCACGCCCATCGGCCATCAATGCAACACGCTGGTCATGGGACCGGGCGGTTACAAATTCAGTGATTATTCCCGCCTTGGGCTGCCGCTTTCCATCATCATCGCGATCGTAACCGTGCCGACATTGATGTTCTTCTGGCCGCTGAAATAGGACCGCTCAGAGCTTCTGCGCGCGAACCCAGGCAAGGCTCTCCGCCACGATTTTCCCCACCGGGTCGGCAACGTCTGCCCGGAAAACAAGCGGCTCGCCCACCGGGTTTTCCAACGTCGCGATCTGGCTTTCGAGCATGGCGACCGGCATGAAATGGCCAGTGCGGTGTCCCATATGCTCGTGGAGAACTTCGAATGTTCCATCGAGGAAGATAATCAGAACCGGTGCACCGGCAGCAGCGCGTAAGCGGTCGCGATAGGTCTTTTTCAAAGCGGAACAGGAAACGACGATGCCATCATTTGCAGCGGCAAGCTGTTCGCCGATCTTGTCCAGCCACGGCCAGCGGTCTTCATCCTGAAGCGGAATGCCCGCCGACATTTTATCGACATTGGCCTTGGGGTGGAGGGAATCCCCTTCCAGAAAGGGCAGCTGCAATTCGGCAGCGATCTTCTCACCGACAGTGGACTTTCCGGAACCCGAAACGCCCATAACAATCATACGCAGCATCAATATCCTCACAGGCTCGCCGACACGCTGGCACCGGCATGCGAAGTCAAAAAGTCTTCGCTGAAACAAAACCGGATCACGCAACACGAGCGATGTGCGGCGTAACCCGTCGGCCTGTCAAGCTTCGGTAAAAAATAATCGGCCTTCGCGCGCTAAAGTTTTTAGTTCAGCGGGATTGCGTTACCATCCTTGTGGGCCTGATAAGCGCCGGACATCGCATCATATTTCGCGCGAATGGCATCAAGACGCTTTTCTAGCCGCGAACGATCCGGCTCCGGCAAACTTGCAACGAGCTTCGGCAGGGAATGGCTATGCCAGAAGGCATTGTCACGATTATAGCCGCCCGGTTCCAGCGTGAAAACTTCTTTGAGAATTTTCAGATCGTGCGGAATTGAAAACGCATCGCGCGAATCTTCATGGCTGAACAGATAATAGAAATTGTCGAAGCCGCTCCAGGTGATGGCCGAAAGGCACATTGAGCATGGCTCATGGGTGGAAAAGAACACCATATCCTTGGTGTTCGGCCTGCCCTTTTCCGGCATTTCATAAAAGCGCTTCAGCGTGTGCACTTCACCATGCCAAAGCGGGTTTTCCGTCTCGTTGTTGGTTTCTGCCAAAACGAGCGAAAGATCGGACTTTTGCAGCAGGGCTGCACCGAAAATCTTGTTGCCAGCGGCAACGCCTTTTTCCGTCAGCGGGATGATATCATTCTCGAGAACTTCAATCAGTCGTTCCAGAAGCTTCAAATCGTTCGACTGCAAAGGCTCTCTCCTCATCTCTGGTCAGGAAGTGCGCCGGGCGCGGACGCCCAGCGCTGCAAGACTATTCTGCGAAGAACGCGAAGCGGATCACGAACAGTGCCGCCACCAGCCAGGTTGCGAGGTGAACCTCACGTGCCTTGCCTGTGAAGGCCTTGAGCACGACATAGCTGATGAAGCCAAAGGCAAGACCGTTGGCGATCGAATAGGTGAGCGGAATGGCCAGAGCCGTCAACGCGGCAGGCGTTGCTTCCGTAATGTCGCTCCATTCAATCTCGGTCAGTTCGCGCATCATGAGGCAAGCCACATAGATCAGCGCGGGTGCGGTTGCATAAGCAGGCACCGAACCGGCGAGCGGCGAAATGAACAGCGCTGCAAGAAACAGCAGCGCCACGACGAGCGCCGTGAGACCGGTGCGACCGCCTGCCTGCACGCCGGAGGCGCTTTCGACATAAGCCGTCGTGGACGAGGTACCGAGCAGCGAGCCGCCGAGAATGGCCGTGCTATCGGCAAAAAGTGCGCGGCCGAGACGGTTCGGCTTGCCCGGTTCGATCAGGCCGCCACGCTTGGCAACGCCGATCAGCGTGCCCGTGGCGTCGAAAACTTCGACCAGAACAAAGACGAGGATCACGTGCAGAATGCCGGTGTGGAGCGCGCCCATGACATCAAGCTGCAGGAAGGTCGGCGCAAGGCTTGGCGGTGCAGAGAACACGCCATTGAACTGGCTGATGCCGAGCGCAATCGATGCAATCGTAATCACCAGAATGCCGATCAGGATCGAACCACGAACCTTGAGCGCATCCAGAACCGCGATGATGAAGAAACCGGCAATAGCGAGCAGGGTGCCAGCTTTGGTCAGATCGCCGAGTCCGACGAGCGTTGCTTCATTGCCAACCACGACGCCTGCGGTTTTGAGGCCGATCAACGCCAGGAACATGCCGATACCGGCGGCGATGGCGCTGCGCAGCGAATGCGGGATGCCTTCAACCAGCCAGCGGCGGATACCCGTTACTGTCAGAAGGAGGAAGATGATGCCGGAAATGAAAACCGCACCAAGCGCCTGCTGCCAGCTGAAGCCCATGGCTCCAACGACCGTGAACGCGAAGAACGCGTTGAGGCCCATGCCGGGCGCCATGCCGATCGGCCAGTTGGCAACGAGAGCCATGATGATCGAGCCGAGCGCTGCCGCAAGACAGGTCGCCACGAACACCGCGCTCTTATCCATGCCCGTGGTGGACAGGATATCCGGGTTGACGAAGATGATGTAGGACATGGTCAGGAAGGTCGTTACGCCGGCGATGATTTCCGTCCGCGCGTTGGTGCCATGTTCCCGTAATTTGAACAGCTTTTCGAGCATCGTTCCTCCGAGGCAAGTAGGCCCATTTCTTGGGTGCCCACGCCAATTCCGCCACGGACAGATTTGCTGCGCCGCCACGGAATGCAGAATGGAGCAACCCTTTGGGATTGCCAAAATGTTAGACGCCGCCGCATTTTGCACGGACGGACTGGTTCCCCATACACCTCATTGCAGGCAATGCACAGTTCTCTACACGATCTGCACACAATTCTGCCTTGAGAATGCCTATTTATTGACTTGATGAAGTGTGGACTGACTTGTCCCCGAACACCAGTTCCCCATTTGCGGGGAAATATTTGAAAGTGCTTCAAAAAAAAGCACCCGTCTTGGCGACGAATGCGATCTTCAACATGCTGATTAGAAAGCGCTTTTCAGCAAAAGCGCGGTCGCATACATGCCAAGCGCAAAAAATGTATGCGCGACGAGGTTCATAATACGGACATGACGCGCATTCGGCAAACGGGATGCCGCCCAGCCGATTCCCAGCCCCGGCTGCAGCAGAAACCAACCGGCAGCGACCGTTAATATGCCGAAGATCCAGACGGGCAGAAAGACAGGGTCCTCGAACCACGCCGCCCCGCCATAGAAAGCGAAAATCACGCCATAGAGAATGCCGACACCATAATGGCCGATCCAGCCAAGCGCGACCTCGTGCTTGTAGGGCGCAGCCTGGCCTATATCGTCATGGAATATCTGGCCTTTGCGAAGGTGCCAAAACCAGCGACCAACCCGCCCCCAGTTTGGAGCAGCCTGTCCCGGCATAGCTGCCAGTACGATTGCCCAAATATCCATCACCACTGTTGCGCCGATCCCAATCAGGATACCGCGCCATAGGAGGTCCATCATCTTGCGAGCCCCATCGCCTTGTGAGCTTTTATGTCATCGGGCGATCAGTTAGCAATCTGATCGCCCGATGCGCAAGGATGCCAGTCTCAGTATAGATGTTTTCACACAATATTACGGCCAAGCCGCTGTAACAATCGTTTGAATAGTCATTGCTCTGAAAAGAGAGCGACGATGAAGAAGCACTCAAAGCCTGAACATCTCAACCTTGAAATGCTCTTCATCATCAGCCCCCGCGAGATTGAGTATATGAGAGACCATGCAAGAAACAATTCAAAGTTGTCTCAAAACGGGATCAGAAATGTCCCAAATGCGATTGGATTTCGAAAAAACCGGCGAAAAGAGAGTGGATCCCACGGCAAAACAACAGCCATGCGACAGTTATATCACCCGTCTGCAAGCTCGAATTTTTAAAGAATCGGAGGAATAGAATTGCCAGCTGGAATGCGCTGATCACAAAAGAAATTGCTAAAATACTCTATGGCAAGGCAGAAAAAGCAAAAGCGCCGGGACTGGAGACCGACGCTTTGTCACTTTATTTCAATTGTACTTGCGGGGCGATCCTTCGAAAGACGCTCCATAAGCACTTATCGACCGAATACGGCGCTCTGAATCTGCGAACGCGAAACGCCGATGTCGGCAAGAAGATGGTCGTCCATTGCACCGAGTTCACGAACTGCACGGCGACGGGATACATACTGCTGGAATTTCTGACGAATGTTCATTTGCTCTCTCCTCGTTTGGATGAGCATGAAATAGGCGTTTGTCTAAATTTCCACCACGGATATGATTGCAAATGAGGCATGCGTTTTCGCGAGAGCTCCAAGCCTTGAAAAAGGCGAAATCGCACCTCTCGATTTATACTGGCTCAGCAGCAGTTTTACTAAAATGTCTTTTGCCAATGTGTCTCCAATCGATTAGAGGATCGACAAGAGCCTCCTCCCCTCTTTTCGGCCTCCGCGGTTTCGGACCCGTCTTTACGGACATAGTCATGCTTTACGGAATTTTCCTCGCGTTTGCTTCCTATGCTGCATTCGCTATCAGTGATGCCTGCGTCAAATTCATTGACGGCTCGCTGTCTCCCTACGAAACCGCCTTTTTCGGCGCAGTGCTCGGTTTGCTTGCCGTCCCTTTCACCAAGAAAGCCACCGACAGCTGGCTCGATATGTTTCGAACCACCAATGTGAAGATGTGGTTTCTGCGCATGGTCACGACCACGATGGGGACTGTCGGCAGCGTCACCGCATTTACACATCTTTCAATGGCGGAAGCTTTCGCCCTGATTTTCCTGTTGCCTGCATTCGTCACTATATTGTCCGTCGTGTTCCTCAAGGAACAGGTCGGCTGGCGGCGCTGGCTGGCAGTCGCCATCGGCTTTGCGGGTGTTCTGGTGGTTCTGCGGCCCGGCTTCCGCGAATTGTCCATTGGCCATCTCGGTGCGCTCGCCGGCGGCATAGGTGGCGCAGTCGGCATCATCATTTTCCGCGTGATGGGTAAACAGGAAAAGCGCATCTCGCTTTATACAAGCGGGCTCATCGGCCCCATCGTCATCTGCGGCGCGCTGATGCTGCCGACCTATCAGGCACCCGATACGATGCAATGGGTCTATCTGGCTGGATATGGCCTGCTGGCAGCACTCGCCAATATTCTGCTCATGCTGGCGGCACATCACGCGCCTGCCAGTGCGATTGCATCGCCGCAATATAGCCAGATGATCTGGGCGATCCTGTTCGGCTATTTCGTCTTCCACGATCATATCGATATGGCGATGCTGATCGGCATTGTGCTGATCGTCATTTCCGGCATGTTCACATTCATCCGCGAACGCCAGCGCGGCGTCGAAGGACCGCCCGCCGTCGCTACATCCGACCCGACGCCTGCGCTCGTGGAAGAAAACCCCACGCAATAACGTCTCATTTCGCGATGAACGATATTCAGCGGGAAAAGCCACCGCCTGATGGCGGTGGCCACCACATGCACGTGCTGCATGGCAGGCATGCACGGAACTCTCTTCAAAACGCCCGGCTTCATCGCCATTTAAAAGTCACGGACGAAGAAACTGTCCGGACTGGAGATGAAAAATGTTTGCCCGTTTTAACAATCGTTTCGGTCGTGCATTCGCGCAATTTGGTAGCGCTGTCCGCGCTTCGGCTGCGGTGCGGGTTGGTCATCAGCCTGCCGCGAAAGACCTCGAGACGCTCGGCATCAATGCAAAGCAGTTCCGCGAAATTCACGGATAATTTTCGCGTAAAGAGTATCAAGTATCCGCGTTTTGAACAGCCCCGGCCAAACACCGGGGCTTTTTATCTTTACTAGCAATCAAAATCAACCTATACTTTCCCTAGTTGCTCCATATACGACAATCCCAAATAGTATAATAGCGCGTGCAGTACCAGTAGTTATCTCCTGCAGTGATACGGCAAACTTTCTTACATTCATCTTCCGTATCAAAACCACCTATATACCGCTTATTTACTTGCCTCGCATCGCGAGCCAGGTGAATATGTGTCATTGCAGGCGGGTTATGAAGGCTGGTCCGGATGTTGGCGTAAGCACCGGTGTTCGGAAAAAAAGCAGCGCCGAATACGATAAATAAAAAATACTTATGCATAATGATCTCCCTTTCAATGAGATCAATTTTAGCTTCTTGTCCCGATGACTACATGTCCAACTCCGTGTCACCAAATCGGAGCTATCAAGAGGCCCCGGTGCTGCCGGAGCCTCTTTTTTGATCAATCTTCGTCGGTGGCCATCTGCTTCAAAAGATCGCCCTTGCCGCGCTGGCGCATGATCATCGGCACGACGACAGCGGCAATTGCGAGCGCGATCAGCGCGACCGACACCCAGGAATGGACGAGCGCCATCGGGTTGCCCTGACTGATCTGCAACGCCTGACGCAAGCTCTTTTCCGCCATCGGCCCAAGGATCAGACCAACGACCACTGGCGCAATCGGATAGGAAAAGCGCCGCAGCACATAGCCGAGCAGGCCGAATGCCAGGAGCAGGCCAAGTTCGAAGGAAACCGGCAGTCCAAGCAGCATCGACGTGGACGCATTGGCGCCAATCGTGCCAAGCGTCGCAAACACCAGAATGCCTGCATAAAGCCAATGGCGCGGGATGGTGAGCATCTTCACCCACAGGCCGATCAGCGGCAGGTTCAAAACCAGCAGCATCAGATTGGCGACGAGCAAGCTCGCAACCAGTCCCCAGACCAGCGAAGCATTGGTCACGAACAGAAGCGGTCCCGGCTGCAAGCCGAACTGTTGGAAACCAGCCAGCATGATCGCGGCTGTTGCAGTGGTCGGCAGACCAAGCGTCAGAAGTGGCACGAGCGTTCCGGCAGCCGAAGCGTTGTTGGCAGCTTCTGGCCCGGCAACACCTTCGATTGCGCCCTTGCCGAATTCTTCCGGATGTTTGGAGAACTGGCGTTCCGCCGAATAGGACAGGAAGCTTGATACGTCGGCACCGCCCGCAGGCATGGCCCCAATCGGGAAGCCGATGGCCGTGCCGCGCAGCCATGGCATCCAAGAGCGCTTCCAGTCGTTTTTGGTCATCCAGACCGAGCCTTTGACGGCAATGACTTCATCGTCGGGGCCGAGCTTCTTCGACACCACCGCGAGCGTTTCACCGATAGCAAACAGCGCCACGGCAAGCGTCGTGACATTGATGCCGTCGAGCAGGTTCGGCGTGCCCATCACAAGGCGCGCCTGTCCGGTCAGCTGATCGATACCGATCAGGCCAAGCGCAAGTCCGATGAACAGCGATGTGAGGCCGCGAAGGGTGGAATCGCCGAAAGCCGCCGAGACTGTCATGAAGGCGAGCAACATCAGCGCGAAATATTCTGACGGGCCGAAGGATAGCGCGAATTTCACCACGAACGGCGCGACGAAGGCGAGCGCAAGCGTGGCGATAAGACCCGCAATGAATGAGCCGATGGCAGCCGTGGCCAGTGCTGGCCCGCCGCGCCCGGCCCTTGCCATTTTGTTGCCTTCCAGCGCGGTGACGATGGAGGCGCTTTCACCCGGCGTATTGAGAAGGATTGACGTGGTCGAGCCGCCATACATGCCGCCATAATAAATACCGGCAAACATGATAAGCGAGCCGGACGGGTCCAGCTTGTAGGTAACCGGCAGCAGAAGCGCGACCGTCAGCGCCGGGCCGATGCCCGGCAAAACGCCGACTGCCGTGCCGAGCGTCACGCCGATCAGAGCATAGAGGAGGTTCGATGGCTCCAACGCCACCAGCAGTCCGTTGGCGAGAAGTGCTACAGTATCCATAATGTGCCCTCGCCGTTAGACGAAACGTTCAAGCCAGCCGGATGGCAGCGACAGCTGAAGACCACGCGCGAAGATGAACCAGATCACGAAGGCAAAGATGATGCCTGCCGGAACGCTGATCCAGAACTTGCGATAGCCAAAGCCGCGTGCGGTTGCCGCGAACAGCAATCCGGTGGCCAGCGAAAACCCGGCTGTCTTCATCGTCAGCATCTGGATAGCCAGACCGCCGATGATCCACGCCATGGGGGCAATTTCCTGATGCTCTCTTTCGGGAAAATCACCGCGAAGCGCTTCGATAACTGTCCATATGGCAAGGCCGAACAATCCTGCAGCAACGACATACGGAACGGTTTTCGGGCCGACCGGCGAGTAACTCGTCACCTCGTTGCCATAGGCCGTGGACCAGGCAATGGCGATCGAAACGGCAGCCAGAATGAAAGCGATGACAAGAGCGGCGATATCCGGCGCCGCCCTGTCAGGGCGACGCTCATCGTGCTGTTGAGACCCTGTCATTTGACGAGGCCGATTTCCTTGAGGATTGTCTCAGTCGCCGCGACATCCTTGGCGAGCTGTTCCTTGAATGCCGGACCGGCGAGATAGGTATCGGCCCAACCCTTATCCTTCAGCGCCTTCTGCCAGGATTCCGATTTCACGAGCTTTTCGACATCGGCGTTGATCGCGGCTTCCTGTTCAGCCGTGATGCCCGGAGCGGCAGCAACCATGCGCCAGTTCTGGATGGAGACGTCCACGCCGCCTTCCTTGAAGGTGGGCGCATCAATGCCTTCCACACGCTGATCGCTGGAAATGCCGATGATGCGCAGCGTACCGGCCTTGATCTGCGAGTCGAATTCGCCGTAACCGGAAATACCGACCGTCACCTGATTGCCGAGAATAGCGGCAAGAGCTTCACCGCCGCCCGAAAACGCGATGTAGTTCACCTTGGTCGGATCGACGCCAGCCGCCTTTGCAAAAAGGCCAGCCGTGATGTGATCGGTGCCGCCTGCCGAACCGCCACCCCAGGATACGGAACCAGGATCGGCCTTCAGCTTGGCGACGAGATCGCCGAGATTTTGGATATCGGATGCGGCGGGAACAACAATGGCTTCATATTCGCCTGTCAGGCGCGCAATAGGCGTGACCTGATCCAGCGTTACCGGCGATTTGTTGGTCAGGATTGCGCCGACCATCACATAACCGCCAACAATCAGCTGGCTGGCGTCGCCCTTGTTCTGATTGACGAACTGCGCCAGACCGATAGTGCCACCTGCACCCGGTACGTTGATAACCTGTACGCTGCTGGAGATCTTTTCGTCCTGAAGCACACTCTGCATCGTGCGTGCCGTCTGGTCCCAGCCGCCGCCCGGAGCAGCCGGCGCGAGCAGCTTGTAATCTTCCGCCGACGCCGAACCGGCTCCCATCATTGCCAAAGCAGCGACCGACGTTACGGCCAGAATAAACCTACGCATATGTCCTCCCAAATCAGACGCAAAGCCGCCTTGCGGCGGACCTCCCCATAGCCCGCTTCCTCTAGCGGGCACAAACTACATGGAGACTACAAAAAATAATTTCAATAGACCATAGCCCCGCAATATTTGCTTTGTGCAGAACATGCCGAGACTCGCTCCTCGTCAAGCGTAGCGATACATTGACTTCGGAACACCCGATTCTTCTTGTAATCTTTGCTCTCCCCCACATTTTTGCCAGCCAAATGCTGGCAATGGCAAGGAAATAGCCAATGGCCGCTGCTGAAACCGCAACCCACGCCGCCGAAGCCGCCCATCATGGCGGTTTCGATCTTATCCCCATCGTCGTGCTTTTGGGCGCAGCCGTCATTGCAGTGCCTTTGTTCAAACGACTCGGTCTCGGCTCGGTGCTCGGCTATCTCGCAGCCGGGCTGATCATCGGGCCGTTCGGTCTTGGACTATTTTCCGATCCGCAGGCGATCCTGCATGTTGCCGAACTCGGCGTGGTGATGTTCCTGTTCATCATCGGTCTGGAGATGCAGCCCTCGCGCCTGTGGTCTATGCGCGGTGAAATCTTCGGTCTCGGTCTGGCACAGGTGGCACTCTGTATCGGTCTTCTCACTATCGTCGGCCTTACGCTTGGCTATCCGGTTGCGCAAAGCTTCGTCGCAGGCACCGGTTTCGTGCTGACGTCGACTGCCATCGTGATGCAAATGCTGGAAGAACGGCGGGCCATGGGTCTGCCGAAAGGTCGCCGCATCGTTGCAATTCTGCTGCTCGAAGACCTCGCCATCGTGCCGCTTCTGGCGCTCGTTGCCTTTCTGGCGCCGGGCGGCGAAGAAACGACGCTCGCCGACCGTCTGACCGGCATTGCCATCGGGCTTGCCTCCATCGTCGGCCTGATCCTGGCAGGGCGCTATCTGCTCGACCCGTTATTCCGCATTCTCGGCAAAGCCAAAGCCCGCGAGGTGATGACGGCGGCAGCACTTTTCGTCGTGCTGGGTGCAGCGCTTGCCATGCAACTCGGCGGGCTATCGATGGCGATGGGCGCATTTCTTGCTGGCGTACTGCTGTCGGAATCCACCTTCCGCCACCAGCTTGAAGCCGATGTCGAACCATTTCGCGGTGTGCTGCTCGGCCTGTTCTTTCTCGGCGTTGGCATGTCGCTCGACCTTGCGGTGATTGCGGCCAGCTGGCAGTTGATCATCGTTGCGGTCATCGCCTATATGCTCTTGAAAATGTTCGGTATCTATGCGGTTGCCCGCTTGTTTCGCGCCAGCAACCGTGAAGCCGTCGAACGGGCCGTTCTGATGGCGCAGGGCGGTGAGTTCGCCTTCGTCCTTTATGCTGCCGCCACGGCGGTCAACATCATCGATGCCGAGGCCAATGCGATTCTGACGGCGACGATCATTGTCTCCATGGCGCTCACGCCGATCATGATCATCCTGCATGACCGGCTGATGCCAAAACCCGTGCCTTCCATGGAAGATGTCGAGACGGCGGACAATCTGTCCGCCAGCGTCCTCCTGATCGGCTTTGGCCGTTTCGGGCAGATCGTCAGCCAGCCGCTCCTTGGAAACAGCTGTTCGATTTCCATTATTGAAACCAACACCGATGCCATCCGCAACGCGAAGGACTTCGGCTTCAAGGTCTATTTCGGCGACGGCTCGCGCCTCGACATACTGCATGCTGCGGGCGCACATCATGCGCGACTGATCGTCATCAGCGTTGACGACCGCGAAGCCAGCCTGAAAATCGCGGAACTGGTGAAGGCGGAATTTCCGCTTGTTCCGGTATTGGCAAGATCCCTCGACCGCGAACATGCCATCGAACTGATCAATGCGGGTGTCGAATATCAAATCCGCGAGACCTTTGAATCGGCGCTGGCTCTTGGCGAAAAAGCGCTGGAAATGCTGGACGTCGATGAAGAGGAGCGCGCGCGTGTCATGGAAGATGTTCGCCGCCGCGACAGTGATCGCCTCACAATCGAATTGACCGAAGGCATTTATGCCGGGCGCGATCTCATCCACGGCAACGCGCCGATCAAGGACAAGAAGGGCGGAACGGATAGCGCAAGATAGGACAAGGCGTTTATCGACATAGCTGAGCCTGTGGTAAAATTGGGTTGATCTGGCCTACCAAACGGCGCGGCTCTTCCTAGTTTATAGGTGGTACAATGTTATCATTCGTCCAACCAAGGAGAAGCCGCATGACGAAATCTCTGTCCTGGCATGCACCGAAGTTCATCGAAGTTAGCTGCGGCATGGAAATCAATCGCTATGCACCGGCAGACGGTGACGAACCAATCCTGTTCTGAACTGTCTCCCCAGACGCGGGAACAGTTTCATGACGGAGTTCCGCGCAATCGTGATTGGGGCCGCCGCTGGCGGCGGTCTCCCTCAGTGGAATTGTGGTTGTGAAAACTGCCGTCTGGCGCGATTGGGCCTGCCGGATGGAATTATGCCGCAAACCCAGTCCTCGCTGGCCGTCACATCGGATGGCGACAGCTGGGCGCTGCTCAACGCATCGCCCGACCTGCGACAGCAACTGATCAACACACCCGCCTTGCATCCGCGAGCGTTGCGTGACAGTCCGATCAAGACCGTGCTCCTGACCAATGGCGATATAGATCACATCGCCGGTCTTTTGACGCTGCGGGAAAAGCAGCCGTTCCGGCTGGTGATGACTGCTGCCATTCGCGATATTCTCGCTGCAAATCCGATTTTCAATGCGCTCGATCCGGCTTTCGTAACGCAGGAAATCGTGGCGCTGAATGAGCCCTTCATGCTGGTGCCCGGCATCGAGGCGCGATTGTTTTCCGTGCCCGGAAAAGTGCCGCTCTTCATGGAAAGCGAAAACCCGGACACGGCACTTGAGGGCGAGCAGACGGTTGGGGTCGAACTCATCACGGTCAGGCACCGGATTTATTACATTCCGGGTTGTGCGCTGCTGCGCGACGATCTCAAGGCTCGGATCAGCGGCGCCGAAATTCTTTATTTCGACGGCACGCTTTTCACCGATGACGAGATGATCAAATCCGGCACCGGCATCAAGACCGGTCAACGCATGGGGCATATGTCCATCTCGGGCAACGAGGGCAGCCTGAAAGCGCTCGCCAAGGTGGCCGTGCGACGCAAGATATATGTCCATATCAATAATACGAACCCGGTCTGGCGTGATGGCCCCGAACGGAAGCTGGTCGAGGATAACGGGTTCGAAATCGCCTTTGACGGCAAGGAGATCGCTTTATGAAAGACGCTGCCGACAAGGACACATTCCACGCCCGACTTCTGGCCATCGGTCACGAGCGTTATCACGACAAGCATCCGTTCCACATCCGGCTGCATGGCGGCGAATGCACCATCACGGAAGTGCGCGCCTGGGTAATCAATCGCTATTGCTATCAAAGCAGCATTCCCATGAAGGATGCAGCGTTCCTTTCACGCTGCGAGGATGTCGATATGCGCCGCGCCTGGCGCTCGCGGATCGAAGACCACGACGGCGGCATCCATGAAGGCGGCGGCATCCGGCGCTGGCTCAAGCTGGCCGAAGCCGTTGGCCTTGATCCCAACTATGTGGCGTCCGGCAAGGGCATTCTGGCGGCAACCCGCTTTGCGGTGGGTGCTTATGTCCACTATGTCCGTGACAAGCCGCTGCTGGATGCGGTCGCATCGTCGCTGACAGAACTCTTCGCACCGAAGATCCATAAAGACCGCATTGCGGGTCTGTTGAAGCATTATGCCTTTGCCGATGAAGACGCGCTGTCCTATTTCCGCCAGCGGCTCAACGAAGCGCCGGTCGATGTCGAATATGGTCTTGCCTATGTGCTGGAACATGCCGACACTTTGGAAAAGCAGGATGCTGTGGCCGCTGCCCTGACCTTCAAAACGGATGTGCTGTGGGCGCAGCTTGATGCGCTTTATGCGGCCTATGTGGCCCCCGGCATGATCCCGCCTGGCGCGTGGGATGGCAGGCAAGGCGTGAATGCCGCATGGGACAAGGCTCTGGCAGAAAAGAGGGTTTCCGCATGAGCGAGACAGGCAGCGTCGCCATCAAACCGGCCGATATCGTAACGCTTGCGCGTGGTGTGAGACTGCGCGTCGATGAGGTGCGCGGACAAACCGTGCTTCTGGCGCCAGAGCGCGCCATGGCGCTCGACGATATTGCGATCCTGATCGTCAATGCGCTTGATGGTGTGCGCAGCATCGATGCGATTTGCGATGCTTTTGCATTGGAATTCAATGCGCCACGCGAACAGGTCGGCAGCGATGTGCTGGCCTTCGTTCAGGAACTGGCCAACCGCCGCATGATCGAGGTTCAGACATGAATCTGGCAATTCAGGAAGCAAAGCTGAAACGGCTGGCACCGCCGCCGATAGCTTTGCTTGCCGAATTGACGCATCGCTGCCCCCTTGCCTGCCCCTATTGTTCCAACCCGCTGGAACTGATTGGCGTAAAGCAGGAGCTTTCGACTGAAGAGTGGATAGAGGTCTTTCGTCAGGCCGCCAAAATGGGCGTTTTGCACCTGCACCTTTCCGGTGGAGAACCGGCTACGCGGCGCGATCTTCTTGAGTTGACTGGGGCCGCAGTCAAGCTTGGGCTTTACACGAACCTCATCACCTCGGGCATCGGTCTCACGCAAGCGCGTGTGGACGCACTCGGGCAAGCTGGTCTCGACCATGTGCAACTTTCCATACAAGGCACCGACGCCGCATCGGCTGACCGTATCGGCGGATATAAAGGCGGGTTCGAACGCAAGATGGCCGTCGCGAACTGGGTCACGACGGCGGGCATTCCGCTGACCGTCAATGCCGTCTGCCACAAGCAGAACATGGACCAGCTCGACGCGATGCTGGAGCTTGCGCTAACGCTTGGCGCGCGCCGCATCGAAATTGCAACCGTGCAATTTCACGGCTGGGCGGAGAAAAACAAGGCGGCGCTTTTGCCGACACGCGATCAGGTCGCCAAAGCCAACCAGACCGTCGCTGAAGCGCGCAAGCGTCTCGAAGGCCGACTTGTGATCGACTATGTTCCGGCTGATTATTATTCGTCCTATCCGAAAGCCTGCATGGGCGGTTGGGGCCGGGTTGGCCTCAATGTTACGCCCGACGGGCGCGTGCTGCCGTGCCATGCCGCAGAAACAATCCCGTCGCTTCGCTTCGACAATGTTCGCGATAAGGGACTGGCCGATATCTGGTTTGATGGCGAGGCCTTTAATGCCTATCGCGGCGATGACTGGATGCCCGACCTCTGCCGCAGTTGCGAGCGCAAGGAGATAGACTTCGGCGGCTGCCGCTGTCAGGCGATGGCGCTGGCTGGTGATGCAAGCGCGACCGATCCGGTCTGTGTACGCTCACCGCTGCGCGATACGGTGACGGCCATGGCGCAGGAAAACGCCGCTGCTCCCATCCCGGATAGCTTTATCTATCGCAAGTTCTGACTGCGGAGCGACACACCCACGCTCGTCAGAACCGATTGATCTCAGCTGATTTTGCGCTAACAATCCGTCATCCTTTCCTTTGATGAAATGCTCCCCTTATGGCCGACACCACCACACCCGTTTTCGTCTCCGTTCGCCCTTTTCAACCAACTGATCTGGAAGGCGTATTTTCCGTTATCCTGCCGATCCAGCGGGACGAATATGGCATCGCCATAACCGCCGAGGACCAGCCCGACCTCAATTCCATCGACAGCTTTTATCGGTTAGGCAGCGGGGAGTTCTGGGTTGCGGAACACGATGGGCATGTCGTAGGAACAATCGCGCTCAAGGATATCGGCAACAACGAAGCCGCTCTGCGGAAAATGTTCGTCGCCGCTGCCTATCGGGGTTCCGGGATTGGGACTGCCAGCAAGTTGTTGTCTGCCCTGCTCGCTCATGCCCGGGAAAAAGGCATTCGCCGCATTTATCTTGGAACAACGGATAAGTTTCTCGGCGCACACCGTTTTTATGAAAAGAATGGTTTTACCGTGGTGGAACGGTCTGCCCTGCCAGAGAGTTTTCCTGTCATGGCGGTGGACTCCAAGTTTTATGTAATCGCGCTGTAGGTGCGGTTTCAAAAATTAATCGCCAATAGTGCACGTAAAGTATTCCCGGCAAAAAACTGCAATAGTTCTGTGTGGCATAATGCGCGACAACACTAAGATGGAGCACGCAAAAACACCAATTCAACTGGAATCGTTCTGCAAGCTGCTTTGACACGACGATGCCATGAGGAAGGGAATACAGCCATGGTCAACAATCCGACGACCAATCGTGCTGAAGCGCAGAAGACCGAGCCTCGCACGGCAACAAGGGTGCCCAGAACGCGCGGTCCCAGCCCAGAGAAGACGGCGCGCACCCGCAGGCAGATCATTCGCTCTGCGATGCGTGAGTTTCTGGACAAGGGCTATGCCAATGCGACCATGGCCGGTATCGCCGAACGCGCCAGCCTCGCCAAAGGCACGGCCTACCGCTATTTCGACACCAAGGAAGATCTCTTTGCTGGCATCGTCCGCGATATCGTGACCAACCCGCTCGGTGAGATTGAAAACTTCCCGATCAGGGCGGACGAGCGGGTTTCCGATTATTGCAAACGCACCATGATCCCGGTGATGCGGACCATCGAGGACAAGGGGCGCGCGACTGTGGCGCGGCTTGTGCTCGCCGAAGGACATGCCTTTCCCTATCTCACGGAAGTTTATCGCACCGAGGTCTACGAGCCTTTTCTGGATCGGATACGCTGGCTGATCGACGTGGCTGAAGAACGCGGAGAGCTGAAGGGCACCATCCTGAAAACCTATCCGCATCTGCTGACCGCGCCCGTGTGGATGAGCATCGTCCATAACGGCCTTCTCGGACAGGATAGCCTGATCGACAGCGCAACCATGTTCGAAGCGCAGGTCGACCTTCTGTTCAAGTGACAGACCGAAACGCATTACGAAAAATTAATCCCGATATATCTTGTTTTTCGATATATCGGGATTTATCTTGTGGTCATGACAAACACAAGCAATGGCGATCCGGATCGCCCAAATCATCCGGAACAAGAAGAAACCCGCCATCGTCACGGTCGCCATGGCGATCATCGCGG
Organism: Ochrobactrum soli; assembly: GCF_003664555.1. Classification (NCBI taxonomy): domain Bacteria; kingdom Pseudomonadati; phylum Pseudomonadota; class Alphaproteobacteria; order Hyphomicrobiales; family Brucellaceae; genus Ochrobactrum; species Ochrobactrum soli. The sequence goes on along the minus strand of NZ_RCHH01000006.1, from coordinate 222,914 downwards.
CGGTCACCGGGGTGGTCCCTTCGGTGGGCATGGCCGTCATCGCGGGGAACATTCCTATGGCGAACATGACGACCATCGGGGCGAACGACGTGGTGGCCGAGGCGGTCACCGTCGTGAGCGGATTTTCGATTATGGCGACCTGCGCCTGCTGGTCCTTACCATGATCGCCGAACGTCCCCGTCATGGATATGAGCTGATCAAGGATATTTCCGAACGGCTGCAAGGCGTTTACACGCCAAGCCCAGGCGTGATCTATCCGACGCTCTCATGGCTGGACGACATGGGCTACACCGTCACCGAACCCGGCGTTTCAGGCAAGAAGCTCAATCGCATCACGGCAGAGGGTGAGGCCTTTCTGGTCGCAAACCGTGCCGCAGCCGATGCGCTTTTGAGCAGAATAAGCAGTTTTGCCGAAAACAACGGCGAGATGCCGCACACCGTCATTCACGCGCTGAAAAGTCTGAAGATGACGGTTCGCCAAAGGCTGCATCGTGGACCGATGGATGCCGCAAGCGCTGAAGCCATCGTCACCGCACTCAACGAAGCTGCCCGCATTGTGGAGGAAAGCTGATGGACACGTCGAATACGGTTGTGGATTCTGAAGCGTCCATCGCGACCGCCCATGCCAGCCGCTATTTGCAGCAATTGGCCAAGCATTTTGCGCATAAGCTGCCGGTCACTTTCGATCCGGCAGCGGGGCAGATCAGCTTCTCCATCGGCGACTGCCGGTTACGGGCCGATGATGCATTTCTGCATATCGCCCTCACCTCGCCCGATCAGCCTTCGCTGACACAGTTGCAGGATGTGGTCGTGCGGCATCTGGTGCGCTTTGCTTTCCGTGAAGAGCTTGTCGTCAACTGGCGCCGGCTTGAACAAGACACCGCAGGCTAAAACCTGCGAGCCGACGCCCGCCTTCCGGCGGCCGCAACCTGTTTAGTTCCAACCGCGATCCCAGTCAGGCTCACCGCGAAAACTCTCCGCTAGATAGTCGACGAGGGTGCGTACCTTGATCGCCAGATGGCGCGCAGGCGGATAGACTGCATGGATGCCAAGCGGCGCGCTTTCAAACTCGCCAAGGAGCCGCTGCACCCGCCCCTCACGGATGGACGGCCCGGCAATGAATGTTGGGACGTGGGCTATGCCCAATCCGGCAAGGGCCGCATCGAGACAGGCTTCGCCATTGGAAAAATGCAACCGGCCTGCAACATTGACCGCCTCACCCTCGCCGCCTTGTGAGGAAGCGAAACGCCAGACATAAGGATCGCGGAAATTCGTATCAATGATGCATCTATGCTGCGTCAGTTCCTGTGGATGAACCGGCGTTCCATGTTCGGCAAGGTAGGAGGGTGCGGCCACCAGAACCACCCGCGCATCGCACAGTTTGCGGGCAATCAGGCTGCTGTCGAGCGGCTTTCCGATCCGAACCCCGATATCGAAACCTTCATCGACCAGACTGACAACCCGATCAGAAAAGCTCACATCAATCTGGATATCTGGAAAAGATTGCGCGAATTGCAGCAATACGGGCGTCAGCCGCAAGGTGCCGAATGACAAGGGAGCCGTCAGCCGGATGCGTCCAGTCGGAGCGCCCGATGCATTGCGCACCGCGGCTTCCAGCGCGTCAAAGTCCTGCAACAGGCCTTTCATGCGCTCATAATAGGCGTACCCCACCTCGGTCGGCGACAAGGCGCGCGTGGTGCGCTTGATAAGCTGGACACCCAGATCGGCTTCCAGCCGTGACACGAGTTTGGACGCCTGACCGCTGCTCGTTCCAAGCCGTTGCGCCGCCGCAGAAAAACTGCCCGTATCCAGCACCGCAACGAACATCCGTTCGCAGTCAAGCCGATCCATCGATTGCTTCCATTTCAGCTATTTTCTTCCGCTTAAGAACAGGAAAATAGCTGAATATGGAAATTATCCAAGCTTCAAAGCAGACCGCAGAAAGGCTGCAGCCATGACGGCTCCGTCGGCTGATATCGTATGGCTGACACCGGGAAAGATGTGGCAGGTGGAATTCACGCCAATCTCGCCAAGGCGCGCATTCGCGCTTTCGGATTCGCTTGCCGGAATAACCGGATCGGCGCTGCCGTGCACAAGCATGGCCTGCGTCGCAAGCGTCGGCGTAAACGGTTCTGGCGAAGCCAGCCTGCCAGAAAAGGCAACCACAGCGGCAATGGGCCAGCGACCCGAAACCAGAGCGTCAAGCGACATGATCGCTCCTTGCGAAAAACCGACCAGTGCCACGCGGTCGAGTTTGTCGGCGAAGCCGTGTTCGGAAATGATCCTTGTCAGTGTTTCATCAAAAGGCGCACGCGCCTCAACAATCCGCTGCGGACGGTTGGCCGGGGTGACGCCGCTGACGCTGAACCACTGATGGCCCGAGCCCCCCTGATCGAAGGCAAAAGGCGCATCAGGCGCTGCAAATACGGTGCCGGGCAAGCTATCGGCCCAGAACGTGCCAAGCGAAGCGAGGTCCGCGCCGCGACTGCCGACACCGTGAAGGAAAATTACCAAAGAACGCATTTGTCTGTCATTCGCTTTCAAATTTGGACGGGAGCCAGTCCCGGAAGATCAGGGCCAAGCGGCACGATGCCGGTGGGGTTCAGCGCCTTGATGGAATAATAACCGCGCTTGATATGGTCGATGTTGGCCGTTTCCCGAATGCCGCGAATATCCAAAATGCGCGTCAGCCAGGCGCTGAGCGCCGCATAATCAACCAGCCGACGCAGATTGCACTTGAACAGGCCATGATAGGCCGCATCGAAGCGCACCAGAGTAACGAAGAGGCGGATATCCGTTTCGGTGAACTGTTCCCCGAACAGGAACGGCCCCTTGGCCGAAAGCCTTGCCTCCAGTTCATCAAGCGTGCGGAACACGTCGCGGAAGGCTTCGTCATAGGCGATCTGCGTGGTGGCGAAGCCCGCCCGATAGACGCCGTTGTTCAGGCTCGGATAGATGTGTTCGTTGAGCGCATCGATTTCGCCGCGCAACGGCTCGGGATAAAGGTCGATATCGTTATTGGCGAGATCGCCAAAACCGGTGTTGAACATACGCACGATGTCGGCGGATTCGTTGTTGACGATGGTTTTGGTCTTTTTGTCCCAAAGTACCGGCACGGTGGCGCGTCCCGTATAGTGGGGATCGGCTTTGGTATAGAGCTCATGCATATAGGTTGCGCCATTGAGGCTGTCGCGGTTGGACCCCGGATAGTCACCGAAACGCCAGCCCTGATCCGTCAGCGCAGGCTCTACCACCGAGATCGAAATGAGCTTGTCCAGCCCTTTTAGCTTGCGCGCGATCAGCGTGCGCGAGGCCCATGGGCAGATATAGGCGACATAGAGATGATAGCGGTCGGCTTCCGCCTTGAAACCCGCCTCGCCGGTCGGTCCCGCGCTGCCATCCGGTGTGACCCAGTTGCGGAAACCGGAAATCTGGCGCACGAAGCCGCCCTTCTCATCCTTGGCCTGAACCGGCTGCCAGTCTTCAGTCCATTTTCCGTCTACCAGCATGGCGTCTGTCCTTGATGTTCGCATGAAGTACGAGACGCCGGATAGATGCCTCGTTTCAAACCATTGATTATTGAACCGGATATTGTCAGAGAAAACACCCGCTGATTAGCCGGGTGAAACGAAGCTAATTCCTTCCATTTTGGAAGAAATAATCAGGCTACAATCTGCAATTCCGTACAGATACGGTTACGTCCCAGATCCTTGGCGCGATAAAGCGCGGCATCCGCGCGACGGAAAACCGTCTCAAACCCGGTATCCGCCGCGGTCAGAAAAGCGATACCGGCGCTGGTGGTGGTGCTGAAAGGAGCATGCGTCGTATCGAAAGACGCCGAAGCAAAAGCCTTGCGGATTTTGTCCGCGATCGCCAGAACATTCACATTGGACGTTTGGCGCAGGATGAGCACGAATTCCTCGCCGCCTATGCGCGCAATCAGCGCATCCTGCCCGGCATAGGCACGAATGATGCCTGCGAATTCCAGCAATACGCGATCCCCGACCGTATGGCCGTGACTGTCATTGATCGACTTGAAGGCATCCAGATCGAACACGATAACGGAATCGCCGATGCGCATCACATCGATGGCCAGACTGTCGTAAAGCGCCCGCCGGTTGAGCAACCCTGTCAGGCTGTCCGTGCGCGCTTCGTTCGCATGGCGACGCGCCACACGCGACTGCGTGAAGGTCAGTGATAGCGCCCCGATCCCCGTAATGCCGATGATCGCCATGATGGCATTGAAATCTTCCGCCAGATTGCTCGGCATACTGGTCAGCGTCCATTGCCGGTCAAAGACAATGACGGAACCGCAGAGCAAAAACGATATGGCCGTCAGCAGATAAAGCACCATCATGCCAACAACGGGAACCGGAGCCTCCTCATAGACCGAGACATATTCCCTGGCGGTGATGAACAGCAGAAATGCGGCAATGAAGTTGAAGAGCGCAATGCCGATACCGGCAACGCCCAAGACAATCGGCCCCAGAACAGCGGCAATCGCTATGATCGAAAATGCGACGAGTTGCTTCCTGTTGACCGGATTGCTGGATATCTGCCTTGCGCCGACAAACAGCAAAACGAAGCCCACCGTCATGACGCTGAAAGCAATGACCAGCGACGGAACCAGCGCCAGGAGGCCGGAATAGTTGAGCACGGCGCCCGCGCCGAGCAGGATCATGCCCAGGCAACCCCAGAGCAGGAACCTGTCCATCCGGTTCTGATACCAGACACTCAAAATCGTCAGCGCCACCGCAAGCGAACACAAGCCCGCTGCGAAGAATAGCGTGTTCTGGTCTAGCTCCAAGATTAACTCCGCACCCCTGTAAAGCGCTTGCGATCCGACAGTGCCGGATCGGCGCTCTAACTATTTATTGTCGCGCACATTCTGCCCGAGACCCGTCTTTCGCGGTTTTCGGCGCGTGCTCTCGCCCATATTGAAGCGGGAGTTTAGCGACAGAATGCCAAAGAATCGATACTTACTTATTTAAGTTAAGATCAAATTCTTACTGCCACCGCGCGGCGGGCAGAAATTTTTTACTTCTTGACCCGAACCGAGCCAATAAAAATCAAGCATCCCCCGATGTTTTATCTTCAATCTTTTCAAGGGGTTTCGACTGTTTCCGAATACTCCCCCGCCACAGCGCAAATCGCATCTGGTGTTTGCGGCAAAGCGGCAATCTCGCCCAACGGCACCGGCTTTACCGGCGCGCGCAGACGATAAAAACCGATCTGTTCCGGCGTGCAATTGCGCACTTCGGCCAGAATTTCAGTCACCGTGGAACTGCAAAGACGTCCCTGACATGGCCCCATGCCGCAGCGCACCATGGTCTTGAGCTGGTTGGGACCAACGACATGCGGCGCGGCATCGCGGATTGTTCCCACGGTCACTTCTTCACAGCGACAGACGATCACACCGCGATCCGCTGGGGCGCGAAAGGCCTGCCCCGGCTGATAAAGCGCATCAATGAAACCCCGCCCCCGCCCCAACCGTCGGCCCTGCTTGCGCAGAACATCGATCTTCGGTTGCAAGCCTGCTGCTCGTTCCGGAAAAATATCCTGACAGGCGGCCAGTGCCGCAATGCGCCCGCTCACCTCAGCAAGCAGGGCACCGCCGATACCGCCGCCATCGCCCGCAACATAGATCGCCTCGACCGAGCTTCGACCGTTCTCGCTCAGTTTCGGTTGGAAGCACTTCTGCCCATCGTTCCAGACAAGCGCGCAACCGGACGCATTGGCGAGATTATTGTTCGGAATAACACCCTGATGCAGAAACACACTATCGACGGCAAGGCTGTGTTCCTTGCCATTTGCCGTAAAAACGATGGCCTCGGCCCTCTCCTCTCCAGAAATGGCGATGCTCGTAACCCCGGAAAAGACAGGCACCGATTTTCGCACTTTCAAGAGCAGCGAAAGCCCCTTCAATCCATAAGGCGAGGTGAGGAACGACAGAAAATGCGGCATGGCTTTTCGGCAGTTTTCCGCCGGTGTCGTATCGAGCAAGGCAGCGATCTTGCCACCAGCTTTCAAAAGCTGCTCTGCGAACAGGTAGAGCAGCGGCCCTGTTCCCGCCAGCACGACGCGCCCTTCTGGAATGAGCCCGGCAGCCTTCAATGCAATCTGCGCCGCACCAACGGTCATCACGCCCGGCAATGTCCAGCCTTTGACGGGCATCGGGCGTTCCATCGCTCCGGTCGCAAAGACAACGCGGCGCGCATGAACGATCCCGCTTTTGCCGCCTGCCGACACCCGCAGTTCAACGCCGGTTCCGTTCGGTTCTTCCCGCTGTTCGACGCTCCAGACAAGCGCCTGCGGCACATAGGTTGTTTCGCTTGCCAGAAAAGCTTTCAGAACATCCTTGCCGTGCCAATAGTCTTTGCCGAGAAAGGGTCGGCGCTCAGGTCTATTCTGCTCAATGCCACGATAAATCTGCCCGCCCGCTGCCGGATTTTCGTCGAACAGCACCACCTTTGCGCCGATTGCGCTCGCTTCGGCAGCAGCAGCCATGCCTGCCGCGCCTGCACCAATGATGGCGAGGTCGTACAACATATCGAGCGCGTGAATGTCGGAAATTGTCCTAAACATTATCACTCCCCTCCACAGCGCGAGCGCCACTTTGGGATGAAATGACCATTCCGTCAGACACTTGTGTCATGCAGGCCTGCCGGTTCTGCACGCCATCGATGGTAACAAGGCACTCGAAACAGACGCCCATCAGGCAATAGGCGGCGCGTGGTTGATCGCCCACGACACTGTTTCTAAGCTTGGTTATGCCCTCGCCAAGCAAGGCGGCGGCGACCGTTACATGTGCAGACACGGTCAGCGGGCGCGCATCGAAGGTAATCGACACGGTTTCGTTCGGAATGTCGGTTTTACGAAACATGGAACCTCCGCCCGGAGAATGCATCATCCGCCAGATGCTTTGCATCGGTTGCGATTTGCTGCGCAATCGTAATGGCGTGATTGGCTGCCAGCGTTACGCCGGAATGGCACATGACCACGTAAGCGCCGGGATGGCTCGCGGACTGCTCATAGATCGGCAAGCCATCCGGTGTCTTGACGCGAAACCCGGCCCAGCTTCGCACGACATTGACCTCCGCCAGATGCGGAAAGGCCCGCACAGCCCGGTTGGCGAGAACCGCGCTGATATCCTGATTGGTGGCAATCCGGTCCGTATGCGTCTCCTGACTATCGCCGATCATGACACCGCCCTCATCGGTCTGGCGCAGCGTCGCCGCCGTATAGGGAAAGAATGGCGCACATTTTTCCGTCACCAGAATCTGCCCTTTGCTGCGCACCACCGGCGTATGCAAGCCGACACCTTGAGCCAGGACGGGGTTGCCATTGCCAGCCGCAAGGACAACGCGCTCGGTGAAAACTTCGCCCCAAGTGCCACGCAGCAGAAACCCGCCGTCTTGCGGAGTAACCGAGGTCACTTCGCTGTGCGGCTGATAGGAAGCGCCGAGCTTCAACATGCCTTCATGCAAAGCATGAAACAGACGCAGTGAATTCACGTCGCCATCCATGGGGGAATAGATCGAGCCGATAACATCACGACCAATTGACGGCAGCATTTTTGCCGTTCCGCTGTGGTCGAGCACGACATGCTCCGGCGCGTCATGGCCCAGTTCACGTGCAACGGCCTCTACATCGCCCGTGTACATTTCAAGCTCTCGCTCGTCGTAGCAGAAAATGAAGGCGCCCTTCTGTTTCAAGGCGACATCGATGCCGGTTACTTCACGCAGATCATCTGCCAATGTCGGCCACAGCCGCGCCGATTGCATCGTCCAACGCGCATAATGTGGAGCGCCGACACCCTTTCCCTGCACCCAGATGAGCGCGAAATTGGCACGTGATGCGCGCAACGAAAGGTCTTCACCATCAAGAAGCAGCGGGCGTATGCCAGAGCGGAGTAGCCCCCAGGCAATGGCCGAGCCCACCAGCCCTGCTCCGACGATAACAATGTTCTGATCCGGCAATCTGCGCATTCGACTGTTCAATCGCATCATTTCATATATGCCGCGGTTCACTGAAAGGCACGATCAGGAAAACACCAGCAGGATTTCACGCAGACGTTTGACAGTGTGATACCGCGCAGTCAAATTCCAAATGGAAGCAGGCAATCATAAGTTACGCGAAACGCTCCGTACACGCAGGATCATGATAATAGCTATTGAAAATTATTACAGAAATTGCGTAGAAATTAGAAAAAATTACCACGAATGCAACCAGCGGTCCCGATAGAACGGAACCCAGGAGTACGCCTGCAACCCAGGCCCAATTCATACAATGCGAGTACCCGCCATGTCGGATCACAACCCCAACTCTCTTTCCCCAAATCGCCGTCAGTTTTTGCTTGGAGCAGGCAGCGCGCTGGCGCTTGGCGCGACCGGCAGCTTCTGGATGCCCGGTCAGGCGCGCGCGCAGGATGCCGCGCCACGCAAGGGCGGCCACCTGATCATGGGTCTCGACACGGCGTCGAGTTCAGACCGCCTCGATCCGGCCTATTATCCGGAAGCCTATATGTATTCGGTGGGTTTCCAGCTCTTCAACACCCTGCTTGAACCGACCCCGGACGGTCGCCTCTACGGTGCGCTTGTCGAAAGCTGGGAAGCGACCAAGCCCGATGCATCGCAGTGGGTTTTCAAGCTCAAGAAGGGCATCCAGTTCCATAACGGCAAAGAGCTGAAGGCCGAGGACGTCATCTATTCGCTGAACCATCATCGCGGCGAAAACAGCAATTCCGGTGGCAAAGGCTTCCTGCTCGCCGTGACGGAATTGAAGGCTACCGATCCTTACGAAGTGACGATCACGCTCGACAAGGGCAATGCCGACTTCCCGGCAGCTCTGACCGACGTGCATCTTGGTATCACGCCGCTCGATGCGGATTTCGACAAGGGTATCGGCACCGGCGCTTTCATTCTGGAAGATTTCCAGCCGGGCGTCCGGGCGCTGACTCGCCGCAACCCGAACTATTGGGCGCCGGATCGCGCCAATGTGGAATCCGTCGAAACCATCGCCATGAGCGATGCGACCGCCCGCATGGCCGCATTGCTGAGCGGGCAGGTGCATGTCGTCAATCGCGTAGACGCCCGCTCGGTAGGTCTCGTTTCGTCGCGTCCCGGCGTGCAGATCCTGAAAACGCCGGAAAACACCATGTATTGCCTGCCAATGCGGGTCGACACGGCGCCTTTCGACAATAACGATGTGCGTCTGGCGCTGAAATACGCCATCGACCGCGAAGAACTGCAGAAGAGCATTCTCGGCGGCACCGGCTCAATTGGCAACGACAATCCGATTTCGTCGTCAAACCCGTATTATTCCAAGGACATTCCGCAGCGCGCCTACGACCCGGAAAAGGCGGCCTTCCACTTCAAGAAGTCAGGCTATAGCGGAAATATTCCGCTGGTCGTTTCCGAAAACGGTTTCCCCGGCGCGGTTGATGCGGCGCAGGTCTATCAGGCAGCAGCCGCCAAGGCCGGTATCACCATCGACGTGGAACGCGTGCCGTCCGACGGCTATTGGGACGAAATCTGGCTGAAGCGCCCGTTCGTCGCCTCCAACTGGGCCGTTCGCCCGACCGCCGACGCCATGCTGTCGATGATCCTGCAATCGGATGCGCCGTGGAACGAAACCGCCTGGAAGAACGAAGCCTTCGACAAGCTGCTTGCTGAAGCCCGCGTCGAACTGGACGAGGGAAAGCGCAAGAAAATCTACCATGACATTCAGATAATCATGGTGGATGAAGGCGGCGAGCTTATCCCGCTCTTTGCCGACAACCTTGCCGCAGCAACGGACAAGATCAAGGGCTTTACCCCGACGCCATCCGGCGGCGATATGAGCGGCTATCGTCTGGCGGAAAAAATCTGGTTCGAGGAATAATCGACCGAACACAAGAAGCGTATCTGAACAAAAGCCTCCTTGTCGGGAACGCTCGGCAAGGAGGCTTTTTTCGTTGTCGCTTACTTGCCCCGCATCTGTTCGCCTGCATTTTTGGCAAAACGCAGGTTCCAGAAGGTTGCCGTCAGCGAAATGCCGGTGACGACGAGAAACGCCGTCGAGAAATCGGAGATGACGGGCACGTCACGGGCATGCAGGTTCATGGATGCATGCAGTATCAGTGCCGCCACACAAACGCCGACCGACAGCATGAGCTGCTGGAACGTTGAATAGAAGCTGTTGGCGGAACTCATCCGCTTTGCGTCCACCCGGTCATACGCCACGGTGTTATAGGCAGTGAACTGGAACGACATGGAAAAGCCCGACATGGCCAGCACGATGAAGATCAGCCAGTGCGGCCAGTCCGGCGTGAAAAAGGCGCAGATCGCATAGCTGCATGCAGAGAATATGCCATTGACGACCAGCGACATCCGGAAGCCGAACTGCCGGATAATGCGCGGCGCGAAGGCCTTCATGGCCAGCGCACCAAGCGCAGTCGCAAGCACCATATTGCCCGCCGCCACGGCAGACAGGCCAAAGCCGATCTGAAGCATCAGCGGCAGCAGAAACGGATGCGCGCCCTGCGTGATACGAGTGATCGACCCCGCAATCATCGAGGTTCCGAAGCTTTCAATCCGCAGCAGAGAAAAATCGAGCATCGGCGCCGGATGACGGCGCGAATGGACGATTGTGGCAACCCCGAAGACAATGCCGACCACAAAGAGTTTCAGCGCCAGGTTCCCGCCTTCGTGATTGCTCGCCGTTTCCAGACTGAACAGCAGGGCACCGAGCGCAATACCGGACAGGATCAAGCCCATGAAATCGAACGGTTCACGCGTTTCGCTTTTATATTCGCCGATATAAAGCGACACGAAAATCATGCCCAGAATGCCGATGGGAACATTGATGTAGAAAATCCAGCGCCAGTCCAGATATGTCACAAACAGACCGCCAAGCGGCGGCCCGAGAATGGGGCCCATAAGGGCTGGCACCAGCATCCACGACATGGCGGCGATGAGGTCTTTGCGTTCCACGGAGCGGATCAGCACCAGACGACCGACCGGCAGCATCATCGCGCCGCCTGCGCCCTGCAACAGCCGGGCCGCGACCAGACAGGGCAGGTTCGGCGCCTGCGCGCAGAGCACGGAACCCAGAATGAAGATTGCAATCGCGAAGCGGAAAACCGTGCGCGTGCCGAAGCGGTCGGCGATCTTGCCACTGGCCGGGATGAAAATCGCAAGGCTCAGCAGATAGGAAGTCAGTGCCACGCTCATGGAAGGCGCCCCGACATTGAAATCGCGCGCCATGGTCGGCAGTGCCGTGGCCAGAATGGTCGCATCGAGCTGTTCCATCAGCATGGCGCTGGCGACGATCAGTGCGATGATGCGAAAATTGCTTTTGCCCTCCGAAGCTGCGGCTTCGGCGGTTGAATTCTGGCTCTCGAGGCTGACACTCATGGCTATTCCAGCGCTGCGGTCTCGCTCGCCGAGACAATGCCGATCAGCGAGTAAACAATGGACGACTCACACAAAACTGCGAGCAGTAAACTCAGTCCTCCACCGTTGACGGCATATATCACAGATCACGGCGAAACATAGCCGCTCAAGAGAATTTGACCTCGGATTCATTTATGGATCAGAGCGACGTCGCGCTTGTGGTGCGTTTCAGCGACAGGTTCCGCTCGCGGATCATGGAGAACAGACCAGCGCCAACAACGATGAAAGCGCCAGCAATGACGTTCCATGTCAGCATTTCGTGGAAAACCAGCGTGGCGATAAAAGCGGTTATGAGCAGCTGGAGATAGGTCAGCGGCTGCAATTCCCCCGCTTCAAGGATTTCGTAAGCCCGGATGAGGCAGCAATGGCTCGCAATGCCGCACACGCAGCACGCTTCCAGCCACAGCCAATCCTCCGGCGCGATAGGTACGATATAAAAGACACCCACGGCTGTCAGCACCACAGCGCCGCCGATCGCCGTATAGAAGAAGCTTGTCATAGTGTCGTCATCCCTGCTGACCGCACGCATTGCCACGACATAAATCGCCAAGAGACAGGAAGCCGCCACGGCGAACAGAACATTGGCATCAAAATGCGCATTGACCGGGTTGATGATCAAAAGCACACCGCCCAGACCAAGGGTGACCGCCATCCAACGCGGCCACCTGACCTTTTCGCCCAGAAACGGTACGGAAAGCATGGTGACCAGCAAAGGCGAACTTTGAAAGATCGTTTGCGCTACGGCAAGGCCTGCCCGGCTCAAGGCAAAAATCGCTGCGACAACACCAACAGCCAATATGACACCCCGGGCAATCTGGAGAAAGGGATGCTTCGTGGACGCAGCCTTCACGATGCCCCCGGACCGCATGGCCAGCAGAATGACAAAGGCCGCGAACACCCAGTAACGGACCATCGCAATGAAGATTGGCGAATAGGCCGTGCCAAGATATTTCGACAGGCCATTCTGCACCGCAAAGATGGACACGGAGGCAATCTTGAACAGGTAGCCTTGGCTTTTGGGGGTCATACGCAATACTCAAAGCCGCCCGCAACAGGTGAAAATCTGCTTAAAGGAATAGTTTTGAGTAATCCCCGCCATCACAGATTGCTACAACGAAACCCGTTATTTTTCGTCGTCGGCAGCAGAGGAATTTTAAATTCATTTTTGGTTTAGGGCGTCGTCGCGCTTGTGGTGCGTTTCAGCGACAGGCTCCGCTCGCGGAACATGGAGAACAGACCAGCGCCAACAACGATGAAAGCGCCAGCGATAACGTTCCATGTCAAGGTTTCGTGGAAAACAAGCGTGGCGATAAAAGCGCCGATGACCAGCTGGAGATAGGTCAGCGGCTGCACTTCGCCCGCTTCGAGAATGTCATAAGCGCGGATAAGGCAATAATGGCTCGAAATGCCGCAAACACAGAGCGCGGCCATCCAGAACCAGTCATGCGGCGCGATGGGTACGAGATAAAAAACGCCCACCGCCGTCAGCACCACGACACCCCCGATCCCCGTATAGAAGAAGCTGGTCATGGCGTCGTCATCCTTGCTCACCGCACGCGTTGCCACGGCATAGATCGCGAACATGAAGGTCGCAGCCACGGAAAACAGGATATTGGCATCGAAATGCGCATTGACCGGGTTGATGATCAAAAGCACGCCGCACAGGCCGATAATGATCGCCGTCCAGCGACGCCAGCCGACCTTTTCGCCCAGAAACGGCACGGAAAGCATGGTGACCAGCAGTGGCGCGCCTTGAAAGACCGACTGCGCCATGGCCATTCCGGCCCGGCTGAGGCCGAGAATGAAGGTGACGATTTCCGCCGCCAATAACACACCACGAGTAATCTGCAGAAAGGGGCGCTTCGTGGAAGCGACCTTGACGATTCCGCCAGACCGCATGGCCAGCAGAATGACGAAAATTGCGAACACCCAGTAGCGAATCATCGTGATGAAAATCGGCGAATAATGCGTGCCAAGATATTTCGATATGCCGTCCTGCGCCGCAAAAATGGTCACCGCGAGGATCGTGAAGAAGTAGCCTTGGCTCTTGGGGGTCATACGCCATACTCTAAGCCGCCCGAAACGGGTGACGGTCTGTCTTGAGGGGATAAGTCTGAGTAATCCGAACGACGGCGGATTACCACAACAAAGCCAACTATTTTTTGCCAGTCGCAACGGAAACTCGATTTCACGCAGTTTATGGTTGAGGGAGCGTCCTACGCTTACCCTTCCTCTTTGCTCGCTTTTTGCATGGCCCTGATCGCTAGCGACGGGTCGAATATTGCAGCCTGTTGCACGATGTGCGCGCCGCAGGGGGAACAGATTGTCCGCGTGCAGGTTTATCCACCGCTGCGGGGCAAGACAGAAAGTGAGACGATGCAATGAAAAAGGCTCTTATTCTTACAGCGGCAGCGTTTCTTGCGACAACCGGTCTGGCCGCCGCGCAGGATGCTGTCATCATCGAAGTGCCCCAGTCCGCACGCGATTATGTCATCGCCCATCCCGTCGATCCGGTTGTTATTCAGGACGATATCGCTCAGGGCTATGTGGTGCCGGAAGCTGTTGTCGTGCGCCCCATCCCAGACAATCCCGACTTCGGCTATATCTATGTGAATGGCGAACCGGTGATCGTTTCGATGCAGAACCGGCAGGTGGTTTATTATGACGAAGGACCCAATGCAGGACCGCCCGTGCCCGTTGTGCCGGATGATGTCGTGACCTTCATTGAAAGCCATCCAATTGAGCCCATCACCATCGAAGGCGAGGTGACGGAAGGTATGGTGATACCGGAAGATGTGCCACTGGTGGCCGTCCCGGATCAGCCGAATTATTCCTACGTCTATATCGATCAGCGCCCGGCACTCGTTGAGCCGCAGACGCGCCGCGTCATCTGGGTGAAATGAATTCCCCTCCCTCCCCGCGCTTCAGAGCGCGGGGATATGCGGCTTCAGCTGTTCTGACTTCCTCTCTGAAGCGCTCTCTTCTTCCCTCGCCAGTTTCGTGTCCACCGCCTTGCACTACGCGGAACGCAGCGTTCCAGCCAGTGACGCGCTCCCTAGAAGCTCACCAATGTCGACATCTGGCAATCTTTAGCCGCTTGCATGAATGCGCCCATCTAAAATATAGATAAATTAAGAATCAAATCTATTAAAGATGGGAAGAGCCGCTATATGACTGAGATTAATGAGATAATTGGCCAAAAACGTGGCGTTGATTCACCAGGCGAACAAAATGAGTCGCTCAATCTTGCTAGAATTATCTATAATTTACCCTTCATCCAGCTGATCTTCCGCGCGCAGGAAATCCATCGACAGCATTTTGACCCCGATGCCATTCAGATGAGCAGGCTGCTTTCCATCAAGACGGGCGGCTGTGCGGAGGATTGCGGCTATTGCAGCCAGTCGGCGCATTATCCGACCGGGCTGAAAGCCTCCAAGCTGATGGAAGTCGAGCGCGTACTGGCGGAAGCGCGCAAGGCACAGGAAGGCGGCGCGACGCGCTATTGCATGGGTGCGGCATGGCGCAGCCCCAAGGAGCGCGACATGGACATGCTTGTCGCCATGGTCGAAGGCGTCAAGGCGATGGGCATGGAAACCTGCATGACGCTTGGCATGTTGACGCCGGAACAATCGGCACGCCTTTCCGACGCCGGGCTCGATTACTACAACCACAATATCGACACGTCGGAGCGGTTTTACCCTGAAATCATCACCACCCGGACTTTCGAAGACCGGCTGGAAACACTGGCGAATGTCCGCGAGGCAGGCATCAAGGTCTGTGCGGGCGGCATTCTCGGCATGGGCGAAACCGTCGATGACCGCATTTCGATGCTGGTCACACTGGCCAGCCTTCCGACACCGCCCGAGAGCGTGCCGATCAACATGCTGATCCCCATCCCCGGATCGCGCCTTGCCAATGCCGCGCCCATCGACCCGTTCGATTTCATCCGCACCATCGCGCTGGCCCGCATTCTGATGCCAACCTCCTATGTGCGGCTTTCCGCCGGGCGCACCGATATGAGCGATGAAACGCAAGCACTATGCTTCTTAGCCGGGGCCAATTCGATCTTTGTCGGCGACACGCTGCTGACCGCCGACAATCCCGGCGAGGATCACGACAGCGCGCTCTTCCGGCGGCTCGGTCTCAAGCCGATGACACTGGAGCAGATGCGTTGAGCATTCCCGCACTCGCCCGTTATCAGGCAACGCTTGAGGGTCTTGAGCGGAAATCGCGCCTGCGCACCCTTTCCCCGCAAAAGGGCGTCGATTTCACCTCGAACGATTATCTGGGCCTCGCCAATTCACCACGCCTCAAGGCCGCAATCGCTGCGGCTCTCTACCGGGGCGTCCCGGCGGGTGCTGGCGGATCGCGGCTGTTGCGCGGCAATCACGTCGAGCATGAAGCGCTCGAAAGTGAAGCAGCCGCCTTTTTCGGCACAGAAAAAGTGCTCTATTTCGGCACTGGTTTTGCTGCCAATACGGCGCTTTTCGCGACCCTGCCGCAACGCGGGGATCTGATCGTTTGCGACGCGCTGATCCATGCCAGCGCCCATGAAGGGATTTCATCCAGCAAGGCAGACGCGGTCTTCGTGCAACACAATGATGTCGATGCTTTCGACACGGCAATCAATGGCTGGCGACGCAAGGGCGGCAAGGGCCATCCGTGGATTGCCGTTGAAAGCCTTTATTCCATGGACGGCGATTTAGGCCCCATCGCAGAGCTGGCCGCACTGTCGACCCGCCACGACGGATTTCTGGTCATCGATGAAGCCCACGCCACGGGCATTTATGGCTCGCAAGGACGTGGACTGGCGGCAGACCTCGAAAATCGCGACAATGTGCTGGTGTTGCATACGTGTGGCAAGGCTTTGGGCTTGTCCGGCGCATTGCTGCAATTGCCCGCCATACTCGGCGATTATCTGGTCAACCGTGCCCGCAACTTCATCTATTCGACCGCGCCATCGCCCTTGATGGCAGCGGGCGTGCGCGAGGCCCTGCGGATGATCGCAGACGAGCCAAAGCGTCGTCAGCAATTGCAGACGCTGACCGGCCATGCTGGATCGCTGGTCGTTTCGCTTCTGGGTCTCACACCCAGTGGTTCGCAAATCATGCCGATCCTGATCGGCGATAATTTCCGCGCCATGCGCATCGCCGAGGCCATGCGCGCCGATGGTTTCGATATCAGGGCGATCCGCCCTCCGACCGTGCCGGAAGGGACCGCCCGGCTCAGACTATCCATCACGCTCAATGCCAATGAAAGCCAGATCACCGAGATGTTCGAACGGCTTTCCATCGCAATCGGGAAAGACAGACCATGACAACGCGCCTCGTCGTCTCCGGCACAGATACCGGCATCGGGAAAACGGTCTTTTCAGCCGCACTCACCGCCGCCCTCGACGGCTATTACTGGAAGCCGGTGCAATCCGGCCTTGATGCGGAGACGGACAGTGAAGCGGTAGCAAAGCTCGTCGGCCTGCCCCAAAGCCGCATTTTACCGGAAGCTTACCGGCTTTCCGCACCGCTTTCGCCTCATCAATCGGCAGCGCTGGACAGCGCGGCAATCTCCGCCGACGCACTCACTGTCCCCGCAACCGACGGACCGCTGGTCATCGAAGGCGCTGGCGGCTTGCTGGTGCCGCTTTCGGACGATCTGGTTTTTGCCGATATATTCGCGCAGTGGAAAATCCCTGTCATTGTCTGCGCCCGCACCAATCTCGGCACGATCAATCACACGCTCTTGTCGGTCGAAGCGCTGAAGCATCGCCGGACGCCAATATGCGGCATTGCCTTTATCGGCGATGAGAATCCCGAAACCCAGCGCATCGTCGCCAAAATGAGCGGTGTGCGCATTCTCGGTCGCCTGCCATTGTTGCCGTCACTTTCCGAAGGCGTATTGATGCATGCCTTCGAAGAAAATTTCGATCTCGGCAGCTTCGTGGAGGTGTGGGCATGAAGCGGCAGACCGTCTGGCACCCCTTCACCCAGCACGCGCTGGAACCGGAGATGCAGCGCATCGTTTCGACGGAGGGCGCTTATCTGATCGACGAGAGCGGCAAGCGCATTCTTGATGCAATCTCCTCCTGGTGGGTCATCACCCATGGTCACCGACACCCTTTAATCATGCAGGCAATCCGCGACGCCACGGAAAGCTTCGACCAGATCATCTTTGCCGAATATTCCCATGCGCCTTCCGAACAGCTGGCGGAAGGGCTGATTGAAATCGCACCGCCCGGCCTGCAGCACGTCTTTTATTCGGACAGCGGTTCGACCGCGGTGGAAGTGGCGCTGAAAATGGCGCTCGGCTATTTTCACAATACCGGGCAAAAGCGCGACCGTATCGTCGTGATGGAACACAGCTATCACGGCGATACCATCGGCACCATGTCCACTGGAGAGCGCGGCGTGTTCAATGCCGCCTATGAACCCTTGCTGTTTGGCGTTGACCGGCTGCCCTTTCCCGAAAAAGGCAATGAACAGCGCACACTCGATATGTTCGAGGAGTATTGCAGGTCAGGTCACGTAGCGGCCTTGCTGATCGAGCCACTTGTTCTCGGTGCGGGCGGCATGAAAACCTATCGCCCAGCGCTCCTGACAGAACTGAAACAGATCGCCAAACGTTTCGAATGCCTGCTGATCGCCGACGAGGTCATGACCGGCTGGGGACGAACCGGAACCGTCTTTGCCTGTGAACAGGCGCGCATCACGCCGGATATCCTATGCGTTTCCAAAGGGCTGACAGGCGGGGCGTTGCCGCTCGCGGCAACACTTTGCACCCCGGCGATCTTCGATGCGCATCTGTCGACCGACCGACGCAAGACCTTCTTTCACTCAAGCTCCTATACCGCCAATCCGATTGCCTGCGCCGCCGCTGTCGCCAATCTCGAAGTCTGGCAGCAGGAGCCGGTCTTGAGCCGCATTCGCTCCATCGAGGAGTTTCACGAACACAATCTGACGCGATTTGCAGGCGACCGGCGCTTTGCCAGCATCCGGCAGGCGGGAACGATTGCCGCGCTTGATATTGCCGTACCTTCCGGCGGCTATCTTGCAGAAATCGGCCAACAGATGCGCAAATTGTTTCGCGAGCGGAACTTGCTGATCCGCCCGCTTGGTAATGTGATCTATCTGATGCCGCCCTATTGTGTAACCAGCGAGGAGTTGACCGCCCTCTACGACGCGATTGACGATGTGGCATCCATCGTGACGGGGCGGGCACTATGAGCTCGTGCCGCTCCTCCCGCATGGTGGGGTTTGGTCATGCAGTGCCAAAACGCCGCGTGGAAAACGGTGAGATCGAACAGCAACTCGGTCTGGAACCGGGCTGGATCGAACGCCGCACGGGTATCCGCACGCGCTATTGGGCAGGCGATGGCGAGACATTGAGCAGGCTTGCAGCCATGGCTGGAGACATGGCGCTCAACAATGCCGCCATCGCCCGCGAAGACGTCGCGCTGACTTTGCTTGCCACCTCCACGCCGGATCATCTGCTGCCGCCGTCAGCGCCGCTGCTGGCGCAAAAGCTCGGCCTTGCACGATCCGGCGCCATCGATCTGGCGGGGGCGTGTGCGGGCTTTCTCTATGCGCTGACGCTGGCCGATGGCTTTGTGCGCAGCCATAAGCGGCCTGTCCTTGTGGTCGCCGCCAATATTTTGAGCCGCCGCATCAATCCCGCTGAACGCGCAAGCGCCGTCCTCTTCGCCGATGCGGCCGGAGCCGTTGTACTGGTGCCGGATGAAGACCCGCAACGCGGCATCCTCTCGGCTGATCTGTCTTCCGACGGAAGCGGTTATGACCTGATTTCGATTCCGTCCGGCGGCAGCAACCAGCCATTTTCTCCCGATTTGCCGCCAGAGCAATTTCTGATGACGATGAGCGATGGTCGCGAGGTGTTTTCCCGCGCGGTCGATCTTATGACCGTCGCCTCCAAAAATGCGCTTGCGAAAGCCGGAATCGAATCGGCACACATTGATCGCTTCATCCCGCATCAGGCCAATGCGCGCATGTTCGATGCTGTGGCACATAATCTGGGAATCGATCCGGCTAAAACGGTCCGGACAATCGCAACCTTTGGCAATTCCTCCGCTGCGACAGTTCCGCTATCGCTGTCGATTGTCAATGAAAGCAAAGCTTTTGCAGATGGCGAAACCATCCTGCTAACCGCCGCAGGTGCCGGAATGATGGGCGGCGCAGCAGTCTATCGCGCTTGATTCCACACCGCGTTCTCTCCCACGCGTCAGGTCGAATGGCAGTTAATTGTTAGCCTTCAACATATTTGACTTTACAGTAAAGTGAAAATATCTTCTGTGATATCAGTCTCTTGACGAACGCACGGGGCGTGGGAGGGCCTGAGAAACATGGATAGAAAATTGAATGTGAGTACCGAAACGGTTCTCAACGCCACGAGAAAGATGCTGTCCCAACACGGTTCTGCCGTCAGTCTGGAACTCGTGGCCGCCGAGGCCGGACTGACGCGCCAGACCCTTTATAACCGGTTTGGCAGTAAGCAAACCCTTCTCCGCGCTGCTTTCGACGATCTGCGCCAGCAGATTCATGCTCGTCTTGACAATGCTCCATGGGACGCTGAACCCGAAGTTCTGCTCCCGGTGATCGCGCGTATTGTAGCGGATAGTTTTCTGGATCTGGCAATGGCCAAGTTGCTGCGCGCAATGATTCAGGCCGTCGAGGACATTCCTGAGATCAGCGTCAGTCTGCGATCGGATCAAACCGGCCAGGTCCTGAAAAAAATGATCGAATATCTGGAGGCAAAAACCAGGACCGGCGAGTTTCATGTAAAGGACCCGGAAACGCAGGTTATGCTTTTTCTGGGCAGTATCAGCGGGTTTCTGTTTCCCCGTCTGCTGCTTGGCACGGTTGATCCCGACGAACAGGTCAATCAAAAACTGATCGACGCATCGATCGCCAGCTTTCTGAGAATCTGGCGAAATGCTGAATAAGGCCTTTTCCAATCGCCAGAATGCCCTAGAATAGAGGCTTCCTCCCAGCCTAACAAAGAGGCCTCTCCCATGAAAATATCCATTCTTGCCGTTTGCAGTGCCTTGCTGATCAGTGTTGCATCGGTTTCCACACCAGTATTTGCCCAGCAAACGCGGGACATTGCCAAAGAAGAAGCCAATCGCAAACTCGTTCTTGAATTTTACGATGGTGTCTTCAATAAGCATGAAGTGGAAAAATACTCCGAAGTACTTGCTGAAAACTATATCCAGCACAATCCGGGCGTACCCGACGGTAAAGCGCCTTTCGTGAAATTTTTCACGCAGCGCTTCAAGGACAATCCCAAGGCCACCGCACGCATTGTGCGCAGCGCCACGGATGGCGATCTTGTCTTCCTGCATCTCCAGTCGAAAATGAATGAAGAGGATCGCGGTCGCGCCATCGTGGATATTTTTCGCGTCGATAACGGCAAGATCGTCGAACATTGGGACGTAATCCAGGCGGTGCCGGAAACGTCCAAGAATAACAATACGATGTTCTGAGCCATTCACTCAGAATTTTACCGGAAGCCAGCCCACCCGGCTGGCTTCTTCGTTTTTACGGCATTGCCCGATAAAAACTGTTCTCGTTGCCCGCTTCCCGCTTGTTTCCACCGACAAGCGATCCTACGATACCCAAAACTCACCGGCCGACTGCACCTTTCCCCGACAGATCAGCAGCAGACAACAGCGTATCCACGCTCGCCGGTGCCATGGGTTACCGTCGCAAGACAAACGAATTAAGGACGAGAGAAATGACCGACAAGCAGGCCTCGAAGGCAATGTGGACCTATTACAAGGGCGAATGGCGCGAAGGCGACGTGCGCATTCTGGGTGCGGCCTCGCACGCGACCTGGCTCGGTTCTGCTGTATTCGACGGGGCGCGCCTGTTCGAAGGTGTTACGCCGGACCTCGACCTGCATTCCGCACGCGCCAATGATTCCGCGCGCGCGCTCGGTCTGTCGCCGACGCTTTCGGCCAATGACATCGAAGCATTGGCGCTGGAAGGCCTGAAGAAATTCGCCCCCGGCACGGATGTCTATATCCGCCCCATGTATTGGGCCGAGGAGGGTGACAGCAGCACGGTTGCGCCACTTGCCTCTTCCACCGATTTCGCCTTGTGCCTTGAAGCCATTCCGATGGTTGAGCCGAAGGGCTTCACCATCACCACGACCTCGTTTCGTCGTCCTTTTCTGGAAGTAATGCCGGTCAATGCCAAGGCGGCCTGCCTCTATCCGAACAATGGCCGTATGCTGCTCGAAGCCAAGGCCAAGGGCTTTCATAACGCAATCGTGACCGATGTGTTGGGTAACGTCGCAGAGACGGCGACCTCCAATATCTTCCTGGTTCGCGGCGGTGAAGTCTTCACCCCGGTGCCAAACGGCACCTTCCTCAACGGCATCACGCGCCAGCGCGTCATCAAGCTGTTGCGCGCCGCAGGCGTGACGGTGCATGAAACCACGCTGAAGATCGAAGATTTCCGTCAGGCGGATGAAATTTTCTCAACCGGCAATATGAGCAAGGTTGTGCCGATCATCGGCTTTGACGACTGCAAGCTCGATTACGGTGCCGTGACCAAGCGCGCCCGCAGCCTCTATTGGGAATGGGCGCACGCCTGATTTTCCGTCACGAAATTCCATTCTCCTGACCCTTCGGGCCATCCTGCCCGGAGCCTATCCCCGACAGCGGCGGCCGCATGATCGAACATACCCCCCTTTATCTGGCAATCGCTGTCACTGCGGCCTTTCTGGTCGGCATGTCGAAAGGCGGCCTGCCCTCGGTCGGTACGCTTGCCGTTCCGCTGATGGCGCTTGTCATCTCGCCTGTGACAGCCGCCGCCTTGCTGCTGCCGATCTATGTCATCAGCGACATGTTCGGGCTTTATCTCTACCGACATCACTATTCAGCGCGCAATCTCGCCATCCTTACGCCAGCGGCCATCGTTGGTGTCGGTGTGGGCTGGGTGTTCAGCTCGCACCTCTCCGCCACTTTCATTGGCATGCTGGTCGGGCTGGTCGGCATCCTGTTTTGCCTCAATGCCTGGATCGGCGCCCGCTATCGCAGAAAAGCCCGCAAGGCCGATGTTCCGGGCGGCGTCTTCTGGGGCATTCTCACCGGCCTCACCAGTTTCGTGTCGCATTCCGGCGCGCCGCCCTTTCAGATGTATGTGCTGCCGCAGCATCTGGAAAAGCTTGTTTTCGCGGGCACATCGACGATCCTCTTCGCCATCGTCAACGCCGTGAAGCTGGTGCCATACTGGCAGTTGCAGCAGTTTTCCAATCTCGACCTGTCGATGGGCCTCTGGCTGATACCGTCGGCAGTCATCGGCACTTTTGCCGGCGCCAAACTGACGCGGCTTCTTCCTGACGGTCCCTTCTTCCTGCTGGTACAACTGACGCTGTTCGGCCTTTCCATCAAGCTGATCGCCGATTGGGTCATGCCGTATTTCTTTGGTTGAGAGGCTTTCGCCGGTTCTTGCCAGATGCTTCCGCTTCCGCCACCATGCGCACAAAATGCGGGGAGGATGTGGGAATGGCTGATGCGGATGCGATCATTATCGGTGCGGGGCTGGCGGGCCTTACCGCAGCGAGCGAGCTGACCAGCGCGGGCAAAAAAGTCATCCTGCTCGAACAGGAAGGCGAGAATTCCATCGGCGGTCAGGCTTTCTGGTCGCTGGGCGGCCTGTTCATGATCGACACGCCGGAACAACGCCGTCTCGGCATCAAGGACAGTTTCGATCTTGCCGCGCAGGACTGGTTCGGCTCGGCGCAGTTTGACAGGCCGGAAGACCTATGGCCCCGGAAGTGGGCCGAAGCCTATCTGCAATTTGCAACCGGAGAAATGCGCCCATGGCTACATAGCCTTGGCATGCGCTGGTTTCCCGTTGTCGGCTGGGCCGAACGTGGCGGCGCTGAGGCCCATGGGCATGGCAATTCCGTGCCGCGTTTTCACGTCACTTGGGGAACCGGGCCGGGTGTGGTGGCCCCTTTCGAACAGCGGCTGCGGACGGCAATGGCGAAAGGACTGGTGACTCTGAAATGCCGTCACCGCGTCAATGAAATCACCACCGAAAACGGACGCGTCACCGGCGTTTTCGGAGAAGTGCTGGCCCCTTCCACCGTTGAGCGCGGGCAACCATCATCCCGCGAGATCATTGGGGAATTCGCCTTTGGCGCTGACAGCGTTATCGTAACATCCGGTGGCATTGGCGGCGATCCAGAACGCGTGCGCCGGGCATGGCCGCGCGAAAGGCTCGGCAATCCGCCGAAGGAAATGGTGCTTGGTGTTCCAGCCCATGTGGACGGACGCGGCATCGATATGGCTGTCAATGCAGGCGGGCACGTCATCAATGCCGACCGCATGTGGCATTACACCGAAGGTCTCCGCAACTGGAACCCGATCTGGCCCAATCATGGCATCCGCATTCTGCCCGGTCCTTCCTCCATGTGGTTCGACGCGCGCGGCAACCGGCTACCGGCTCCCTATCTGCCCGGCTTCGATACGCTCGGCACGCTCAAACATATTCTCTCCACCGGATATGATTATTCCTGGTTCATTCTGACTGAGAAGATCATCCGCAAGGAGTTTTCACTATCCGGCTCCGAACAGAACCCGGACCTGACCGGCAAAAGCTGGAAGCTGCTGCTGAAAAGTCGCCTCGGCAAAGCGCCACCGCCGCCCGTGAAGGCCTTTATCGACAAAGGTGCGGATTTCATCACCGCCAAGACGATTGAAGAACTGGTCGCGGCCATGAACACTTTGAGCGGCGATAAACTGCTCGATGTGCGGCGCATTCGCGACCAGATCGAAGCGCGGGATCTTGAAGTGGTCAACCGCTACACGAAAGATGCGCAAATCATGGCGATCCATAATGCCCGCGCCTATATCGGCGACCGGCTGACGCGGGCCGTGCCGTTGCATGCATTGCTCGACCCTGCCAACGGCCCGCTGATTGCCGTCAAACTGCATATCCTGACCCGCAAGACGCTGGGTGGCCTGCACACCAACCTACAATCGGCAGTTCTGGGCGAGGACGGCGAACCGGTTCCCGGCCTTTATGCAGCAGGCGAAGCCGCCGGTTTTGGCGGTGGCGGCTATCACGGCTATAACGCGCTGGAAGGCACATTCTTGGGCGGCTGTATATTCTCCGGGCGGGCGGCAGGCCGGGCAGTCGCTTCGATCTGAAGCGTGAGCACCATTCCGTAACAATTCGATTTTACGTGATTTTTTCTGGATCGTCAGCCGGACAGCTGCCGTCCACTATTCCATTTTCTATATGAGATTTTTATATCGCGGCCCGTTTCCCTGTCTCGAAACCCTATGCCGTAACGTCACATAATCCCTGCCTGGCGAAAGCCTTCACCAACAGGGAGCCCCGCAAGGGGACGACATTATGGACATCGCCGTCCTGGCAATCGGCATCGGCTTTTTCGGTCTGCTCTTTGGTTATCTGCGCGTCTGCGAAAAGCTTTGAGGGCGTGACATGCTGATCGAATATATCGCTGGCGCTTTGGTCGCCATCTTCATCGCGATCTACCTTCTTTATGCGCTCATTCGCCCAGAGCGGTTCTGAGGAGCGGTTCTGAGCTGCAGCCCAATGGGGCTTGGGAAAAACCATGACAATCAATGGATGGATACAGATCCTCGTTTTTTGCGGGATCATCATTCTGCTCGTAAAGCCGCTTGGCTTCTATTTAACGCGCGTCTTCAACGGCGAACGAACGTTCCTTTCGCCAATTCTCGTTCCGGTCGAACGCGGGCTCTACCGCCTTGCAGGCACTGGCGAACGCGAGGAACAGCACTGGACGAGCTATACCGCCGCCATGCTGCTGTTCAACTTGACCGGGTTCGTTCTGCTTTATGCCATGCAGCGGTTTCAGGGTGCATTGCCCTTCAACCCCATGGGCATGAGCAATGTGCCCGCTGACCTCGCCTTCAACACCGCCGCCAGTTTCGTGACAAACACCAACTGGCAGAACTATGGCGGCGAAAGCACCATGTCCTATCTGACGCAGATGGCCGGATTGACGGTGCAGAACTTCGTCTCGGCTGCAACGGGTGTGGCGATCGCGATAGCGCTTATCCGCGCTTTCTCTCGCAAATCCATGAAAACGCTTGGTAACTTCTGGGTCGATCTCACGCGCTGCACGCTTTATATCCTGCTGCCAATTTGCATCGTGATGACGCTTGCCTTCGTCGCATTGGGCGTTCCGCAAACGCTTGGCGCCTATGCGCAGGCCACGACGCTTGAAGGCGCGCGGCAGGTCATCGCGCTTGGGCCGGTTGCATCGCAGCTGGCGATCAAGATGCTGGGCACCAATGGCGGTGGTTTCTTCAACGCCAATTCCGCGCATCCGTTTGAAAATCCGGACGCCATTTCGAACATGATCCAGATGGTTGCGATCTTCGCCATCGGCGCATCGCTGACCAATGTCTTTGGCCGCATGGTCGGCAATGAAAAGCAGGGCTGGGCCATTTTCGCGGCCATGGGCGTGTTGTTCGTTGCAGGCGTTGCCATTTGTTACTGGGCAGAAGCTGCCGGCAACCCGCTGATCCACGCACTCGGCATCGACGGTGCCAATATGGAAGGCAAAGAAACCCGTTTCGGTATCGCCATGACCGCCCTTTTCGCCGTGGTCACGACTGCCGCATCCTGTGGCGCGGTGATCGCCATGCATGACAGCATGATGGCGCTCGGCGGCATGATCCCGATGATCAATATGATGCTCGGCGAAATCATCATCGGCGGTGTCGGCGCAGGTTTTTACGGCATTATCCTGTTCGTTGTGGTGGCGATTTTCGTGGCTGGCCTGATGGTCGGTCGCACGCCGGAATATCTGGGCAAGAAGATCGAGGCCAGGGAAGTCAAAATGGCGATGCTGGCCGTGCTGTGCCTGCCGCTGTCGATCCTCGGCTTTACCGCAATCGCTGCCGTCATTCCGGCTGGCCTTGGCTCCATCGCCAATCCGGGACCGCACGGCTTTTCGGAAATCCTCTATGCCTATACGTCCGGCACGGCCAATAACGGCTCGGCTTTCGGCGGGCTTTCCGGCAATACGCCCTGGTACAATATCACCATCGGGCTTGCGATGCTGATGGGGCGCTTTCTCGTCATTGTTCCCGCCATGGCCATTGCCGGATCGCTGGTCGCCAAGAAAATCGCTCCGCAATCGGCCGGCACCTTCCCGACCCATGGTCCATTGTTCGTGGGCTTGCTGATCGGCGTCATTCTGGTTGTCGGCGGGCTGATCTTCTTCCCCGCGCTGGCGCTCGGCCCCGTCGCCGAACACCTCGCTCTGATCCAGGGAAAGACCTTGTGATGCTGAAACCATCGAACTGCATTCTGTCGATCCTTGCCGTGATGCTCATCCTGTTTCTCGCCATCCGGCTGATCTGAGCGTCCGCTTCGCAAAACATCCACTGGAGCCTCGTTATGAGCCAGTCCAAATCTGCGAGCATTCTCGATGCCCGTATTCTTATCCCGGCGGTCGGCGATGCCTTCCGCAAACTGAACCCGAAAAGCCTCGCCCGAAACCCGGTCATGTTCGTCGTGGCCGTCGTTTCGGCGCTCACCACGGTACTGCTTGCAAAGGACATTGCCACAGGCGGCGGCAATGTCGGCTTTTCTGCCCAGATCGTGCTGTGGCTCTGGTTTACAGTGCTGTTCGCCAATTTTGCCGAAGCCGTTGCCGAAGGGCGCGGCAAGGCGCAGGCGGAATCATTGCGCCGCACCCGCACTGAAACCCAGGCCAAGCTTCTGAGCGGCGACAGCAAGACCGATTACAAGACCGTGGCCGGAACAAGCCTCAAGGTCGGCGATATCGTTCTCGTTGAAGCAGGTGACATCATCCCCTCCGATGGCGAAGTGATCGAGGGTGTCGCCTCGGTTAACGAAGCCGCCATCACCGGCGAATCCGCACCGGTCATCCGCGAATCCGGCGGCGACCGTTCCGCCGTCACCGGCGGTACGCAGGTCCTCTCCGACTGGATCAGGGTGCGCATCACGGCAGCGCAGGGCTCGACCTTCATCGACAAAATGATCAGCCTTGTGGAAGGTGCTGAACGCCAGAAAACGCCGAACGAAATCGCGCTCAACATCCTGCTTGCAGGCATGACGCTGATCTTCGTTCTGGCCGTGGTGACAATTCCAAGCTTCGCGACCTATGCGGGCGGCTATATCCCCGTCATCGTGCTGGTTGCCCTGTTCGTTACGCTGATCCCGACCACCATCGGTGCGCTGCTGTCAGCTATCGGCATTGCAGGCATGGACCGTCTGGTGCGCTTCAATGTGCTGGCCATGTCGGGCCGTGCGGTGGAGGCGGCAGGCGATGTAGACACATTGCTTCTGGACAAGACCGGCACGATCACGCTTGGCAATCGTCAGGCAACAGCCTTCATGCCCATCACCGACGTAAGCGAACAGGAACTGGCCGACGCAGCACAACTCGCCTCCCTTGCCGATGAAACGCCGGAAGGTCGTTCCATCGTGGTTCTGGCCAAGGAAAAATACGCCATTCGCGGTCGCAATATGCAAAGCCTGCATGCGACTTTTGTGCCCTTTACGGCGCAGAGCCGCATGAGCGGCGTTGATATTGACGGTTCGTCCATTCGCAAGGGTGCCGTGGATGCCGTGCTGAAAAACGCGACTTCGGATGCAAAAACCGTTCACGAACTGCAAGCCATCGCCGACACCATTGCCAAGGGTGGCGGCACGCCGCTTGCCGTGATCAAGGATGACAAGCTGCTCGGCGTTATCCATCTGAAGGATATCGTCAAGGGCGGCATTCGTGAGCGTTTTTCCGAATTGCGGCGCATGGGCATCCGCACGGTGATGATCACCGGTGACAATCCCATGACGGCAGCAGCAATTGCTGCGGAAGCGGGCGTGGATGATTTTCTGGCGCAGGCAACGCCGGAGAACAAGCTGGCGCTTATCCGCGAGGAACAGGCCAAGGGCAAACTGGTCGCCATGTGTGGTGATGGCACCAACGATGCGCCAGCGCTTGCGCAGGCCGATGTGGGTGTCGCCATGAACACTGGTACGGTTGCCGCCCGCGAAGCGGGCAATATGGTCGATCTCGACAGCGATCCGACCAAGCTCATCGAGATTGTTGAAATCGGCAAGCAGCTTCTGATGACGCGCGGCGCGCTCACGACTTTCTCCATCGCCAACGATATCGCGAAATATTTCGCGATCATTCCGGCCATGTTTCTGGCTTTTTATCCGCAGCTTGGCGCGCTGAACATCATGAACCTCGCCACGCCGCAAAGCGCTATTCTCTCGGCCATCATCTTCAACGCCCTCATCATCGTGGCGCTGATCCCGCTGTCGTTGAAAGGCGTGAAGTATAAGGCCGTTGGCGCAGGCGCCCTGCTCTCCCGCAACCTGCTCATCTACGGTCTCGGCGGAGTCATCGTTCCGTTCATCGGCATCAAGGCCATCGACATGGCCCTCATTGCCCTTGGCCTTGCATAAGGATTTTCACCCATGTTGAAGCAACTTCGCCCTGCACTGGTCATGATCGTCGCACTCACCGTGATTACCGGGTTTATCTATCCGCTCGGCATGACAGGCCTTGCGCAGGCAATCTTTCCGCAACAGGCCAATGGCAGCCTGATCGAGAAGGATGGAACGGTCATCGGCTCTGAACTGATCGGCCAGAATTTTGCCAGTGACCGTTATTTCCACGGTCGCCCATCTGCCGCAGGCAAGGATGGCTACGATGCATCCAGTTCCGGCGGCTCCAATCTCGGCCCGACCAATCCCGCCTTGGTCGAGCGGATCAAGAGCGAGGCGGAATCGTTAAAACAGTCAGCGCCTGCCGCCTCGATCCCTATCGATCTCGTGACCACTTCGGCCAGCGGTCTCGACCCGCATATTTCGCCGGAAGCAGCCTTTTATCAGATACCGCGTGTCGCCAAGGCGCGGGGTATCAGCGAAGCCACGCTGCGCGGCATTGTGGAGCAGCAGGTGGAAGACCGAAAACTCGGCTTTCTCGGCGAAGCTGTGGTCAATGTCCTGAAACTCAATCTAGTTCTGGACAGAACCGCAGCAAAATGAGGTAGATTGCGGGTGGCGCTCATGTCGCCGCCCGCTTCGCAGGAGCATTATCATTGATGTCGGACGACATTCGCGCTGACAACACACGGCCCTCTCCCGATGCCCTGCTCGAACAGGCGGAGCGCGAAACGCGTGGCCGCCTGAAGATATTTCTGGGCGCAGCACCCGGTGTCGGCAAAACCTATGAAATGCTGATGTCCGGCAGGGCGCGCAAGGCCGATGGCGTTGATATCGTTATCGGCGTTGTCGAAACCCATGGCCGCCGCGACACCGAAGCACTGGTCGATGGGCTGGAAATCATTCCGCGCGCCCGCGTCGCCTATCATGGCCATGAACTGGAAGAGATGGACATTGACGCCGTGCTGGCGCGCCGTCCGCAGCTGGTTCTGGTGGATGAACTCGCCCACAGCAATGCGCCCGGAAGCCGACACCCCAAGCGCTATCAGGATGTGGAGGAAATCCTCGCGCAAGGGATAGACGTCTATACCACGCTCAACATTCAACACGTCGAAAGCCTGAATGATGTGGTGGCGCAGATCACGCGCATTCGCGTTCGTGAGACCGTGCCGGACAGCATTATCGACCGCGCCGACGATATAGAGCTGATCGACCTGACGCCGGGCGACCTCATCAAACGGCTCAATGAAGGCAAGGTCTATCTTCCAAAGACCGCGAAGCGCGCAATTCGCAACTATTTCTCGCCCGGCAATCTGACGGCGCTCCGCGAGCTGGCACTGCGGCGCACTGCGCAGCGGGTGGACGAACAGCTTCTCACCCATATGCGCGCCCATGCTATTGAGGGTCCGTGGGCTGCCGGCGACCGTATTCTTGTTGCCGTGGATGAAAGACCGCGTAGCGCGTCTCTCGTGCGCTATGCGCGCCGTCTTGCCGACCGGCTGCGCGCGCCATGGGCGGTCATTTACATTGAAACACCCCGCTCGGCCACCATGTCGGAGGATGAAAAAGACCGGCTGTCGGCAACCATGCGCCTTGCCGAACAGTTGGGCGGCGAACCGATCATCATTCCCGGCCAGTCGGTGGCCGAAGACATTATCCGCTATGCCAGCACGCATAATTTCACGCAGGTTGTCGTCGGCAAATCGGCCAAGCCGCGCTGGCGTGAAATCATCGAAGGTTCGGTCGGGCACGATCTGATCCGCCGGGCAGGCGCCATCGATGTTCACATCACCGCTGGCATTGATCAGGAGGCGGCAAATGCTGCCCGCAAGGTCAAGACCGCCGCGCCAACCGCGAGCCTGCAACTCCTGCCCTATGTGATTGGCATGGCGGTCATCACGGCGGCGCTCGCCGTCGGGCTGCTGCTCGACCAGTTTCTCGACGTGCGCAGCATAGCGCTGGTCTTCGTGGTCGGCGTTCTCGGCGTTGCAGTAACGCTTGGCCTGTGGCCAGCGCTGTTTGTGTCCGTCATCAGCGCTTTCGCCTATAATTTCTTCTTTCTCCTGCCGCTTTACACCCTGTCCATTGCGGACCCGGAAAGCGTGGTCGCCCTCGTCTTCTTCCTGCTCGTCAGTTTCGTGGCCAGCAATCTGGCAAGCCGCGTGCAGCGTCAGGCGGCATCGGCGCGCCAGCGCGCGCGCATGACGGAGGATCTCTATCTTTTCAGCAAAAAGCTCGCGGGCACCGGTTCGCTGGACGATGTCCTTTGGGCAACGGCGTTCCAGATCGCGTCCATGCTGAAGGTGCGAGCCGTCATCCTGCTGCCGGAACGCGAAAGCATCGCGGTGCGCGCCGGATATCCGCCGGACGACACGCTCGACGATGCCGATATCGCCGCTGCCCATTGGGCATGGGAGCACAATCTGCCCGCAGGACGTGGTGCGGATACGCTGCCCGGCGCGCGCCGCCTTTACTTGCCACTGCGCACGGCGCGAACCTCGGTCGGCGTTATCGGTCTCGACAATGACCGGCAGGGACCGATACTCACGCCAGAGCAGCAGAGACTGTTCGAAGCGCTGGCCGATCAGGCCGCCATCGCCATCGAGCGCGTGCAACTGGTGGAGGATGTCGAGCGGGCGAAGCTTGCTGCGGAAACCGACAAGTTGCGCTCCGCACTTCTCACTTCGATTTCGCACGACCTCAAGACCCCGCTCGCGGCCATCATGGGTGCGGCCACCACATTGCGTGAATATCACGGCTCTTTGCCCGCTGAAGATCAGGCCGATCTTTATCAGACCATCGTGGATCAGTCGGAACGTCTCAACCGCTTCATCGCCAATCTTCTGGACATGACCCGGATTGAAGCAGGCGCGATGGAGCCGAACCTTTCCCCGCATTATATCGGCGATATTGTCGGCGCTGCCCTGCACCGCGCCGCCAAAATTCTTGTGCGCCATGCGGTGCGCGTATCAGTACCCGCCGATCTGCCGATGCTGCGGCTGGATGCGGTGCTGTTTGAACAGGTTCTGTTCAATCTTCTCGACAATGCCGCGAAATATGCGCCGGACGCCTCTGAAATTACCATCGAAGCCCATATCAGCGGCACGCGGCTTATTCTGGAAATTGCCGATCAGGGGCCGGGCATCCCCGCCGACGACACGGAACGGATTTTCGACAGCTTCTATCGCGTTCGCAAGGGTGATCACGTACAAGCGGGTACAGGCCTTGGCCTTTCTATCGCGCGCGGTTTTGTCGAAGCGATGGGCGGCACCTTATCCGCCCGCAATCGCGGCCACAGCAGTGCGGGCGCGGTCTTCGTCATATCCCTGCCGCTTCCATCCGGCGACGCTGAAACGGAAACAACGCAATGAATATGCAAAGCGTCAAAGTGCTGATCGTCGATGACGAACCGCCGATCCGCAAACTTCTGCGCGTCGGGCTGACCACCGAGGGTTACACGACCGTTGAAGCCGCCAATGCTACCGAAGCGATCGAAAAGATTGAGGCAGAAAGTCCAGACCTGGTACTGCTCGACCTCGGCCTGCCGGATATGGACGGGCACCGGCTCCTGCTGCAATGGCGACAGGAAGGGCGCAGCCTGCCCATCCTCATTCTTTCGAGCCGCACCGACGAAGTGGGCATTGTGAAAGCTCTCGAACTCGGCGCCGACGATTATGTGACCAAGCCCTTCGGTATGCGCGAACTTGCGGCACGCATGCGCGTTGCGCTCCGCCACAAGCTGCAACAGCAAGGCGAAAAGCCGATTTTCCAGAGCGGTGGTCTTTCGGTCGATCTGGTGCGGCGCATCGTCAGGGTCGATGGCAACGACATCAAGCTTTCGCCCAAAGAATACGATATTCTGCGCCTTCTGGTGCAGCATGCGGGCAAGGTTTTGACGCATCAATTTATTCTGAATTACGTCTGGGGTCCGGCGGCAGAGGTGCAATATTTGCGCATCTATGTGCGCCAGCTTCGTCACAAGATCGAAGCCCTGCCCGACCAGCCGCAATATATTCTCACCGAAACCGGTGTTGGCTATCGCCTGCGTGAAGCGGACGCCCTATAATCAGAAAGACGCTGAGAAAACCGGTAACGGAGGTATTCGATGGTCGAGCTGACGAACAATCTGGAGAATCTGGAATTCATTATATCAAAGGCGCGCGAATATGACGTGCAAGTGCCTGCGGTGGACGAGGATTCCGGCTCCAATCCCGGCGACGACAGGGATGTCGATATTCTCGATGCGTCAATTGACAACCCAACCCGGAAAGAGCTTTTCGCCGCCATCCGCTCGCTGAACGAAGATCAGCGTATCGAATTGCTCGCCTTGATCTGGGTGGGGCGCGGCGATTTCTCGGCAGAGGAATGGGACGACGCGCTATCCACCGCAAGCGAACGCCATAATGGGCGCGAGGCAAAATACCTGATCGGAACACCGCTTCTGGGCGATTATATCGAGGAAGGCCTTGTGTCGCTCGGCATCGATGTCGAAGCCTACGATAATGAATAAGAAAAATTGATGGTTCCATCCGTCCTTCTGTTTTGACGCTGCCATATCCGGGCATTAGAGTTGCCCGCAAATGTAACCGGTTCGATCTGGATCCGCTTGCAGAACAACATATGGGAATTCAAAAACGACGGAGGAAAGCGCCATGCTTCAGAAGAACCTGGTTCAGAAAACGGATTTTTATATCGACGGCGCCTGGCGGGCTCCAATCGACGCCAAGAGCATCGAAGTCGTCAATCCGGCCAATGAAAAGCCCTATGCGGTGATCTCTGGCGGTTCGGCTGCCGATATCGATCTCGCGGTTGCGGCAGCGCGCAAAGCCTTCCCTGCATGGGCCGAAACGCCCGCGAAGGAGCGTATCGCCTATATCCGCCGTATTGCTGAAATCTACGATTCCCGCATGGATGAAATGGCCAAGGCCATTTCGCACGAAATGGGGGCGCCGATCACGCTTGCGCGTGAATCGCAGGCTGCCGTTGGCGTGTCGCATATCAAGGCTTTTGTCGCTGCCTTCGAGAGTTTCGAGTTCGAAGAAATTCTTTCTCCGAAATTTCCAAACCAGACCATCGTGCACGAACCGATCGGCGTTTGCGGGCTGATCACCCCGTGGAACTGGCCGATGAACCAGATTGCGCTGAAGGTCATTCCCGCGATTGCGGTTGGCTGCACGGTCGTGCTCAAGCCGTCCGAAATCGCACCGATGTCGGCGATGCTGTTTGCGGAATTCGTCGATGCAGCCGGTCTGCCGAAGGGCGTGTTCAACCTCGTCAATGGCGAAGGTCCGGTGGTCGGCGAAGCGCTGTCGCAGCACCCGGATGTGGACATGATGTCCTTCACCGGCTCGACGCGCGCAGGCACGGCGGTTTCCCGCGCCGCAGCGGCAACCGTCAAGCGCGTTTCGCTGGAACTCGGCGGCAAGTCGCCGAACATCGTCTTTGCCGATAGCGATCTGGAAAAGACCATCGAGCGCAGCCTTGCCCATTGCTTCGAGAATACCGGCCAGTCCTGCAATGCGCCGACGCGCATGCTGGTTGAGCGCTCGGTCTATGACAAGGCCGTCGAACTCGCGAAGAAGGTCACCGAAGGCACTAAGGTTGGCGATCCTGCGGAAGAAGGCGATCATATCGGGCCACTTTCCTCGTCGATTCAGTTCGAAAAGGTCCAAAAGCTGATCCAGAAAGGCATCGATGAAGGCGCACGCCTCGTTGCCGGCGGCACTGGCCGCCCGGATGGCTTCACCGAAGGCGACTTCGTCAAGCCGACCGTCTTCGCCGATGTGAACAACGACATGACCATCGCCCGCGAAGAAATCTTCGGACCAGTGCTGGCCATGATCCCGTTTGAAACGGAAGAAGAAGCTATCGCCATCGCCAACGATACGCCTTACGGTCTGGCCGCCTATATCCAGACCGGCAGCCCGGAACGCGCCAAGCGCGTTGCGCGCAAACTTCGCGCAGGCATGATCCAGATCAACGGCACGTCCCGCGCTCCGGGCAGCCCGTTCGGCGGATACAAGCAGTCGGGCAACGGTCGCGAAGGCGGCAAATGGGGCCTCGAAGACTTCATGGAAGTGAAGCTGATCAGCGGTTGATCTCAACCAGCAGATGTTAAACATGAAAAAGCGCCGCTAAACGGCGCTTTTTTTCCTTTATAAAAGTTCACTCTCGAAATCGAGACCGTTCAGGCAACCGGCGTGGATGGGAACAGCGCCTGCAAGGCATCGTAGGATGCCAGCACGGTTTCCATCTGCGCGGTATGGCCCTTGACGAAAGCATCACCATAGACCGTTTCGTCCGGATATTCGGTGATGAGCGTCATTGGCACCGTATGTCGGTCATCGACGCCGACAAGGCACGGAAATCCGTTGATGATGCGGAAACCCGTTTCGCCTGCATGCTGCTCGAAAAGCCTGATCTGGGCGTTGTTATAAGCGACCAGCCCGTCAATCGCGGCCAGATGTTTCGTTACGCGGTCGATCAGTTCCTCTGCGTGCCTCTCCCATGAGGCATGGTGGCGGATGATCAGGAAAAAGCCTTTCGGCAGCGTCCACATGGCAAAGGAACGCGGCACATAGCCTGAGAGCGGGCGCGTCCATTCATGCGACGGATAACCATGCAGGTTGACGTGCAGTTTCGCATCCGTCAGCCTTTCAGCCTCGACACGAATGGCCTTTTCGTAGAGCCCCTCGCCGCTGCGATATTCCAGATCATCACCCAGCGCCGTATAGCGCGCCGCATGATGTATGTGGTGCGGCTGCAGTGCGCAAAGCCGCTTGTGTATCTCGTATCCATCCGGGTTTTCCTGCGGGGAGATCGTGAAATGCGCGCCTTCGCGCGTGACAAGCCGATTGGCCGCACGCAACGCGCCGACAACGCCCGTCGTTTCATTGGCATGCTGACCGGCGCTGATCATCATCGCGGCATCGCTGCCCTTGCGATAGGTCGCGCGCACCGCTCTGCCCGAACGGGTTTTTGCCTCGAACGGCTCACCGCCCAGACGGGCGAGTTCACGGCGGATCTGATCGGCGGAAAGCGGCGCTTGCGCCGTCTCCAGCACCTGTTCTGCCGTCAGCGCGTCATCGGTGGAAAGCGGTCTCGTTTCCACTCTGACCGACGGCTCGGCATCGCGAAAGCAGACTTCTGGCACAATCTGGCCCGGTTGCAACCCACGATCACCCACTGGACGACTGGACTTTTTTTGAAATACTTCAAGCAGCGAGAAATAGATATCCTCGTGCATGGCTTCGGTGAGGCTCAGCGTTTCCTCATCGTAAGGCAGGCGACGGTCGGTGATGGGCAAGCTGACCGTAATGTTCAGTTCATCGAAATAAGGTTCGCCACGCTTCCAGTCATGGGCCGCGATGGTCGAAACCGTGTCATGAAAGAGCTTTTCATAGGATGTTTCATAGCGCGCGCTTTCAGTCTTGCCGCCTTGCGTGACCGTCAGCCAGCCGGTTGGCGAGACCAGCGTTTCGCCGATGAAATCCACATGCACGCGGTTCGGGGCAAAAACCCGGTGCTTCTCGCTATGACCATCGGTAAAGGTCAGATCGACTTCATAATGAAAATCGTCTTTGTCCGAAGCTGCAAAAGCCACCTCCGCCTCCGGCAGCAGCACTGACAAAGGATAGGTTTCGAGCAGGAAACGGTTCTGCACGCAGGCTTCGTGGCGTGGATAGCGGATCGCAGCCGACTTCAGCGCCGCGCCATCGACTTCTTCCAGAAAGAAATGCAGGAGCGGCTTGTAAGCCGAGCGCAGGCGCGCCTCGACGCCTGCTTCGCGCAGCTTCGTTTCCGCTGCAAAGCGGCTCGGCTGGTCATCGAACAGCCAGGCTTCCACCTTCGCGTCGCGCATTTCCGGTTTCAGAAAATGATCGACAAGCGCATGAACGGTACGCGGATAGGTTTTCTCAAAAAGCACGCTCATCGGGAAGTCCTGCCAATGGGATCAAAGCGGGGTCAAGGCTGTCGCGCAGCCAGTCGCCAAGAAGATTTTGGAATATACCCCGAAAAGGGTGAAACGGTTTTCGGGATGTGCGTATAAACAAATACTGAGAGCGCGTCACCCTAATAGGATAAATGCGACCCGCTTTATAACTTGTGTGAGGGAGCCAGCGATGAGCGGAACGGGACGCGGAGTATGGGATTTCTGGATCGACCGCGGCGGTACGTTTACGGACGTCATCGGGCGGGATCCGCAGGGCCAGCTCCATGCACGCAAGGTTCTCTCCGAAAACCCGTCTGCCTATAAGGATGCCGCCGTTCACGGCATTCGCCTGCATCTGGGCCTGAACTCCGGTGAAACGATTCCCGCCGGTGCCATCGGCGAAGTTCGCATGGGCACGACGGTCGCCACCAATGCGCTTCTGGAGCGCAAGGGCGAGCGGCTGGCCCTTGTTACCACAAGGGGTTTCCGTGATGCGCTGCGCATTGGCTATCAGGAACGCAAGAACATCTTCGCGACCGAAATCATCAAGCCGGAAGCGCTTTATGAAAAGGTCGTGGAACTGAATGAGCGCGTTCAGGCGGATGGCACGGTTGAAACGGCTCTCGATCCCTCCGAGGCCGAAGCCGTACTGGTTGCGCTGAAGGAACAGGGCTACAAATCCGTCGCCATCGCGCTCATGCATGCTTTTAAGTTTCCCTCACATGAGGCTGAAATTGCTCGCATTGCGCGCGGTCTCGACTTCGAGCAGGTCTCCGTTAGCCACGAGGTTTCGCCGCTGATCAAGCTGGTCGGTCGTGGCGACACTACAGTCGTCGATGCCTATCTGTCGCCGGTTCTTCGCCGTTACGTTGCGCAGGTTTCCAATGAGCTGGATGTCGAGCGCACCGGCGCGCGCGTCATGTTCATGATGTCGTCGGGTGGTCTCACGGCCGCTGATCTGTTTCAGGGCAAGGATGCAATCCTGTCCGGCCCGGCTGGTGGCGTTGTCGGCCTCGCCCGAACCGGCGAAACGGCAGGCTTTCCGAAAGTCATCGGCTTTGACATGGGCGGCACCTCCACGGACGTCGCGCATTTCGATGGCGAATATGAACGCGCTTTCGAAACGGAAGTGGCTGGCGTGCGCGTGCGGGCACCGATGATGCTGATCCACACCGTTGCCGCAGGCGGCGGCTCGATCCTGCATTATGACGCCGGACGTTTCCGCGTCGGCCCGGATTCGGCGGGCGCCAATCCCGGTCCGGCCTGCTATCGCAACGGTGGACCGCTCGCCGTCACCGATGCCAATGTCATGCTGGGCAAGCTTCTGCCGGAATTTTTCCCGGCAATCTTTGGCCCGGACCAGAACCAGACGCTCGATGTGGAGCGGGTGCGGGAACTTTTCTCCGCGCTCGCAGCCGAAATTGGCGATGGTCGCTCGCCGGAAGCCGTTGCCGATGGATTCATCCGCATTGCAGTGGCCAATATGGTCGAGGCCATCAAGAAAATTTCCGTCCAGCGCGGCTATGACGTGACGCGCTATGCGCTCAACTGCTTTGGCGGTGCGGGTGGCCAGCACGCCTGTCTCGTTGCCGATGCGCTTGGCATGAAGAATATTCTCCTCCATCCAATGTCCGGTCTGCTGTCCGCCTATGGCATGGGTCTGGCCGATATTCGCGCCACCCGTCAAAAGGCGCTCGGCGTCGCGCTCGATCCGGCAGCGCCTTCAGCCCTGAAAGAACTGGGTGAAGAACTGGCGCAGGAATGCGTGGCCGAACTTCTGGCTCAAGGCATAGAAGCCGCAGCCGTGCAGCGTCATCTGCGCGCCCACATCCGCTATGCGGGCACCGACACCGTGCTCTCCGTTGAAGCCACCTTCCCTGCTAAGGACAATGCCGACCGCCTTCGCGCCGAGTTCGAGGCGGCCCATAAGCGCCGTTTCGGCTTCATTGCGGAGAACAAGGCTCTCGTTATCGACGCGGTGGAAGTCGAAGCCGTGGGTGGTGGCGCAGGCGAAACCGAAAGCGCCCAATCGCTCGACAGCGATCTGGAAGCTGCAACCGCCAAGCGGACCCGCTTCTTCTCGCAGGGCGAGTTGCACGACGCGGGCGTTGTCTTGCGCGAGCAGATGCAACGCGGCCAGACTGTCACCGGCCCGGCGATCATCATCGAGAAAAACCAGACTATCGTTATCGAAGATGGCTGGCAGGCCCGCCTGACTGCGCATGACCACGTCGTGCTGACGCGCATCAAGGCGCTGCCTGCGCGCACGGCCATCGGCACCGAAGCCGACCCGGTCATGCTGGAGATTTTCAACAATCTCTTCATGTCCATTGCTGAGCAGATGGGCGTTACGCTTCAAAACACTGCCTATTCGGTCAATATCAAGGAGCGTCTCGACTTTTCCTGTGCGGTTTTCGACGCGGCAGGCAATCTTGTCGCCAATGCGCCGCATATGCCGGTGCATCTCGGTTCCATGGATGCGTCGGTCGCCACCGCCATCCGCGAAAACAGCGACATCAAGCCGGGCGATGTGTTCCTCATCAACGCACCTTATAATGGCGGCACCCATCTGCCCGACCTCACCGTCTGCACGCCGGTTTTCGACGACGACAATCGTGAAATCCGCTTCTGGGTGGCAAGCCGTGGGCACCATGCGGATATTGGCGGCATTGCGCCGGGTTCCATGTCGCCGCTTGCGGTCAATATCGAGCAGGAAGGCGTCTATATCGACAATTTCAAGCTGGTCGATCGCGGCACCTTCCGCGAAGAGGCGCTTGCCGCTCTGCTGACTGGCGCGACCTACCCTGTCCGTAACCTGACGCAGAACGTCAACGACCTGAAGGCGCAGATCGCGGCCAACGAAAAGGGCGTGACCGAGCTGAAAAAGATGATCGGCCTATTCGGCGAGCATGTCGTGAAAGCCTATATGGGCCACGTTCAGGACAATGCCGCCGAAAGCGTGCGCCGCGTACTCGACAAGCTGCCGGACGGCCATTTCACCTATGAGATGGACCAGGGCTGCCAAATCGAGGTGCGCGTCACCATCGACAAGGAAAAGCGCGAAGCGACGGTCGATTTCACCGGCACGTCGGAACAGCGTTCCGACAATTTCAATGCGCCAGAGCCCGTCACCCGCGCGGCTGTGCTTTATGTCTTCCGCGTGCTGGTTGAGGGCGACATTCCGATGAATGCGGGCTGCCTGCGACCGATCAGGATCATTGTGCCGGAAGGCTCGATGCTCTCTCCGCAATATCCAGCGGCGGTCGTGGCGGGCAATGTCGAAGTCAGTCAGGCTGTCACCAACTGCCTGTTCGGCGCGACCAAGGCGATGGCCGCAGCGCAGGGCACGATGAACAATCTAACTTTCGGCAATGATGAATATCAGTATTACGAAACCATCTGTTCCGGCGCGCCCGCCGGTCCCGGTTTCAACGGTGCCAATGCTGTGCACACCCACATGACCAATTCGCGCCTGACCGACCCGGAAATTCTGGAAACCCGCTTCCCCGTCTTGCTGGAAGACTTCCATATTCGAAAGGACTCCGGCGGCAGGGGCAAATGGCACGCGGGCGACGGCACCAGGCGCACGATCCGCGCGCTGAAAACGCTGGAATTTGCCATTCTTTCCGGTCATCGCCGGGTGGCGCCTTTCGGTCTGGAAGGCGGCGAAGCTGGCCAGACCGGCCGTAATGAAGTGCGTCGCAAGGACGGGTCCATCGACGTATTAGGAAATTGCGACCAGACTGTTCTGGAAGCAGGTGAAGCCTTCACCGTCATCACGCCGACTGGTGGCGGATACGGCAAGCCTGAATAACCGAGATGAATATTAACAAAGCACAACGCCGCCAGCTCATGTCTGGCGGCGTTGTGCATTCAACCGGGATAAAACCGGGCAAAATCAATGCGTGCCGACGCATTTGCGAACGGTTTTTCCACCCTTTCGGTCCACCCCGAAAAATGTTAGAATTATTCACCAAAATTCGATCTATAATTAGGATTCAATCCTAATAATTGCGTCTTTACCGTCGTTTTGGACGCATCTTTAGAATTAAATTTCTGCGATCAATAGAACATCAACCAGTTCACGGATACCGAAAATGAAATTCGCTCAGATCATCGCTACCGCAGGCATCATTCAGGCAGCTCTCTTCACCGGCGCAATGGCCGGAGAAAATCTCGACGCCATCAAGTCGGCGGGCGTTCTGAAGATCGGCACGGAAGGCACCTATGCGCCTTTCACCTATCACGACAAGGAAAACAAGCTCGTCGGCTTCGACGTGGAAATCGGTGAAGCCGTGGCTGCCAAGCTCGGCGTGAAGCCGGAATTCATCGAAGGCAAGTGGGACGGCCTCATCGCCGGTCTCGACGTCAATCGTTATGATGCCGTCATCAATCAGGTTGGCATCACCGAAGAGCGCAAGAAGAAGTTCAACTTCTCCAACCCTTACATCGTTTCCAAGGTTGTTCTGATCGTCAACGACAAGAACGACACGATCAAGGACTTTGCCGATCTGAAGGGCAAGAAGTCGGCACAGTCGCTGACCAGCAACTACGGCAAGCTCGCCAAGGAAGCCGGCGCGGAACTTGTGGCGACCGATGGTTTCGACCAGTCGATCCAGCTCGTGCTGACGGGCCGCGCCGATGCGACGCTCAATGACAGCCTATCCTTCCTTGACTTCAAGAAGCAGCAGCCGAAGGCTCCGGTCAAGATCGCCGCAGAGAAGGAAAATGCTGACGCTTCGGGCATCATCGTTCGCAAGGGCGACGACGACCTCGTCGCAGCCATCAACAAGGCGCTGGACGATATCAAGGCCGATGGCACCTACGACAAGATTGCGCAGAAATATTTCGGTCAGGACGTTTCCAAGTAAGCTTCCGGATACATAAACGATGAAGCCGGAATTCATTTCCGGCTTCTTTTATTGTGTAGTAGAAAATTATTCCCACTGAATTTCAGAGATCGTTTTCCACAAACAGTATAAGATGAATGAGAGTGCCTTGCCGGTGCCTGATCATCTCGATTTGAACCGACACTGCTTTGCGTGCGAAGGAGCAGACCTAAGTGCCTGATTGGCTACAACTCATGATCGAGTCGCTCCCGACCCTTCTCTGGGCGGGGCTGATCTTCACAATTCCACTGACATTGCTGTCCTTCGTTTTTGGTTTGGCGCTGGCGCTTCTGACGGCCCTCGTCCGGCTTTTCGCGCCGGTCTGGCTCTCATCAATTGCTCGCTTCTATGTCTGGATATTCCGTGGCACGCCGCTACTGGTGCAGCTTTTCGTGATCTTCTATGGCTTACCGAGCATTGGCATTTATCTCGATGCGTTCCCGGCAGCCCTCATTGGCTTCACGTTGAATGTCGGTGCCTATAGTTCGGAAATTATCCGCGCGGTCATCTCGTCCGTGCCCAAGGGCCAATGGGAAGCCGCCTATTCCATTGGCATGAGCTGGCGTCAGGCGCTGACCCGCACCGTGTTGCCGCAGGCGACGAGAATCGCTGTGCCGCCGCTTTCCAACACGTTCATTTCGCTTGTGAAAGATACCTCGCTCGCCGCCGCCATCACCGTGCCGGAGCTTTTCCAGTCGGCACAGCGCATCGTCGCTACAACCTACGAACCGCTGATCCTCTATATCGAGGCCGCGCTGATCTATCTGGCGCTGAGTTCGGTTCTGTCTGCCCTTCAGGTACGGCTTGAACGACGCTTCGGGCGCTATGGCGGCACGCTGGAGACAAACGCATGATCGAGCTGAAACACATCGTCAAGCGTTTCGACGACGCTGTTATCCTCAACGACATCAATGTCACGATCTCTGAAGGCTCGGTGACGGCCCTTGTCGGCCCATCAGGTGGCGGCAAGAGTACGCTTCTGCGCTGCATCAACCTGCTGGAAGTACCGACATCCGGCACGTTGTCGCTCGGCGGACAGACGCTGACTTTCGAGCCGGGGCGCAAGCCAAGCTGGCAGGCCATTCAGTCCATTCGCCGCCAGACCGGCATGGTGTTTCAGAATTTCCAGCTGTTTCCGCATCAGACCGCGATCCAGAATGTCATGGAAAGCCTCGTCACCGTGCTGAAATGGCCGAAAGCCAAGGCCCGCGAACGCGCGATGGAACTGTTGCAGAAAGTGGGCATGGCCCATAAGGCCGACGCCTGGCCATCGACCTTGTCCGGTGGGCAGCAGCAGCGCATCGCGATTGCCCGTGCGCTGGCGCCTTCGCCACGCGTGCTGCTATGCGACGAACCCACTTCGGCGCTCGATCCTGAACTTGCCTCGGAAGTGGTGGATGTGCTGAGCAAACTTGCCAAGGAAGGCACGACGATGGTGATTGCCACCCACGATCTGCGCCTCGCCTCGAAGATTTCGCAGAATGTGGTGTTTCTGGAATCGGGCAATATTGTCGAGACCGGCTCTGCGCATGAAGTTTTCACGCGCCCATCCCGCGAGCGTACCAAGCAGTTTGTCGCAACCATCAACGCCGCGCACACTTACGACATCTGACCGGACATTTTGCTTTCAAAAGAGGGCTTTCGTGTTTGCGAAGGCCCTCTCATTTTTCGCCTTGGCGCAATTCATTCGTTCTTTTCAAAATTTTCCGCCGAGTCTCACCGGCCTGCCCCTTGGTAAAAGAGGAAACCGCTGTTACATTAAGGGCAACGTAATAATTGAAGTGTCCAGCTTGCGTCCTGACGGTTCGCGCGGCGCTTATAAGGATCAGTACCTTGAAAAACCCCGAGGAGCGCCCCGTAGAAAAGGCGCATCAAGGGGCGTCCGGCGGACAATCGGGAAATGCTCAAGCCCGGAGTCCGTCCCACAACGGCAAGCGCAAAGCGCGCAAGGAAGCCGTTGCAGAAGCGGGCAATGCGCGTAGCGCACCCGATTCAGGATGCCCAAAGCCGCAAAGTGAAGCGGACGACAAGGGTTCCGGCAGCCAGCGGAAGCGTGCGCGCCGTCGTCACCGTGGCAAAGCGGGACGGCGATCGGAAGCAGCTGTTGCACAGAAAGCTGCGGAAGAAGCCGCGCATCAGGAAGCCAAGTCTCCCGGCAAAATTTCGAATCGTCGCCGACGCGCCCGCAAGAAGAAGCAGGCGCAGCAGCAGACGAATGCCGCGCCGCGGGCCGCTGAACACACCGCCAAGCAAGGCCACGAAACCCCGCGCCGTGACAACCATGCGCAGGCATCGTCTCAAGCCAAGCGCAAGAACGGCACGGCACAGCCTCCACGGCACTACCACGCCGAAGCGCCGCTTTATGCCGCGCTCGACCTTGGCACCAACAATTGCCGCCTACTGGTTGCATCGCCGACCCGGCCGGGACAGTTTCGCGTTGTGGATGCTTTTTCGCGGATCGTGCGCCTCGGCGAAGGCTTGAGCGCGACTGGCAGACTGAGCGACAACGCCATGCTGCGCGCCATTGAAGCGCTCAAGATTTGCCGCGACAAGCTGGCGGGCAAGAAAATTCGCCGTTCGCGTCTGATTGCGACGGAGGCTTGCCGCGCGGCTTCCAACGGCGAAGAGTTTCTGGAGCGTGTCCGCGAGGAAACCGGACTTGAACTGGAAATCGTCGATCGC
This sequence comes from Ochrobactrum soli, assembly GCF_003664555.1. Classification (NCBI taxonomy): domain Bacteria; kingdom Pseudomonadati; phylum Pseudomonadota; class Alphaproteobacteria; order Hyphomicrobiales; family Brucellaceae; genus Ochrobactrum; species Ochrobactrum soli. The sequence goes on along the minus strand of NZ_RCHH01000006.1, from coordinate 178,531 downwards.
CAGACCGAGGCGCGTCTGGCCGTTTCGGGCTGCGGAACGCTGGTGGCGCGCGAAACGGAAGCCGTGGTGCTGTTCGATATTGGCGGCGGTTCATCCGAAATCGCGCTGATCGACGTTTCACAACGCCGTTCGCCGCGTCTTGCCGAACACATCATGGCATGGACGTCGCTGCCCGTTGGGGTCGTGACCCTTGCCGAGCGTTTCGGTGGGCGCAATGTCACGCAGGAAAGTTTCGAGGCGATGGTCGGTCATGTGACCGAGCTTCTGTCCAGCTTTGCCGAACGGCACTGCTTGGGCCAACTGGCTTCAAGCCCGCGTTTCCATTTGCTCGGCACATCCGGTACGGTGACCACACTGGCGGGTATTCATCTCGGTCTCGAACGCTATGATCGTCGCCGCGTCGATGGCATGTGGATGGGCTCGGAAGATGTGACGCAGATGACGAGCCGCCTCCTCTCCTGGGATTTCGAGGCGCGGGTGGCAAATCCATGCATCGGTGCGGACAGGGCCGATCTGGTTCTTGCAGGCTGCGCCATTCTCGATGCCATCCGCAAGGTTTGGCCGAGTGAAAAACTTCTGGTGGCGGATCGCGGTTTGCGTGAAGGCATCCTGACCGAACTGATGTCGCGCGACGGCGCATGGCGGCACAATCGTGCGCAATTGCGCCAATAAATGCGCTGTTGGCGCTAGAACAGGCAACTGAAAATGAGCAAAGCAGGCGGAAACAAGGGCGGCACGAAGACGGGCGCCAAAACTGGTGGGCGTGGTGGTGCGGGCACCAGCAATCTGCACGTGCGCGTGAAGAAAAAGGCAGGCACGATCAAGGAATCCTCGCGTCGCTGGCTGCTGCGTCACCTGAACGACCCCTATGTGCACAAGTCCAAGCAGGATGGCTATCGTTCGCGCGCGGCCTATAAGCTGATCGAAATCAACGACCGCTATGACCTGCTCAAGAAGGGGCAGAAGATCATCGATCTTGGCGCAGCACCGGGCGGCTGGTCGCAGATTGCGGCCAAGATCGTCGGCTCCACCGATGAAGACCCGCATGTTGTCGGCATCGACTATCTGCATGTCGATCCGCTGCCGGGCGTTATCCTTCTGGAAATGGACTTTCTCGACGATGAAGCACCCCAGAAGCTGATGGAAGCGCTTGGCGACAAGCCAGATCTCGTCATTTCCGATATGGCGGCACCTACCACCGGTCACCGTCGCACCGACCATCTGCGCACGGTGCATCTGTGTGAAGTGGCGGCTGATTTTGCGGTCTCGGTGCTCAAGCCCGGCGGCCACTTCCTGACCAAGACATTTCAGGGCGGCACGGAAAACGAGCTCCTGGCCATGCTGAAGCAGAAATTCCGCTCCGTGCATCACGTCAAACCGCCCGCATCGCGCGCGGAATCGGTGGAGCTTTATCTGCTCGCACGGGATTTTAAAGGCTGATTTTCAAACGAAATCGCAAAGTCACGACAGGGGCCCCACGGCCCCTTTTATTTACCCGCCGACGAGTTTGCCGCTTCGACTACAGCACGCTCAGTGCTCTTCGGTTTAACGACAGTCGGCCCGGCCAATTCGTGACCGGCATCGGGCGAAAGCCGCGCGAACCAGAAGAATGCCACTGCGGAGACCAAAGCCACCACGATAAAGCCGACGTGGAAATCGACCAAAGCAAGCGGCGCACCGCGCAAGCCACTGCTGATTTCCAGAACGCCGCCGGCAAGCGCAACGCCAATCGCCAGCGAAACCTGCTGTGCAACAGCGGTCATCGGCGTGGCCTGACTGGTCTTCTCATCCGGAATTTCCGCATAGGCCAGCGCATTGACGCCGGTAAAGAACAGGGAGCGCGCAAAGCCGCCGACCAGCAGGAAGCCGAGAATGAACCAGATCGGCGTTGCAGGCGTGAACAGGCTGTTTACCGCGATGAAGCCCGCCGAAATGATCGAGCCCGCCATCAAGGCGCGCCGGAAACCGATCCGAGCGAAAATCCGTTTTGCACCGAACTTCATGCTGATAGCGCCGATGGCTGACACGAAGGTTATCATGCCCGACTGGAACGGAGAGAACCCGAAGCCGAGCTGGAACATCAGCGGCAGCAGAAACGGAATTGCGCCAATGCCAAAGCGGAAAATACTGCCGCCGAACACTGCCGAACGGAAAACCTGATTGTCGAACAGCCGCAGATCGAGCAGCGGATCGGCGCTGCGCCGCGCATGGCCGATGTAAAGCACCGAGCAGATCAGACCGACAGCCAGAGTGACCAAGCCAACGGCGGGCGGCAACGCCGGAAGGCTGACCACTGAGAGGCCGAAGACCACACCAGACATGGCGATGCCGGAAAGAACGAAACCCGGCCAGTCGAGACGCTTGACGATGCGCTCGTCATTATCGGGCAGGAAGCGCGTTGCAAACCAGATACCGACAGCGCCGATGGGTACATTGATCAGGAATATCCAGTGCCAGGTGAGAAAGGTCGTGATGAAGCCGCCAACCGGCGGACCAACCAACGGGCCGACCATGGCCGGGATCGTCAGCCACGCCATGGCGGAGACAAGCTCACTGCGCGGTGTGGAGCGAATAAGCACAAGACGCCCCACCGGCGTCATCATCGCGCCGCCCATGCCCTGCAAGAAGCGCGCAACCACGAAGGCGGTCAGCGAGTTTGCTGCTGCACAGGCAATCGAACCGACGACGAAGACGGCAATGGCCGCGCGAAAGACATTTTTGGCGCCAAACCGATCGGCCATCCAGCCGCTGACTGGGATGAACACCGCGAGCGCGACGAGATAGGCCGTCAGCGCCAGCTTGAGCGCAATCGGGCTGGTGCCGATATCTGCGGCAATTGCTGGCAAAGATGTCGAGATGACATTCGAATCCATCTGCTCCATGAAAAGAGCAATAGCCAGCACAAGTGGAATGATGCGGTTCACGATGAATATCCGAATAAGCCGTGCTTTTTACATAAAGCCTGCCGAAGCTATGTCGAGCTTATAGATAGATTGCTAGCCAATTTTTTCTCACATTGTGGTGACTTGGTGGCGATTTTTGCGACCGGACCGCGAGCGCGGGCTGCCGGCAGCCAATTTTCTCACGGCAGATTTCAATCGTTCACAATTGTGTAAAGCGGGGTTGCGCTCTCCGTAACGGACTGTTACATTCGGTAACAGTTTCACGAGGCTTCGAGTCTGGAAGGGGTGGTCCCGGCTCAAGGAGGTAGGAAATGAACGATATTACGAGAACTGCACTTGTTTATGGCATGATGATCATTTCGCTGAACACGGCGCTTGCGGTCGGTCTTCTGGGACTGGATTTTCTGCGCTGAGTTGACCGCCCGATGAGGCTGGTCCAGTGCTTGCGATGTTCATAGATCGAATTTGATTTTGCCCTCCAGGCAAATTATGAAAAAGAGCGCTTCCGATTGGTCGGAAGCGCTCTTTTCGTTTTGGCTTTGAACGGCGAGCCAGAATGGGGAAGCGGTTTAGATACCGATTTCCCGTATCTGGCGAATGTTGTTCTACAGAATCCGTGCCTGGCTCGTCGGATCGAAGAACACCGACTTGTCGAGATTGAAGGCGAGCCGCGATGCTTGCCCGGCAACGATGCGCGCATCGGCGCGCAGCCGGGCGACCACATGCTTGCCGCCAAGACGGGTTACCGCGAACGTGTCCGACCCTGCCGGTTCGACCACGTCAATCAGGCAGTCGCCTTCCACGACAGCGCCCGCATTGCGATCCGCGCCGTCGGGATCAGTCAAGGCTTCCGGACGAATGCCGAAGACAACCTGTTTGCCCACGTAATCGCCAAGCGCTTGCGGCGCGTTCTTCAGCGGCAGCGTCAAAGCCTGCCCATCCCCGCGATCAAGCGAGATTGCATAATCCGTGCCGTTCTTCTCCACTGCAACGGACAGCAGGTTCATCGCCGGTGAACCCATGAAATCCGCCACGAACATGTTGGACGGATTGTTATAAATCTCCGCAGGCGTGCCGAACTGCTGCAAGACGCCGTCTTTAAGCACCGCGATTTTGGTTGCCAGCGTCATGGCTTCGATCTGGTCATGCGTGACATAGACAATGGTGGTTTTCATGCGGTTGTGCAGCCGCTTGATTTCGGTGCGCATATCCACACGCAGCTTCGCATCGAGGTTCGACAGCGGTTCATCGAACAGGAAGACCTGCGGATTGCGCACCAATGCGCGGCCCATGGCGACGCGCTGGCGCTGACCACCGGAAAGCTGGCTCGGCTTGCGGTCGAGCAGATGCCCGATCTGCAACATGTCGGCCACTTCCTGAATGGCCTTGTCGCGCTCGGGCTTCGGAACTTTGCGGATTTCCATGCCGAAAGCGATGTTTCCGGCAACCGTCATGTTCGGATAAAGCGCATAGGACTGGAAGACCATGGCGATATCGCGCTGAGATGGATGCAGGCCGGCAACCGATTTGCCGTTGATGGCAATGTCGCCGGAGGTGATCGGCTCAAGACCGGCAATCGTGTTGAGCAGTGTGGACTTGCCGCAACCCGACGGGCCAACGAGAACCAGAAAGCCGCCTTCTTCAATCTCGATATTGATGTTTTTCAGGATCGAGACGGTGCCATAGGATTTGTAGAGATCGGTAATTTTCAGAAATGACATATTGAACTTATCCCTTGACGGCACCGGACATCAGACCGCGCACGAAGTAGCGGCCAGATACGATATAGACGATCAGCGTCGGCAGAGCCGCCAGAATGGCGCCCGCGAAATGGACGTTATATTCCTTGACGCCTGTGGAAGACGAAACGAGGTTGTTGAGCGCAACCGTCATCGGCGTGGAGTGCGCGCCGGAGAAGGACGCGCCGAACAGGAAGTCGTTCCAGATATTGGTGAACTGCCAGATCACCGACACCACGATGATCGGCCCCGACGACGGCAGCAAAATGCGCCAGAAAATCTGGAAAAAGCTTGCGCCATCAATCTGCGCGGCACGCACCAGCTCGGTCGGGAACGCTTCGTAATAGTTGCGGAAATAGAGGGTCGTGAAGCCGAGACCATAGATGACGTGCACCATGATGAGGCCCCATATCGTTCCGGCAATGCCGAAAAGCCCGAGCACACGCGCCATGGGGATGAGCACGATCTGGAACGGAATGAAGCATGACAAAAGCAGCAGTCCGAAGAAGATGTTCGAGCCGCGAAAGCGCCATTTAGTCAGCACGTAACCATTCAACGCGCCGATGATCGTGGAGATTGCCACGGCAGGCACGACCATCAAAATGGAATTGATGAAGAACGGCTTCAGTCCGGTAGGCTGCACACCGATCTGCGCCGTGGACCAGGCCGAAAGCCAGGGCTCGATGGTCCATTGCTGCGGCAAGTTCAACATGCCGCCCTGACGGATTTCTTCCAGCGGCTTGAACGAGTTGACCAGCATCACATAGAGCGGCAACAGATAATAAAAGGCGAAGAGCAGCAGCGCGGTGTAGATCAGCGCTCGCGTCAGCTTTCCGCTGTTGATGGCGTTATCTTGCGACTGGGCGCTCATGACCGCGACCCTCCGCGAATTTCCGAATAGAGATAGGGAATGATGATAGAGAAGATCATCGCCAGCATGATAATCGCTGACGAAGCACCAATGCCCATCTGGTTACGGGTGAACGTATAGGAATACATGAATGTCGCCGGAAGTTCGGTCGCCTGCCCCGGCCCGCCGCCGGTCAGCGCGATCACCAGATCGTAGGCCTTGATCGCCAGATGCGCCAGCACGACAAAGGCCGACAGAAATACCGGGCGCATCAGCGGAATAATGATGCGGCGATAGATCGTGGCGGTCGAAGCGCCGTCGATCTGGGCCGCTTTGATGATTTCATTATCAACGCCGCGTAGGCCGGCAAGAAACATCGCCATCACGAAACCCGACGATTGCCACACGGCGGCGATCACCAGACAGTAGATCGCCATGGTGTTGCTCTTGATCCAGCCGAAGGAAAAACTTTCCCAACCCCACAGATGCATGGTGTTTTCAAGCCCGATGCCCGGATCGAGAAACCACTTCCATGCCGTGCCGGTCACGATGAAGGAAAGGGCCATCGGGTAGAGATAGATCGGACGCAAAAAGCCTTCGCCGCGGATCTTCTGGTCGAGCAGAATGGCCAGAAACAGGCCGATCACCGAGCAGATGATGATATAGAGCGACGCGAAAATCGCCAGATTGGTGATCGCCCGCCACCAATGCGGCAGCGCCCAGAGTTTCTCATAATTGGACAATCCCACGAAGCCGTAGGATGGCAGCATGCGGCTGTTGGTCAGCGAAAGCACGCCGGTATAGATGATAAACCCGTAGACGAAGACGAGGACGATCAGGAAACTCGGAGCCAAGACCAGCTTGGGGATGATTTCCTGCAATCGGCTGTTACGCTGCATATTTGCGCCACCCAGTTTGCGCCGCTCCTGATGCCCCATGAAGGCGTATTGGAGACGATCGTTTCAGCGGCATTTATGCAAGACCGGATCGCGACCCGGCTGCAAAATGCGTTGGTCCGAGATGCCTTCACCGGTTCAGATGGAACCATGCAAGACAACATCATGCAATGCTTGATTAGTTACGATATTGCTGCGCCGGTCGGAGAATCCGGGCCGGATAAAAAACGTCCGGGAGGTTTAAACTTCCCGGACGCCTATTCAGCGCATCACTTCGCTGCAGCGACAGCCGAGACGAGTTCCTTGACAGCATCTTCCGAAGAGAGCTGTCCGTTGAACTCGCGGGTCACCACGTCGTAGATCGCGTTCTTGACGGCTGCCGGATTGGCATAGCCATGCGCCATGGAACCCAGCATCGTGCCCTTGCCATCGGCTTCCTTCAGGTCGGCGATAGCCTTCTGGCCGCAAGCATCGAAGTCGGTGTTCGGCACGTCGGTGCGTGCAGGCGCCGAGCCCTTGACCACGTTGAAGGCCGACTGGAAGGTCGGGCTTTCAACAGCCGATGCCATTTCCATCTGCGCCGGGATCTTGTCGTCGGAAACCTTGAACATCGCGAACATGTCGGAGTTGAAGGTCACCGCGCCCTGCGTGCCCGGATAGCGCATGCAGACGAAATCCGTGCCCGGCTTCTTGCCGGCCTTCACGAATTCGCCCTTGGCCCAGTCGCCCATGAACTGCAGACCGGCCTTGCCTTCGATGACCATGGCCGAAGCCAGGTTCCAGTCGCGACCGGAGAAGTTGTCATCGACATAGCTGCGCAGCTTGGTCATACGGTCAAAAGCCTGCTTCATCGTATCACTGCCCAGCGTTTCCGGGTCGAGATCGATGAAGGCCTTCTTGTAGAAATCGGTGCCGAACGAAAGCACGACAGCGTCGAAGATCGTCGCATCCTGCCAAGGCTGGCCACCGTGGGCGATTGGCGTGATGCCCTGCTCCTTGAACTTGTCGAGAAGCGCAATCAACTCATCCCAGTTTGCCGGTTCCTTGCCGCCTGCCTTGTCGAGCGCGGCCTTGTTGATCCACATCCAGTTGGTGGTGTGGACATTCACAGGCGCGGCGATCCAGTGATCTTCATACTTGGCGAATGCCTGCAACGGAGCCGGAATGACCTTGTCCCAGCCTTCCTTGTTGGCAACTTCATCGAGATTGCCAAGAGCGCCCTGCTCGGCCCAGTCGCGAATGTCGAAACCGAGCATCTGCACGGCGGTCGGTGCGTTGCCAGCGGTAACGCGGGCGCGCAGAACGGTCATGGCTTCGGTGCCGCCACCGCCTGCAACCGGCATGTCAGTCCAGCTGATGCCCTTCTTTTCGAGGTCCTTCTTGAGAACATCGAGCGCGGCAGCTTCACCGCCAGCGGTCCACCAGTGCAGAACCTCAACATTCTGCTTGGCATCCTGTGCATTTGCGACAGGCGCCATTCCGGCGAGCAAAGCGCAGGCAGCGGTGCCCATAGCGGCGAGTTTCAGAAGTTTATGCATGTCTACCTCCCGTAGAAACAAACGAAACTTATATTTCCTTCGTCCTGTCCGCGCCTTCAGGCGCAAACTGAAACCGGTCGCTCCATACAACCGGCTCCTCCTCATTCACTGCCGCAACCCGACACAGGGAGATGATCCCCGCCGGATACCCCGGCCAAACGACACGACGTGCTGCGATGTCCTCCATACCATCTTTACGCCGCCTCACCCCAATTGACAACGTTGTCTTTTATGGATGAACCGCATCCAACCGACAAGATGTAATGCTTAGGATAGGCTGAAACCCCTGATGGGTGTCAATACGGCAGATATGATAAATAGTGAAAAATTTAATCGATTAAAATTTGCTGCCCTTTTCTGCGGGCAATTTCGCATGAGAAATGAGGCATTTAGGCTTTTTTGGGGAGCTGTTGCGGCTAGCGCCTAAACGTTTGAATTTCCGTAGACCAAAAATGACGCTGCACGCTCTTTAATGGGATAAAAATCCTGTGAACCGACTGGACAAGATCGCAGCCGCCACTTAATTTAAGGGTGCTCTCGCAATAGTGCGTGGGCTTGTTCTCGGGGCGGGGTGAGATTCCCCACCGGCGGTATGGAAAGCGATTTCTAAGCCCGCGAGCGCCTGAAAGAAGGAAGCTGATTCGCTTCTTCTGTCAGGGTCAGCAGATCCGGTGAGATGCCGGAGCCGACGGTATAGTCCGGATGAAAGAGAGCAAAAGAGCGTGACGAATTGCGTCTCCCGACGCGAGCAATGCGTTCCTTTGTGCGCCCTGATTCTAGTTTCTTGAGGAACCTATGAACCAGAGCTATCCGAACAAGACTTCCTTCAAAGTTGCATTCATTCAGGCCCGCTGGCACGCCGACATTGTCGACGAAGCCCGCAAGAGCTTTATCGCGGAACTCGCCGCCCAAACCGGCACCAATGTCGAAGTGGACGTCTTCGATGTTCCCGGCGCTTACGAAATTCCGCTTCATGCCAAGACGCTTGCCAAGACCGGCCAGTATGCAGCCATCGTCGGCTCCGCATTCGTCATCGATGGCGGCATCTATCGCCATGATTTCGTGGCCACTGCCGTCATCAACGGCATGATGCAGGTGCAGCTGGAAACCGAAGTGCCGGTGCTGAGCGTCGTTCTGACCCCGCATCATTTCCATGACAGCAAGGAGCATCACGACTTCTTCTTCAACCATTTCAAGGTGAAGGGTGTCGAAGCCGCTCACGCGGCCTTGCAGATCGTCGGCGAACACAGCCGTATCGCCGCATTGGTTTGATCGCTCACAGGAACGGCCCCGCCATGCGGGGCCGTATCTCAGTCGACCACAATACGCTCGCCATGGGTGTAGATATCGAATTCTTCGCCGCGCACGATGGCGACCAGAGTGAGATTGGCCTCCTGTGCCGTGCGAATGGCGAGTGCCGTGGGCGCTGAAATAGCCGCAAGAACCGGCGCGCCAAGCTTCACTGCCTTTTGCACCATTTCAACGGATACCCGGCTCGTGATCACGGTTATGCCGCATCCGGTTGCGAACTCGCTACGCGCCAGAGCGCCAACGAGCTTGTCCAGCGCATTATGCCGGCCAACATCCTCACGCGCAGCAATCAATCCCTGCTGCGGTGTGTAGAAACCAGCTGCGTGAACCGAATGGGTGATCGCATTCAATTGTTGTTCACGCCCGAGTGCCGCCATCGCGATGGCAATGGTGCTCGCCGAAAAACGGTAGCCGTCCACCGCGAGCGGCTTCACCGGGCGCAAGGCCTGTTCGATGGAATCGATGCCGCATAGTCCGCAGCCAACCGGGCCAGCCATGAAACGGCGACGCGCCGCCAGCCGCTGTTCCGGCAATTCAGCAAGGCGCATCTGCACATCCACGCCTTCCGCGAATGCGACAAGCTCGATGCTTTCAATCTGGCCGGCATCGTCGATAATACCTTCGGTCAGACTGAACCCGACCGCGAAATCCTCCAGATCGGATGGGGTCGCCATCATGACAGCCTGTGTGGAGCCGTTGTAGCTCATCGCGACCGGCACTTCCTCGGGCACGGCGCGGTGCCCTTCCTGGAAGCCCGAAACGCGATGTGCGAGGCGCACCACATCCTGACTGATCTTGGGTATTGTCATTTCTCTTGCCTGCTGTTTGCGCATCCCGACACATTGCTACAGTTTGCTGTAGCATCATATCGGGTTTTATGTATGGTGCCAGCGAACAGGCATGCAGCACAAGTATTTCGGCCATCGCCCGAATATATTGTGTATGAAAGGCAGCGCCGATAGCGAGGATAAAATGGATATTCGCCAGATCGACGATAATTACTCAGTCTCGGGCCAGATTTCGCCCGATGACGTACGCGACATTGCGGCAGAAGGCTTTCAGACGATCATCTGCAACCGTCCCGATGGCGAAGGCGGCCCGGAACAGCCGGATTTTGCAGAAATTGCGCGTGTTGCAGAGAAAGCTGGCCTCGCCACCTATTACATTCCGGTGGTTGGCGGCCAGCTGACGCAGGATGATGTCCATGCCATGGCGGCGGCGCTTGACGAGGCAGAAGGGCCGTTCTTCGCCTATTGCCGCTCCGGCGCCCGTTCTACGAATATTTACGGGATCGTGCAGAGCCAAAAGCGCGGATAAAGAACGAGCGCAGGCTATAAGGGCGGTGTTGCCGCAAGGGCATTGTTTCGGTTCTTGCAAACATAAGGCTCACCGTCCCGAAAGCCGCGTGCGACGACCGAAGACACCCTGCGGGTTCTGCGCGCAATACTGGCGATAATAGGAAAGACCGGCGCGAACCACCGTTGCGGCAACGCCACCGGCGACGAGCATCCAGCCGATTGCCTGTACCCAGTCGAAGCTGTCCAGCCCGCCGCTCAGCGCGACGACCACGACACCAGCCCACAAAAGGGCAGCCGTGCGGCGCCAGAAAACCGGATTGAGTTCATCGAAGACCGCCTTCCACAGAGAGTGGACAAGGCAGGCGAAGAAAAGAGCCGCGGCCAGCCCGATGTTGAGCAATTCGACCGGGAGCCATTGCTGCGAAGTAAGCATTGTATCTATCATCCAACTTAAGCCGCGATACGTCAGGTCAAAAGCCGCCACATGGCTTTTCCTTCCGGATCGAAGGTATTGTTTACTTTCCTTTACACCGTGCTTTCCAAAACGATGTCGTTTCTTGCCCGATGCTTCAGCCCCATTGAGCTGTCAATTTGTGGCTTCAACGTGTTAGAAGCACGGAAAGCTCCTTGTAATAAATTCACATATTATTGCGATCACGCGAAATATCGTGTTGAAAACATTATACTATCCCCGCTCCCCTCCGATACGGGTGCTGTGGCAACCCCTTTGATAGTCTTGGATTATTTGTCTTGGCGCTACCGACGCGCAGGCCGCCGGACGCGCCCTGAAAGCACATCGCGCGACTGTCATGTAACAGCCTTGTAACAATTTGGCAGAGTATAGAGAGCCCGGGAGCCGCTTCCGAAGCTCCACTTTATTCGCCGCAGCAAGCAAGGCGGAACGTTTTATTTGTCCACAAATTTCTTGTAGGGAACAATTTCTGACGGGTCGGCCATGCCTGGCGCCTGTGCGGGGCGCCCGAACAGGAAACCCTGCACCTGTGCGCAGCCCTCTTCGATCACCATGCGGTGCTGATGAAAATTTTCGATACCTTCCGCTACGACGGGCAGATCGAGACTGCGCCCAAGCCCGACAATTGCCCGCACAATCGCGTGGGAACTGACATCGGTTTCCATCGTATTGATGAAGCTGCGGTCGATCTTGATCTTGTCGAATGGGAAGCTCTGGAGGTTGTTCAGCGAGGAATAGCCGGTGCCGAAATCGTCCATCACGATGCGCACGCCCAGTTTCTTGATCCGGCGCAGCAGTTCCAGCGTGGTGGGCCTGTCCTTGATGAGTGCCGCTTCCGTAACTTCAAGTTCCAGCCGATAGGCCTCAAGTCCGGTTTCATCCAGAATGGCGGCGACTGTCTCAGGCAGATTGGTCAGGCGAAACTGGATCGGAGACACATTGACGGCGACCGTCAGGTGCCGGTCCCAGCTTGCTGCCGTCCGGCATGCTTCCCGCAGCACCCATTCGCCAAGGGCGATAATGACACCGGTTTCCTCGGCAATCGGAATGAACACTTCCGGCGGAATGGTTCCGCGCTCCGGATGCGTCCAGCGCAACAGCGCTTCGTAGCCCTTGCAGGAACCGTCGGCGGTTCCGATCAGCGGCTGGTAGGCGATTGTTATCTGACCGCGCGACATGGCCTGCCGCAGATCGGCTTCCAGCTGCCGCCGCTCGGTAATCTCGCGATCCATTTCCGGCGAATAGAACGCAACCATGCCCTTGCCGCTAGTCTTTGCGCGGTAAAGCGCGACGTCGGCAGCGTGGCGGAGCGTTTCGGCATCACGGCCATCGGTCGGATAGATCGCAACACCGATACTGACGCCCACCGCCGTCTGATCGGCGATCATATTCATTTCCTTTTTAAATTCGTCCAATATCCGCTCGGCAAGCTTGCGCGCGCCTGAAGGCTGCGGCACGCCGACCTGCAGGATCACGAACTCGTCGCCGCCAATGCGCGCCGCCGTATCGACGCCGCTAATCGTGCGCCGCAGAATATTGGCAACGGTTTTCAACACCCGGTCGCCCTGCGCATGACCGAAAATATCGTTCACCGCCTTGAACCGGTCGAGATCGAGCGCGAAGACGGCGCAACGCTGCTGCGAGCGTCCGCCTACGGCATTGGACAGGCGCTGTTCGAAAAAGGCGCGATTGGGAAGATCGGTCAGCGCATCATGGTTCGCCATATGCTCGATCTGACGCTGCGCGGCGTGCTTTTCCGTCAGGTCTCGCACGGCGAGCACTTCACAGGCCTTGCCCTGATATTCAATCGTGTGGACGGCGAGTTCGAAAATCCGCTCGTCATTTTCCTGCCGGGGAGTCGCCTCGACCGCAGCCGTGCGCGGCGCGGCGGCGGGCAGACCATCTGCCGTCAGCAGCAAATCCTCTGGCGAACGCCCGATCAGCGCCTTTTCAGTGCTGTTCATCAAACGCGAAAAGCGCGCATTCACTTCGACGATCCGGTCGTCGCGGATGACGGCAAGCCCGTCCAGCGTCGCATTGGCAAAGCCCTTCAAATCCGTCATGTAACGGTCGATGAATACGGCAGCGACAGTCATGAACGCGATGAAGCAAGAGACCGTCGCCACAGCGCCGACGATCCACATGCGGCCCGTACCCAGCGGATCAGCCGCAGGCAGGCTTGGATCGGGTATCAAAGTGCTGGACGACATGGTGGTGAAATGCAGGACGCAGATCGAGCCGACGCCGAGAACCGTGGCAAGGGAAATGCGCATCCAACGGCCTGAGAGACGCATCACCTCGAAAGCGCCAGCCAGCAACAGGGTGGAGACAACCGCGCCGACGATGATAGGCACTGCATCAAACTGGACTGTCGCAGCAGCCCGGATTGCGGCCATGCCGGTGAAATGCATTGCGGCGATCACCAGCGCGCCACAAAATCCTGCAAACAGGTTTGCCTTGACGCTGTCGAAATTGAGCAAGCGAAGTATGACCCAGAAACCGGCAATGGCAATCACAGCTGAAAGCGTCGTGATGATGAGGTCAAACTCGATCGCCACCGTGCCCTGATAGGCGAGCATCGCAACGAAATGCGTTGCCCAGACGCTCAAGCCGCCTGCAAAGGCAGCGGTTGCGAGCCAGCTGTCACGGCGATGATCGGCGCATTCGCCCGCTCTCGCCAGCAGAAGAAAAAACGCAAAGACACCTATGAAGGAAATGAGGGCGGCCAGGATGACGATAGATCTGTCGTGCTGTACGGATATGCATTCGATAACTTTGAACACGTCACGCCCCCGCTCTCATTCGCGCAAGGCCGCGTCGGCCCTGACCGAAGCATATTGGTAGTTTTATTATATAACAGGATTTTCTTTAGCCTACACTACTTAAGCAATCATAAATTCGAGCATAAAAGCCAAGCGATACCAGGGTATAAGGTCTATACTTAAGACACTTACTATATTAGACAATTTTAATATTGACGCGCGGAATCGACAGTCCTACGGCCTACCCGCGCAAGCAGGATAACCGGCACAATACCGATCACCACAATGGCAAGTGCGGCAATCGACGCTTCTTCATATGTACCGCGGGCGGCTTCGCCGTAAAGATGCGTCGCGAAAGTTTCCATATTGAGCGGGCGGAGAAGCAAAGTCGCGGGCAGCTCCTTCACACAGTCCACGAAAACCAGCAATCCGGCTGCAACAATTGCCGTTCTGGAGAGCGGCAGATGCACGGAGCGGAATGTCGCCGTCACGCTTCGTCCAAGCGTGCGCGATGCATGATCGAGCGACAGCGGAATGCGCTCCAGCCCGGCATCGATGCCGCCAGCGGCGATGGCCATAAACCGCACCCCATAGGCATAAACCACAGCGGCACCCGAACCGATCAGGATCAGACCGGCGGGAACGCCGAGAAGATACCCGGCCAGTTGGTTGAACACATGATCGAAGCTGCCCGAAACGACGAGAATACCAATGGCAATCACCGTACCGGGGGCGGCATAGCCCATGGTCGACAGGCGATAGAACCAGCGGGAGGAAGCGCCTGGAAACAGACGCACCGCATAAGCAACCGCCATGCCACAGACCAGCACAATCGCTGTCGCAATCGAGGCCAGCAGCAGCGTGTTGACCGCCTCCCCGGCAAGACGCGGCGATATGCCTGCGAAGCGGGCGCGCTTGATTGCTTCGATAAGCAGATAGAGCGCCGGTCCGACAAAGCCGATGACCACCGGCAAAGACCCGATAGCAAACAGCCCCAGCCCTCTGGCTGCTGAAACCTTCGATGGTTCAAAACCGCGCGAATGGCGGATGTTGGAAGCAAAGCGCTGTTTGCGCCGCGCCCAACGCTCCAGCGACACCAGCGCCACCACGATCAGCAGCAAAGCCAGCGCCAGCTGTGCCGCGCCCGGCAGATCGGATCGCGTGATCCATGTCGTGTAGATCGATACGGTCAGCGTGCGAACGCCGAGAAACTCAGCCGCGCCCACATCGTTCAGCGTTTCCATCAAGGCGAGGCTGACACCAACGGCAACAGCGGGACGCGCCAGCGGCAACGCCACCCGCCAGAAAATGCCGCGGCGACTGACGCCAAGGGTTCGTGCGGCATCCATGAGGCTCGCCGACTGCGTCAGAAACATCGCCCGGGTCGGGATATAAACATAAGGATAGAGCACGAAGCCCAGCAGCAGAATGCAGCCGGTCATCGAGCGAATATCCGGCAAGCGGAACTGGCGCGGGCTATCAAAGCCCAAAATATAGCGAATTGCGCCCTGCACCGGCCCTATCGGATGAAGAATGTCCAGATAGGTATAGGCGACGATATAGGTCGGCACCGCCAGCGGCAGCAGCAGCGCCCATTCCAGAATACCGCGCCCGCGAAAATCATAGGCTGTCACCAGCCACGCCATCGACGTCCCGACGAGCGCGGCAATGAAGCCGACGCCAAGCAGAAGAATGATCGTATCGGCAAAGGCTGTCGGCAACAATGTCGCGAACAGATGCTGCCACAGGCCTGCCGAACCCTGCAAAGCTTCGCGAGCGAGCGCCAGAACCGGCAGGAAAACAAGAAGCGCAATCACCGCTGAAGCCCAAAGCCAGACGCGCCCCGCCCTTGCAGGCCGGAAAAGCGAACGTCGTGCTGTGGCGGGCATAGGTGTCATTGTGCTCGTTATACTGAAACGCCGGCGCATGAAGCACCGGCGCTTTGTTCATACTGTCATTCTGGTTTTAGTTGTCGAAACCAACCTTATCAACCAGTTCGCTGGCTTCCTTGCGATGGCTGACGATTTGGGTCAGCGGAACCTTGTCGATATTCAATTCGCCAAACGACTTTACAATCGCATCGACCGGAGCGCCCGGCTTCACCGGATATTCGTAATTGGCCTCGGCATAAATCTTCTGCGCTTCGTCGGAAACCAGATATTCGAGAAGCTTGACAGCCTCTTCCTTATGCGGGGCATTCTTGGCCACGGCTGCGCCGCTGATATTGACCTGCGTGCCGCCATCCTTGAAAGTCGGGAGGATGACCTTGATGCCCTCGCCCCAGCCCTTCTGCTCATCGCCGCCCTTACCCGAACGCATCAGGCCGACATAATAGGAATTGGCAACGGCGATATCGCAAATTCCGCCGACAATATCCTTGGCGCCATCGCGGTCACCACCGGCAGCCTTGCGGGCCAGATTGGCCTTCAGGCCGGTCAGCCAGGCTTCGGTCTTTTCAGCGCCGTAATGGGCGATGTAATCGGCGAAAAGCGCGGTGTTGTAAGGATGCTGACCGGAGCGGATGCAGATCTTGCCCTTCCACTTCGGATCGGACAGGTCTTCATAATTGATGGCGTCGAGTTCCAGATCCTTCGACGCATAAACCACGCGGGCGCGCAGCGACAGGGCATACCAGTTGCCCTTGGCGTCACGAAGCTGCTCCGGCACGGCTTCGTTCAGGGTCTTGGATTCGACCGGCTGGGTCAGCCCCTTTTCTGCGAGATCAACGAGATTGCCCGCATCGACCGTCATCAGAATATCGGCAGGAGAGCTTGCGCCTTCCGATGCGACGCGCTCGGCCAGACCATCCTTCAAGAACACGGTGTTGACCGTGATGCCCGTCGAAGCCTTGAATGCGTCCAGCAGAGGCTGAATGAGGCCCGGTTCGCGCGTCGTGTAGATATTCACCTCATTGGCGGAAGCAGTTCCAGATAGAAAAGTCGCTGCAACGAGAGCAAGGCTGGCACGCGCGAAAATAGGCATTTTACCTCCGTTTGGAATGGTTCCAAATAAAATGATGAGTTATGCAATCAACTTATATGAGCAGTTTCTGGCCCGGTCAATCGCCCTGCCACGCAAATGCGAACCAATTGGAATCAGCTGTGGAAGATCAAGGCCTTGTCGCGGTCGAAACGAACAAACACGTGATTGACCGTATTCGGCACATGGACCGGCGTGCGCAGGCGTAAACGCAGCGGCGCGGCGTCGGCATGGAGCACCAGTTCCTCCGTTTCACCCAGAAAGGTGCGCATCTCGATCAGGCAGCGCAGATCGGTGGGATCAGCCTCATCATCCGCGACGATATGCAGATCGGCAGGACGCAGATAGACGGACACGTCTTTCACGGATTGCAGCGCTTGCGGCGCTTTGAAATTGCCGTAAACAGTTTCCACCGCATTGCTCTGCACCACACCCGGAATGACGTTGAAATCGCAAAAGAAGTCTGCGGCATAGCGGCTTTCAGGACGATCATGAAGATCACGCGCGGTGCCGCTTTGAACGATCTCGCCCGAACGCATCAGCACAACGCGGTCTCCGGTCGAAAGCGCTTCTTCCGCCTCATGCGTCACGATAATTGCCGTGGTGCCAAGCGCCCGCAACAGGCCGACCGTCTCGCGGCGCACCTTTGCCCGCAGGCCCCGGTCGAGATTGGAAAACGGCTCGTCCATCAACAAAAGATGCGGCTTTGGCGCCAGCGCGCGGATCAGCGCCACGCGCTGCTGCTCGCCGCCCGACAACATGTGCGGATAGCGGTCGGCCATATGCGACAGGCCCACAAGTTCAAGCAGTTCGCGCACGCGGCCCTCAGCCAAATCGCGGCGCATCTTGCGCAGACCGAACATGACATTGTCGCGAACGCTCAGATGCGGAAACAGCGCATAATCCTGAAAGACCACGCCGATATTGCGCTTATCGGGTTCGACGAATGTGGTTGGAGAGGCGAGCACATTGCCGCCCATGGTCAGCAAGCCGCCATCGGGCGCGTCGATACCGGCGATAATGCGCAGCATGGAGGTCTTGCCGCAGCCGGAATGGCCCACGAGACAGATGATTTCACCGGCCTGCACGTCAAGCGACACATTGTTGAGCGCAAGGACAGGGCCAAACTGGCGGGTAACGCTGGAAAGCGTCAGAGCCGGACCGGATGCACTGGCCTCTTCCTGCAATTGCTCAACCTGATTTCGCACGTCCATGCCTGACCGGAATCCCCTTGTCCATTCCCTCGCTATAAAGCGTGTTTAGCGGCTTCGCCACCAAAACAGGACAGAATTCCTCAAGAACCGGATAGCGGCCCCATCTTTTTCGGATTTCGATATTGCTTTGGGTATCAACTTGGTTGATTGCAAGCAAAAAGCGGAGCATGTTCCGCAAGCTTTCCGCATGCCTTATCATACCTTAGGAGAATGACCATGGGCCCCGTCACGGACAAGGTCGCGACAGCCGAACGCCTGCCGCAAGAAACGAAAATCGCCATTATCGGCGGCGGCGTCATCGGTGTTTCCACCGCCCTGTTTCTGGCCGAACGTGGCATCCCGGTCGCCCTGTTCGAAAAGGGTGAAATCGCAGGCGAACAGTCCAGCCGCAACTGGGGCTGGTGCCGCCGCACGGGCCGCGATACCCGTGAAATGCCGCTGATCGTCGAAAGCATGCGGCTTTGGGACGGAATGAACGAGCGCACGGGCCGCGAAACCGGCTTCCGTGTGACCGGTATTGCCTATGCGGCTGAAAAAGCCGAACAGATGGCGCTCTACGAACAATGGATTGCCGCTGCGCGCGAGCATGGCATTGAAACCGACATTCTGAACAGCCAGCAGGCCGAAGCGCTGGCTCCGGGCCTGACGCGTCGCCTTGCTGGCGGCATGATCACGCCGCTTGACGGTCGCGCAGAGCCGCAAAAGGCTGTGCCCGCCTTTGCCGCCAAGGCGCAGGAAGACGGTGCCGTCATTATGCAGAATTGCGCGGTACGCGGCATCGAAACGACCAATGGCCGCGTGACTGCCGTTCTGACGGAAAAGGGCCGCGTGCGTTGTGAGGCGGTCGTTGTGGCTGGTGGCGCATGGTCGCGCCTGATTATCTCGGAGTTCAATGCCCGCCTGCCGCAACTCAAGGTTCGCTCGTCGGTTTTCCGCACCACGCCGATTGATGCCGGTGTGGAACCCGCCATTGCCTATTCGGATTTCGCGCTGCGCAAGCGGATGGACGGCGGCTATACGGTCGCCAGCCTCGGCGGCTCGATTGCCGATATCGTTCCCGACAGCTTCCGCTATCTGAAAGATTTTATCCCTTCGCTATCCAGTGGAGAGTGGTTCAATGTGCGTTTCCGTTTCGGAAAGCGCTTCTTCGAAGAAGCCTTCCAGTGGAAGCTGCGCCCCGCCGATCAGGTCTCGGTCTTCGAGAGAATCCGCACGCTCGACCCCGAACCGCACCGGGCCGCCAATGCAGCAATTCTGTCGAAGCTGAAACAGGCGATCCCCGCCTTTGCTTCCGTCTCGATTGCACAGGAATGGGCGGGCTTGATCGACACCATGCCGGATATCATTCCGACCATTTCCCCGATTCCGGGCGTTGAGGGCCTTATCGTTGCGACCGGCTTCTCCGGCCACGGCTTCGGCATCGGCCCCGGCGCTGGCCGTCTGGTTGCGGATATGGTGAGCGGTGAAACGCCTGTGGTCGATCCATCGCCGTTCCATATTTCCCGCTTTTCCGATGGGTCAAAACTGCGCATCGAAACCTGGGGCTAAGCCCAATATGCTTTCCCCGGAGCTGACAGCTCCGGGGAATTCGGCGCGAGTTATTCAATCACGCCGCAGGCGAAGCGCGCGCCGCCACCGCCAAGCGGCTTCGGTTTATCCGCATAATTATCGCCGCCAACATGGACCATCAGGGCGCGACCCTTGATTTCATCCAACGATTTGAGACGCGGCGAAACCACGCTACCCGTAACCTTGCCGTCCGCATCGGCCTTCAACAGCGGCAGGTCGCCCATATGGCCCTCGCCCTCAGGCCCCATGTGATGCTTGGTATGGCCGGGGTCATAATGGCCGCCAGCCGCCTCTGCGGGAGCGGTCTTGCCGTCCTTTTCCGCCGGTGCGCAGCTTCCCTTTTCGTGGACATGGAAACCATGTTCCCCCGCTGCTATGCCCTGCAAATTGGGTGTAAACTGCAGGCCATCAGCGGTTTGCGAAATCGTAATCGTGCCGAGTTCCTTGCCCTGCCCTGCGGGCAGCGCCTCAAACATTTTCACGCTGACGTCGTCCGCAAAGGCGGGCACAGTCGCAAGCGCCAGTAACGAACCTAAAATCAAGCTGCGCATCGTCTCCTCCATCCTCAAATTAGTTTCGGGATAAAAACTAACGTATGGATCGACAAATTGTTCGGTTTATAAAGTTTGCAAAAGATTGCGCGGCAGTGTTCCGCCGCGCAATCCGATATTGGATCAGACAGTTACGAACTGCCCCATCATGCCGACATCTTCATGCTCCAGCACATGACAATGGAACATGAATGGATGACTGCGCACCGCTTCACGGTCGAAGTGTACCAGAAGCTCGGCCTTGCCATCAATCAGCGCTGTGTCTTTCCAACCCGACTGATGGGCGGGCGGAGCCTTGCCGTTCAACGTCAGGATACGGAAAGAGGCACCGTGGATATGGAACGGATGCGCCATTTCCTTCGTGGTCAGTTCCCATATTTCCCATGAGCCCAGCCTGGCCTCCACATCGATACGCTTCATGTCGAAAGGTTCGCCCGCAATCGCCATGCGCACACCGGACGTCATCGCATCCAGCGCCGGACCGGTATCTGCGGATGAACGGCTACCATGCATCATGTCGTGGTCCATCTCCCCGCCCTGCATGGCGCCCATATCCATCGGGCCCATCCTGTGGCCAGCATGGGGGTCTGCGGCAGGCTTTTGCATCATCAGCTTCATGTTTTCAGCCATGCGCTCATCAAAGAAGAATGAACGCCTGCGCACCGATTTGTCGGGGTCTGGCGCTTCCGGTGCTTCAAGACTTGCCGGAATGTCCTTGACCCCTCCCTTAAGCGCGCTATCGACGCTGAACCGCATCAGCATCTGGTCGTCGCCGCCGCTGTCATCGCTTGCGGTCAGAAGTTCGACACTATTGCCTCCCGTCGAAAAATCGACGAGCGCCTCATAACGCTCGCCGGGGCTGATCGTTAGCCGTTCGACGGCTTCCGGCTTGCCGGTAAAGCCACCATCGGAAGCAAACACATGCAGCGGACGATTATCGCTGAAACGCACATGGAAATTGCGCGCATTGGCACCGTTGAGAATGCGCAGGCGCACCACTGCCGCGGGCACCTTCGCTTCCGGCGAGATGACGCTATTGACGATCAGCCGGTTCCCGCGAAAACCGTGCATCAGATCCATGATATCGGGCTGATAGACCTTGTCGCCTTCGATGACACGGCGGTCCTGAAGTACCAGCGGAATATCGTCCACACCATAGGTTTCCGGCAGGCCTCGCTCGGCATCCTTGCCGTCGCTGACGATCATCAACCCGGCAATGCCCATATGCGCCTGACGGGCGGTGCCGCCGTGCAGATGCGGGTGAAACCAGTTGAACGAAGCCGGTTGGTTGACCGTTACCCTTGGTTCCCAGCGGCCTCCCGCCGGAACAAGATTGTGCGGCCCACCGTCAAGGTTCGACGGAACGAACAGCCCGTGCCAATGCAGGGTCGTCTCCTCGTCCATGTCGTTTTCGACGGCAAGCGTTACGTTTTCGCCATTCTTGAGCCGGACGACGGGGCCGAGATAGGTTCCGTTGATACCGGCAGAAGCCGCATCGCTGCCCGGCGCGAAGGAATGACGACCCTTGCCGATCTTGAGCCGGACGACGCCGGAAGCATCGGGTTCCAGCAAAGGCGGAACGGGCAGGCTCTGCGCCTTGCCCGATGGGGCCATTTCCATGGCGCCGTGGCCCATATTCTGATGCGCATCCTGCGCAAAGCCGGTCAAAGGGCGAACAGCGGCGAAGCTTGCCGCGCCCGCGCCGAGCGCGAGCAGGCGGCGGCGAGTTAATCCACGCATAGTGAAGTCTCCAAATAGAATTCCAGACAATAATCCTGTCGCCGCCGATGGATCGACAGCGTTTTGAGCGATTAAAGCGGAAGTGTTATTGGAGGTCGCAGAAGGTCATGGCGGGCATTGCTGCTCAGTGCGGCAACGAGTGGCGGATGACCAAAATCCTGTGACGGCGCGAATGCGCCAATATCGGCGCTCAACTGCACAATACAGCCGCAACTCATCATCACACAAGCGACCGGAGCCTTTGCTCCGTGATCCATGGGTGCCTGTTGTCCCCCATGGTGGGAGACGGGCATCGCGCTGTCTGCGGATTGTTGTTTGCTCATACGACAGCCGACAGAAACGCCTGCTGTCGGCGTATCATGCGCCATGGCATAACAAAGCTGTGTGGAAACGAGAAACAGCACTGACAAAACCGTCAGCAACACGCGCGACGGCATATGCAGGAAGGAAAGACCCCACATATTGCGTCTGCCGCCAATGTTCTGTTTCACGAACTGCATCTCCGCATCCGAATTGATGCCCGGTTATTGATCCGACCCGAATCTAGGGACACGATGTGACAATTGAAAGGCCTATTCTTACATCCCATGATTTTGCTCGCACTTTCACTTTTCTTTCGAAAAGAAGAGTTGCGCGTTCATAAAATTACGCAAAACCCCTTTTCTGCTTGCGATTCCGTATCACACGGTTTTAAAGAACCGCATCGAGGCTGCTCCCAATTATAACAGCCCACAAAAACGGATAAGAAAATGACTGTCGCTCAAGCGGTTGTTCCGCAGCAAAATTCCGCGCGCCGTGTTCTGGCCGCAAGCATGATCGGCACTACGATCGAATTCTTCGACTTTTACATTTATGCAACGGCAGCGGTGATTGTATTCCCGCATCTGTTCTTCCCTGCTAGCGATGGTAATTCGGCACTGCTTCAATCGCTTGCCACATTTGCTATCGCGTTCTTTGCCCGCCCGATTGGTGGCGCGCTGTTCGGTCACTTCGGTGACAGGATCGGCCGCAAGGCAACGCTCGTGGCTGCGCTCATGACCATGGGCATTTCCACAGTCGCCATCGGCTTCCTGCCGACCTATGAATCCATCGGCGTCTGGGCCGCTCTCCTGCTGGCGCTGTGCCGTCTCGGCCAGGGTCTCGGTCTCGGCGGTGAATGGGGCGGCGCCGTGCTGCTCGCCACCGAAAACGCGCCAGAAGGCAAGCGCACCTGGTACGGCATGTTCCCGCAGCTCGGCGCGCCGGTCGGTTTCATTCTGGCAACGGGCATTTTCCTGTTTCTGGCCGAAGTTCTCACCGAAGAACAGTTCTTCGCCTTTGGCTGGCGCGTTCCGTTCATCGCCAGTGCAATTCTCGTCGCGGTCGGCCTCTTCATCCGCCTGAAGATCGCTGAAACGCCGGAATTCCAGAAGGCCATCGACAAGGCCGAACGCGTTGAAGTGCCGGTTGCCACGCTGTTCAAGCAGCACAAGCTGAACCTGTTCCTCGGCACCATCGCCGCCGTTGCAACCTTCGTGCTTTTCTACCTCATGACCGTGTTTTCGCTCGGCTGGGGCACGCGTGCGCTGGGCTATAGCCGTGAAGAATTCCTCGTCCTGCAGATGATCGGCGTCGTGTTCTTCGGCCTGACCATTCCGCTGTCGGCTATTCTGTCCGACCGCTATGGCATGCGCCCGGTGATGATCGTCGTCACGATCCTGATTGGTCTCTACGGCCTGATCATGGCACCGCTTTTCCTGGGCGGTACGGCTGGCGTTCTGGCCTTCCTCATCATCGGTTTCGGCCTGATGGGCATGACCTATGGTCCGATCGGCGCGGCGCTGGCCGAACCGTTCCCGACCTCGGTACGCTACACCGGCGCATCGCTGACCTTCAATCTGGCCGGAATTCTCGGCGCTTCGGTCGCGCCTTATATCGCGACGTGGCTCGCCACCCATTACAGCTTCGACTATGTCGGCTATTACATGGTGGTCGCAGCCCTGATCTCGCTGGTCGGCTTTGCCTTCATCTCGTTCAATCGCGGCAAATAAAGCCAAGTTTGAAAGCCAAACAAAAGCCCGCGTGGAGCAATCCACGCGGGCTTTTTCGTTTCCGTTGCCGAAAGCCTATTCGACGTCGGCAGCTTCGAGTGCAATCGCGACCGACTGGATGATCGCGGCAAAACGCGCTGCCGTCTGGATGACTTCCGTCGTCACGTTAGCTTTGCGCAGCACATCTTCATGCGCGTCGATGCACATGCCGCAACCATTGATCGCCGAAACCGCGAGCGACCAGAGTTCGAAATCGACCTTGTCCACGCCCGGATTGCCGATCACATTCATGCGCAGCTTGGCTGGCAATGTGCGGTAGTCCTTGTTCGAGGCCAGATGCACGAAGCGATAATAGACATTGTTCATGCCCATGACGGATGCAGCCGATTTTGCAGCCTGCACCACCGATGCGTCGACCTTGCCTGCGGCTTCGGCGGTTAGCGCCTTGCGCACATCCGCATTGCGCGAGGCAATGCCGCAAGCCACGAACAGACCGTATTTCTGCTGCGGGGTCAGCGTTTCGTCGCTGGCCATGGACGACAGGTTGAGGCGGACATCCTTGGCGAAATCCGGGATTTTTGACTTCAGGTCGTCAATCGACATGGAACCCTCTTATTGCTTATTGCTGGATAAAAGAAAGGCGGGCCTGAACCCGCCTTTTGATTGGTCGTGCGCGACAGCTTAAGCTGCCTTCAACGTCTCGCCACCGACTTCGCGGTTGCAAGGGCACAGTTCATCGGTCTGCAAAGCGTCGAGAACGCGCAGCGTATCCTTCGGAGCGCGGCCAACATTGAGGTTGGTAGCGTAAACGTGCTGGATCGTGTTGTCCGGATCGACAACGAAGGTGTAGCGATAGGCAACGCCATCCGGCGAACGAACACCGAGGCCGTCAACCAGCGAGCCATTGGTGTCGGCAAACGACCAGATCGGCAGCTTGTCGAGATCCTTGTGGTCGCGGCGCCATGCGAGCTTCACGAACTCATTGTCGGTGGAACCGCCGAGAACAACAGCGTCGCGGTCTTCAAAATCCGAAGCCAGACGAGCGAATTCTGCAATTTCAGTCGGGCAGACGAAGGTGAAATCCTTCGGGTAGAAGAAGATGACCTTCCACTTGCCTTCGAAGCTCGTTTCCGTCAGCTCTTCGAATGCCGAAACACCGTTTTCTTCATGATGGTTGAAACCGGGCTTTACACCGGTGACCTTGAAAGAGGGGAGCTTATCGCCGATACCGAGCATCTTAAAACCTGCCTGTAAATTCTATAGTTATTCAGAAAATTCAGAATTTTCTGAATTTTCTGCTTGCGAGTCATCTATAGTCGACCTACCACTATCGGTCAAAGCGATTAAAGCGATTGTTCATATCGATTATAACGATAAGCCCTTCATTTCATGCTCAATATCAGCGTTCGCCAGCTCCACTATTTTCTCTCGCTTGTACAGGCAGGTTCGTTTTCGCGCGCCGCTGAAGCCGTGGGCGTCACCCAGTCCACATTAAGTGCTGCCATTCAGGCGTTGGAAGCGGAACTGGGCGTCACATTGATCGACCGGACGGGCCGACGCATGCAACTCTTGCCCGCTGGCGAGGATTTTCTGGCCCGCGCCCGTGATATCGTTGCGCGGATCGAAGAGCTGCCCGAACATGCCCGGCAGGCCGAACGACCGTTGACCACGCGCCTGCGGCTTGGCGTCATTCCGTCCATCGCGCCGTTCTTCCTGCCGAAAGTCCTGCCCGCGACGGCCAAGGCGTTTCCCGAGTTGCAACTGACCGTGCGTGAAGGGCTGACCCGCAGCCTGCTGGAAAGCCTGCGCTCTGGCACGCTGGACGTCGCGCTTGTAGCCCACCCCTATGACCTCGACGAGTTCGAAATGGCGGAAATCGGGCATGATCCGTTTTTCCTGGCCGTGCGCCGTGATCACGCGCTTGCCAATCGGGATCGCGTCGATGCCGACGATCTGCTGGATGAGCCTTTCCTGCTGCTCGAAAGCGGCCATTGCCTGCGCGAACATGTGATGGCGGCCATCGGCTCCAAGCCTGCCCAAACCGGCGGTGATGTGCACGCCACCAGCATCATGACGCTGGTTCAGCTCGTGCAGTTTGGTATGGGCGTCACGCTGCTGCCGGAGCTGGCTGTCAAGGCCAATGTGGCGCGCGGCACCGATCTCAGCATCGTGCCCTATGAGGGGAAGAACAATTTCCGTTCGCTGGTGCTGGCGTGGCGGGCGAATGCGGCGCGGCGCAACGAGTTCCAGCTGTTCGCCAGCCATCTGCGCGACAACTGTATGAGCGACGCAGCCTGACCTGAACTACAGAACGCCCCAGGCGCGAAAGCGGCCTCGCCCGGTCATTTCGCGCAGATTGAGTTCGCCGATCAGCTTCAACGCACCTTGCTGCGTGACCTGTAATTCCTTCTCGATCATCTGGCTGGAAACCAGCGGATTGCTCAGGATCAGTTCCATCAATTGCGGCAAACGCGAATTGGATCGGCGCCCCTTCAGCTTGCGCTGCATCTGTTCGCGCGCCAGCATCAGGCGGTCATGCTCCTTCATGCCCGCTTCCGAAGCCTCTTCGATTGCCGCCAGAAAAACCTTGAGCCGCATAAGCCGGTTCGGCGAACGGCGTTCATTGGGCTTTTTCGTCTGCAAACCGATACTGATCGCTGGCAGATGATTGGCGGCGATGCCCGACTGGTTCAGGAAAGACGCCGTCAGCAGTCGGCCAATCCAGGACGAGCGCTGCACCACCTGCATGGAAAACCAGGCGTCATGCATGATTGCGGCACGCAAGAGCGGCGGCAAATGCCGGGTTGAATCGAAAATTTCGCGCCATTCCTGCAGACGCTCGGCCTCGTCCCAGTCGTCTTCATAGATCAGCGTATCGCGTGGCAAAGGTTTCGGCTTGCGGGGTTCGCTGGTCACGCCTTTTAACAGGGCATCCGTTCGTGCCAGAAGCGCGTCGATATCATCAAGCAGCGGATCGCTGTCGTCATCGTCGGACAGGGCGGACGGCTCTGGCTCGGGTGTTTCAGCAACATCAGGATTAAGCCCCAGGAGCTGCCGCATGCCAGCAGGACTCAACGCCCAGCCCGCCGCACGGCCCGCAATCTGGCGGCGCATACGTAGCACCGCATGAGCGACCGTGAGGGCATGGCTTGGCGTGCGGCTGTCCATCAGCGCATCATGGAGCACCAGGTCTTCCAGATGCACCAGTTCGCCTTCCAGCCACATGGAGGAGACGGCGTCCTGCATATGCATGCGCCGTTTCAATCCATCACAGATGGGCGAACGCGCCAGCCGCTCGTCCAGTCGTGTCAGCGCGGCGGTCGCGCTGGTCACGGCAAGGAAAAGTTCCTCAAGCGGCAGGTCATCGATTTTGTAAGCCATATCCGCATATCGCAGCCTCGCGGCGGGAAAGGCAAACGGAAATCAATGCCTAAGCCAGAACGTCCGCAACTTTCACACGGCGTCCCTCTTTGACCGAGCGCAAAGCCGCTTCGGCCAATGCCAAGGCCTGCAAGCCATCCTCGGCGGAAGGCGACGGCGCTTTGCCGCTATCCAGCGCATCGATGAACGACGCAATTTCCGCCGCATAAGCCTGCGTATAACGCGTCATGAAGAAATCATGCAGCGGCGGGCGGGTGTAACCATCCTTCGAAGCTATTTCTATCGATACCGGACGCTGGTTTTCCGCCGATACAGCGCCCAGCGAACCATGCACTTCAATGCGCTGATCGTAGCCATAGGAGGCGCGGCGCGAATTGGAGATAACGCACTGACGACCGGAAGCCGTGGTGAGGATGACGCTGGCGCTATCAAAATCGCCAAGCTCGCCAATCTTCGGGTCCACCAGCACCGAGGCCGAGGCCGAAACACTGTCGATTTCCTCGCCGAGAAGAAACCGCGCCATGTCAAAATCATGGATCGTCATGTCGCGGAAGATCCCGCCTGAAACCTTGATATATTCGGCGGGCGGCGCGCCGGGATCGCGGCTGGTGATCGTCACCATTTCGACCTTGCCGATCTGGCCATCGTCAATCGCCTTGCGCACGGCTGTAAAATGCGGATCGAAACGGCGGTTGAAACCGAGCATCACTTTCGCGCCGGTCTCCTTGATGACTTTCAGGCAAGCGCGCACCCGCGCAATGTCGAGATCAATCGGCTTTTCGCAGAACACCGCCTTACCTGCCCGCGCAAAGCGCTCGATCAGATCGGCATGGGTGTTGGTCGGCGTGCAGATCAGCACCGCATCCACATCACCGGACTTTTCGATCTCTTCGATTGTGCGCACATCCGCACCGGCAGCGTCGGCAATCGCGTGCGCCGCCGCCTCATTGGCGTCGGCGACTGCGACCAGTCTGGCGCGCCTGTCGGACGCTATCGCGCCCGCGTGAACCTTGCCGATGCGACCTGCGCCAAGCAGTGCCAGACGTGTCACCATTGCCTTATCCCTCCCAGGAAACCGCCGCTGTGAAACGGTTACAAAACTGATTGATATTCCCATTCATGCGTTTACCACTTAATTGTCCCGTTTATTGGGGATCGCGCGTAAGGCATATTGGAATATTTATTCTATTTTGCTAGAATGTGGCATAAAGATTGTCAAGACACCGTTTTTGGAAAGTCCGCAATGGATACAGTTTCCGCTTCATCCCCAGCCCCAACCACCGTCAAGGAATTTGAAGCGCGTCTGCTGGAAGTTTCCGACCGCCTGCCGAAGCGCCTGAAACAATGCGCGGATTTTGTCGCGGCCAATCAGGACCGCATCGCGGTTTCCACAGTCGCAGAAATGGCCGATGGCGCAGGCGTGCAAAGCTCGGCCTTCATGCGGTTTTGCCAATTGCTGGGCTTTTCCGGCTTTTCGGAAATGCAGAAGCTTTTCCGAGAATCCTATGCTGGCGGCTGGCCGGATTATTCGACCCGTCTGGAACATCTGCGCGAGACGGCAGCCAACAGCGCGCCTGCCTTGCTGGCCGAATTTGCCGAAGCGGGGCGTACGTCGCTTGAAGGCCTGCTCAAGACTATAGAACCGGAAGCGCTGGAAAGAGCCGTCGAGATTCTCGCCCGCGCCGAGACAATCCACCTCGTTGGCATTCGCCGCGCGTTTCCTGTGGCAAGCTATCTCGCTTATGCGCTGGAAAAGATGCAGGTTCCGGCCATGCTGCACAGCGCCGTCGGCAAGCTGGAAAACATGCACGCCATCCGCAAAGGCGATGTGCTTTTGGCAATCACCTTTTCGCCCTACTCCGCTGAAACCGTCGAGATGGCGGAATCCGCTGCCGCGCGCGGCGTCAATGTCGTCGGCATCACGGATACCATCGTCAGCCCGCTGAGCAAGCTTGCGCAACAAACCTTGCTGGTCTCCGAAGTGGATTTCGGCGCTTTCCGCTCGCTTTCCGCCACACTCTGCCTCGCTATCGCGCTTGCGGTTGCCGTCGGCACCGCCCGCCAGTCGGGTTGATTCCATTTTTCGGTTGAAATGGAATAATAAATCCATTTTAATCAGAAATGGAATAACTGCTATGCGCACAGAATCGCATTGCGGTCATCATAAGAAGTGCCGAGGGAGGAAGCGCATTTCATGGAGAAGCCGCTCGACTTGATAACGATTGGCCGGTCTTCGGTGGACCTCTATGGCGCGCAGATCGGCGGCCTTCTCGAAGATATGGCTTCCTTCAACAAATATGTCGGCGGCTCCCCGACGAATATCGCAACGGGCACCGCCCGGCTCGGCCTCAAATCCGCACTGATCACGCGCGTCGGCGATGAGCATATGGGCCGTTTCCTGCTGCGCGAGTTGGAACGGGAAGGTGTAGACACCCGCGGCATCGTCACCGATCCGCAACGTTTGACCGCACTGGTCATTCTGGGCATCCGCGACCAGCAGCATTTTCCGCTGATTTTCTACCGCGAGAACTGCGCCGACATGGCGCTTTGCGAAGATGATATCGACCCGTATTTCATCGCTGAAGCTGGATGCGTTCTCGCAACCGGCACCCATCTGTCGCATCCGCGCACGGAAGCCGCTGTCCTCAAGGCGCTGCGCCTTGCGCGCCAGAATGGCAGTCGCACCGCGCTCGATATCGATTATCGCCCCAATCTTTGGGGTCTTTCAGGGCATGGCGATGGCGAAAACCGTTTCATCGAATCTGCTGCCGTCACCGCAAAGCTGCAATCGAGCCTGCCGCTTTTTGACCTCATCGTAGGCACGGAGGAAGAGTTTCACATTGCAGGCGGCTCGACCGATACGCTTGCAGCCCTCACCGCTGTGCGCAAGATCACCGATGCCGTTCTTGTCTGCAAGCGCGGGCCGATGGGCGCGGTGGTTTTCGAAGGCGCTATTCCAGACAATCTCGACAAGGGGCAGAGCGGAGAAGGCTTTCCCATCGAAGTTTTCAATGTGCTGGGCGCGGGCGATGGCTTCATGTCCGGCCTGTTGCGCGGCTGGCTGAAGGGCGAGGACTGGCCGACCAGCCTGAAATTCGCCAATGCCTGCGGTGCTTTCGCCGTCTCCCGGCATGGCTGCACGCCCGCTTATCCAAGCTTCGAAGAAATGCAATATTTCTTCCGCAACGGCATTCGAAATCATGCGCTGCGCAAGGATGCGCAACTGGAACAGGTGCATTGGTCCACCAACCGCAATGGCGACTGGCCGCATATGCGGGTTTTCGCTTTCGATCATCGCATCCAGCTGGAAGAAATGGCTGCCGAGGCCGGCGTGGATAACACCAAGATCGGCGAATTCAAACGTCTCTGCCTCGACGCCGCCTTGCAGGTTTCCGGCGGAAGCGGCGGCTATGGCATCCTGTGCGATGGTAGGCTGGGTCGTGACGCGCTCTACCGGGCGGCTGGCTCCGGCCTATGGATCGGACGCCCGACCGAATGGCCGGGTTCGCGTCCGCTAAAGCTGGAACCAGACCTCGGAGCCGATTGCGGCGGACTCGTGGAATGGCCGGTGGAACATGTGGTGAAGCTTCTCTGTTTCTACCACCCGGACGATACGGCGGATATGAAGGCCGAACAGGAAGCGACCGTCAAACGGCTGTTCACGGCGGCGCGCCGCAACCGGCTGGAGTTTCTGCTGGAGATCATTCCGTCCAAGGCCGGGCCGGTCGATGACGAGACCACCGCGCGCGTCATCCAGCGCTTCTACGATATCGGCGTCTATCCTGACTGGTGGAAGCTGGAACCGATGAAGACCAAGGCGGCCTGGGCCAATGCCTGTGAAGCCATCACCCGCAACGATCCTTACACGCGTGGCATCGTGGTTCTGGGTCTTGATGCGCCAGCCGAGGAGCTGGAATCGAGCCTCGCAATAGCGGCAGGCTTCGATCTTGTGAAAGGCTTTGCGGTCGGCAGAACCATCTTCGGTGACGCAGCGCGCAAATGGCTAAATGGTAAGATCAGCGATGATGAGGCCGTTGCCGAAATGGTCGCGCGCTACAAAAACCTGTGCGATGTCTGGGACAAACTGCGCAGACACTGATTCATATCTCGGGAGGAGACATGACAACCGTTCGACTGACTGCCGCGCAAGCGCTGGTGCGTTATCTCGCGAACCAGATGACGCCGGAAGGCGACACATTCATCGCGGGTGTATGGGCTATTTTCGGTCATGGCAATGTGGCGGGGCTGGGCGAGGCGCTTTACGGCATCCGCGAGCAGTTGCCGACATGGCGCGGCCATAACGAGCAGACCATGGCCCATGCGGCCATCGCCTATACCAAGCAGCTTGGCCGCAAACGCGCCTGCGCCGTCACATCCTCCATTGGCCCCGGCGCGACCAATATGGTGACGGCGGCAGCGCTGGCCCATGTGAACCGCCTGCCCGTTCTGCTTATTCCCGGCGATGTCTTCGCCAATCGCGGCCCCGAT
This sequence comes from Ochrobactrum soli, assembly GCF_003664555.1. Lineage (NCBI taxonomy): Bacteria > Pseudomonadati > Pseudomonadota > Alphaproteobacteria > Hyphomicrobiales > Brucellaceae > Ochrobactrum > Ochrobactrum soli. The sequence continues at coordinate 146,810 of NZ_RCHH01000006.1, read as the reverse complement.
CCCGTGCTGCAGCAGATCGAGGATTTCGACGACGGCACCATGACCGTCAACGACTGTTTCCGCCCGGTGAGCCGCTACTTCGACCGCATCACCCGACCGGAACAGCTTCTCACCGCCCTGCCCCGCGCCTTCCGCACCATGACCGATCCAGCCGATTGTGGCCCGGTGACACTCGCCTTCTGTCAGGATGTTCAGGCGGAAGCCTATGACTGGCCGCTGGAATTCTTCGCGCCGAAAGTCTGGCATTGGCGTCGCCCTCCGCCGGATGAACTGGAGCTCGCAACCGCCATCGCCGCAATCCGCAACGCATCCAAGCCTGTGATCGTCGCAGGCGGCGGCGTGCATTATTCCGGCGCGCATGAGGCTTTGAAGCAATTTGCCGAAACGCACGGCATTCCCGTCATCGAAACGCAGGCCGGTAAATCCGCACTGCCATGGGATCATCCGCTCAATTTCGGCCCGGTTGGTGTGACGGGTGCCGACAGCGCCAATGCTGTTGCCGCCGAAGCGGATCTGGTGATCGGCGTTGGCACTCGCTTTCAGGATTTCACCACCGGCTCATGGGCGCTGTTCAAGCATCCGGGCCGCAAGCTCTTGTCGCTCAACGTCCAGCCCTATGACGGGGCGAAGCACAATGCGCTGCCTTTGGTGGCGGATGCGCGGATCGGGTTGCAGGCGCTTGACACTGCGCTTTCAGGCTACAAGCGCTTGCCTGTTGACATGGGATTGAAAGACAAATGGTTTGCCGATGCCGACCGGATCACCGCTGCACCAACGGAGGGCAATGCCCTGCCCACCGACATGCAGGTCATCGGTGCCGTACAACGCCAGTCACGCGACAATACGGTTGTCATGTGCGCAGCCGGTACGATGCCGGGCGAGTTGCACCAGCTCTGGAAGGCCGGGCGCGCCATGTCCTATCACATGGAGTATGGCTTCTCCTGCATGGGCTATGAAATTGCGGGTGGCCTTGGCATCAAGATGGCTGAGCCGGACCGCGACGTCATCGTCATGGTTGGCGATGGCTCCTACATGATGGCAAACTCCGAACTCGCCACCGCCGTGATGCTGGGCCAGAAAATCACCGTTGTCCTGACGGACAATCACGGCTTTGGCTGCATCAACCGGCTGCAAATGGCCACTGGTGGCGCGGAATTCAACAATCTGCTCGACCATGCCGCCCATGTGAACCCGTCGCAGATCGACTTCGCCGCGCATGCCCGCGCCATGGGTGCGGATACACGCAAGGTTACGTCGATCACGGAGCTGGAAGCGGCCCTTGCCGAAACACGCGAAAGCCCACGCACAAGTGTGATCGTCATCGATACCGATCCCTACCCGACGCCTGACACTGGCGGCTGGTGGTGGGATGTTGCCGTGCCGGAAGTATCGGAGCGCGAACAGGTACGCGCTGCCCGCCGCGCCTATGAAGCTCAGCTGAAAGAAAGAAACTGACCGATGATCTTGTACGGCACCAATCCCATTGCCTGGTCCAATGATGACGACCGCAGCCTCGGCGCGCATATCACGCTGGATCAATGCCTGGATGAAGCGGCGAAAATCGGCTTCGACGGCATCGAAAAGGGCCATAAATTCCCGCAGGAACCACAAGCGCTCAAGGCTGTGCTGGAGCTGCGGGGATTGCGTTATGTTTCCGGCTGGCACTCGCTCAACCTGCTCGTCAATTCGGTCGAAGACGAGAAAGCCGCGATGCAGCCCGCGCTTGACCTTCTGAAGGCCATGGGCTCGAAGGTCATCATCGTCTGCGAAACCTCCAACGCCATTCACGGCGATAACGACAAGCCGCTTTCCGAACGCCCCGTGCTGGAAGAAGCGCGCTGGCCAACTTTCGGCGCTGGCGTCGAAGCGCTCGCAGCTCATGCGGCTCAACAGGGGATTGCGCTCGTTTATCATCACCATATGGGCACGATCGTGCAAAGCGAGGACGAAATCGACCTGCTGATGCACCATACTGGCCCGGCGACGAAACTCCTGCTCGACACCGGGCATTGCCTGTTTGGCGGTGGCGATCCTGAGCGCGCAGCAAAAAAGCATATGGCGCGCGTCGGCCATATCCACGCCAAGAATGTTCGCCCGACTATTGCAACCGAAGTCAGCGACCAAAGCCTTTCCTTCCTTGAAGGGGTGCGTCGCGGCGTGTTCACGGTTCCGGGCGACAAGGAAGGCGCGGTCGATTTCGTACCTGTTCTCAAGCAAGCTGCCGAACACGGCTATCAGGGCTGGCTCGTCATCGAAGCCGAACAGGACCCGGATATTCGCAACCCGTTCGAATATCAGACGCTGGGGCTGAAATCGCTGAAAGCATTCGCCAGGGACGCAGGGCTCGACAAGGGAGACTGAGACATGGCTAATCTGTTACGCAAGCCGCAAGGCACGCATGGCAAAGTCCACGACATCACGCCGGAAAGTGCCGAATGGGGTTATGTCGGTTTCGGTCTCTACCGGTTGAAACCGGGCGACACGGTCTCCGAGCGGACCGATGTCAACGAAGTCATTCTGGTGCTGGTGGAAGGCAAGGCCAAAATCACCGCATCGGGCGAAGATTTTGGCGAAATGGGCGAACGCATGAGCGTGTTCGACAAGCTGCCGCCGCATTGCGTCTATGTTCCGGCGGAAAGCGATTGGCTCGCCATAGCGACAAGCGATTGCGTCCTCGCCGTCTGCACAGCACCCGGCAAGCCCGGACGCAAGGCGCAGAAACTTGGCCCCGAAGGCCTGACGCTGGAGCAGCGCGGCAAGGGTTCCAACACGCGCTACATTCACAATATCGCGATGGAAGGCCGCGATGTTGCCGACAGCCTGCTGGTGACGGAAGTCTTCACGCCACAGGGCAACTGGTCGTCCTATCCGCCGCACCGGCATGACGAGGACAATTATCCGGATATGACCTATCTGGAGGAGACTTATTACCACCGGCTCAATCCGGCGCAGGGCTATGGCATCCAGCGCGTCTTCACCGAAGATGGCAGCCTCGATGAAACAATGGCTGTTTCAGATGGTGATGTCGTGCTGGTCCCGAAGGGGCACCACCCCTGCGGCTCGCCCTATGGCTATGAGATGTATTATCTCAACGTCATGGCCGGACCTTTGCGCAAATGGCGCTTCAAGAACCACCCCGATCACGACTGGATTTATCAGCGCGATAATCCAACCTCGTAAAAGATGAGAGCGGAAGACGGCAGTACTGTCAGTACCATAATGAAAAAAATATTTTAGGTATAAATCTAAAGAAAATCATTTTTTAGGGAATAAAATGTCGCAGCATGTTAAGATATACAACTCTGAACATAGAGCATACTTGGTTTGCCGGAGATCAACATGGGATGGAATTCACCCAGTAGAATTAAATAAAAACCCCTCAATTGAAGATTTTTACCAAACCTGGACCCTAGCTTGGCAAGATCAGCATGTCTTCATTCTCGAGATAGCACCCATTCAAGTGAATCTGTTTATGTTCGATCCCCAAAGCCCGATTAATCCTATACCAACGGCACACACCGCGTGGGCCGCCAAAACCAGCTATAAATCGCCCGTAGAACTTATATATAACGCGAAAGAAAATAGCATCAAAACAAATGCTGGAAGCTCCTCTCTGTATCTTACCAGCGACCTCAAAGAATCTTTCGCTTATTTTGATATAGAACCGCAGAAATACTGGGAAATCCAGTATGACTGGAATAAGACAATTTAATATTTGGATTTTCTTATAGTCCAACAGCCATCTTCGGATCATCTACTGCACCGGGAACGGGTACAAAAACCAAACGCGCCGCAGCCACATAGGCAATCATCAGTGCTCCAGAACGGTCGCGTATGAACGTGTCTCCCGCTACAAGCAGGTTCTCAACGATCTTCCTAACTGCCTACGGCGTGAGACGTTATTGCGACCATGAGATGGCAACCCCGCCCCTTGCGAAGGGGCTGCTTCAAAAATCATCCCGAGCTACAACTCGATTTCCTGCGTGATAACCCAATCTTGCAGATGATGAAAACAGAACCGGCAATACTGTCAGTATAATTCCATGAAAAACATCCGTATAAAGAGACAAAATTTAACAAAATCAATAGAGTTATTATGTACAAAAAAGTGAAAATATACGATAATGAAAATGAAAGCTATTTGGTCTGCGGGAGCGGGCCAGTGGGAGATGGAACGTATGACGTAACACTGGATATTGGTGGATACCAGAGTCAAACTATTTACGAGACTTGGGCTTTGGTTCCAGTAACCCCGGATGAAAATGTCTTCATTCTAAGAATGGAGCCTCTTGGGGTACATCTGATTTCATTCTCCAGTGACCCCAAAGAATTCCCCATCCTAAGGGCTGCCAAGCCCGATTTTGCGTCACCTGTGGAACTTAAGTACAACGCTAACAACAAAACGATCATCACGAATGCTGGAAGCGCTTCTCTGTATCTTTCCAGCGCTGCAAAAGATGAGGTTGTTTACTTCACACCTGACGTAGCAACTCCCTGGGAAATCCAATATATCTGAAAGAAAGCCCCGGAAATCCGGAGCCTCTCTTATGGTCCCGCAATTCTCTTCTGATCATCCGCTGCACCAATGCCAGGGACGGCATTGCATATCGTGCGTGGTGGATTGAGCATCGGAGCTATGAAAAAGAAAATGGCGGCTCGAAAGCCGCCTTTTTCAATTTCAAGAGCGAGACCGGTTAGCCGATTGCCATCAGGCTGGCATTGCCGCCTGCAGCCGTCGTGTTGATCGAGGTCGAGACCTCTTCCAAAAGCCAGTTGAGGCAGTAAGCATCGTCCTTGGCGGCCAGTTCTTCCGTCGATGCGGCCTGCGTCAGAACCAATGGTCCCGGCAGCCCCGCGATCTTCTGGTTGACCTCAAGAATGCGCGCACTGTCACCTTCGACAAGTGCACCGGCGAAAGGCGCATCCGCCTGCCAGTCCTTGCTCCAGCCGATGCGGGCGGCAACGCTGGCTGGCAAGTCTTTCAGGCTGGCCTGCAAGCCGGAAGCCGCATCGATTGCCGCCGTGTTGCCGGTGGCAAGCGCTGCTGTCAGCTGGCGATAGAGACCTATCTCGGTCTGCGGCACCAGCAGGATGCGACCACGCGGATGCAGCGCATAGAGGTTGCGTTCACCAACCGGACCCGGCAGCTCGATATCGAGACCGAGCGCCGAAACGCTGCCCGTCTCACGCGCTGCCTGCGCCAGATCGTTCATGCCGCGCTGGCCAAGCCACTTCGCGAAATCCTTGAGCGCTGCATCGGTGTGTACCGAGCTATGGCGCGGCGGGATCGGAGCGGTATCAACCAGACGTCCGAGATAGAGCGGACCACCCGCCTTCGGGCCGGTGCCGGACAGGCCGCGGCCACCGAACGGCTGAACGCCGACAATCGCACCGATGACGTTGCGGTTGATATAGATGTTACCGACGCGGATACGGTCGGCGACATTGGCGATGGTTTCATCAAGGCGCGTATGCAGACCGAAGGTCAGACCATAGCCCGTGGCGTTGATATCATCGATCAGGCGCTCCATGTCGTCGCGCTTGTAGCGCACCACATGCAGAACCGGGCCGAACACTTCACGCTTCAGATCGCGCAGCGTTTCGATTTCGATGATGGTCGGCGCAACATAGGTGCCCTTGGCCGTTTCCGGTCCCAGCGGAAGCTGCTCGACCTTGCGGCCAAGCTCACGCATGCCCTGAATGTGCTTTTCGATGATGCTCTTGGCTTCATCGGTGATGACCGGGCCGATATCAACCTTCAGCTTGTCGGTGCGCCCTATGGACAATTCGCGCAGCGCGCCCTTGAGCATGACCAGAATGCGGTCGGCCACATCTTCCTGCAGGCAAAGCACACGCAGCGCCGAGCAGCGCTGACCGGCACTGTCGAAGGCAGAAGCGATCACGTCGAAGACAACCTGTTCGGCCAGAGCCGAAGAATCGACGATCATGGCGTTCTGGCCGCCGGTTTCGGCGATCAGCGGGATCGGTTTGCCGTTTGGCAGCAGGCGCGAAGCAAGCTGCGCCTGAATGAGTCGCGCAACTTCCGTCGAGCCAGTGAACATCACGCCGCAGGTTTCCGACGCTGCAACCAGTGCCGCACCGATGCGACCATCGCCCGGCAGGAGCTGAAGCGCGTCAGCGGGAATACCGGCTTCGTGCAGGATACGCACGCCCTGCGCTGCGATCAGCGGCGTTTCCTCAGCAGGCTTCGCCAGAACCGGATTGCCAGCGACAAGCGCGGCTGCAATCTGGCCGGTGAAGATAGCGAGCGGGAAGTTCCACGGGCTGATGCAGATGATTGGACCGAGCGCCTTATGCGCAACGCCAAATGTGCGGCGGGTCTGTTCGGCATAATAGCGCAGGAAGTCGATGGCTTCGCGCACTTCGGCAATGGCGTTCGGCATGGACTTGCCCGCTTCACGCATCACGAGGCCGAGCAGTTCCGGCATGTCGCGCTGCATGATGTCGGCAGCGCGATCAAGGCAAGCGGCGCGTTCGGTGGGCGCAACGGCGGACCAGCTTGCAGTCGCCGTCTTTGCAATGGCCATCGCCTTGGCAACATCAGCGGCGTCGATTTCCGTGACCGTGCCGACAACGTCTTCGTGGTCGCCGGGGTTGAGAACCGGGCGGCTTGCGCCCTTTACCTTGACGCCTGCAACCTGCGGCTCGGACGTCCAGCTGCGATCTGCCGTCGCTTCAAGCTTCTTGCTCAGCGCATCGAGCGTCACTTCGTTGGACAGGTCGAAACCGGCGGAATTCTGGCGAGCGCCATAGAGACCTTCCGGCAGCGCAATCTGGTCATGGCGCGCACCGACGACGGCCATGGAGCGCACGACCTCGACCGGATCGGCGACCAGCTCATCAACGGACACATTTTCATCGCCAATGCGATTGACGAAGGATGAGTTCGCGCCGTTTTCGAGCAGGCGGCGCACCAGATAGGCCAGCAGTGTTTCATGCGTGCCAACCGGCGCATAAATGCGGGCCGGACGGCCAAGCTTGGACGGGCCGACAACTTCGTCATAAAGCGGCTCACCCATGCCGTGCAGGCACTGGAATTCGAACTTGCCGGTTTTGAAATCCTGGCCGGCGATGTGATAGATCGTCGCCAGCGTCTGCGCATTGTGGGTCGCGAACTGCGGGAAGACGGCATCGGTTGCCGCCAGCAGCTTGCGAGCGCAGGCAATGTAGGAAACGTCGGTGTGCACCTTGCGGGTATAGACCGGGAAGTCTTCCAGACCGTCCACCTGCGCGCGCTTGATTTCGGCGTCCCAATAAGCGCCCTTCACCAGACGCACCATGACACGGCGCTTGTTCTGGCGGGCCAGATCGATGATGAAATCGAGCACGAACGGGCAGCGCTTGCCATAGGCCTGCACCACGAAGCCGATGCCTTCCCAATCGGCCAGATCCGGATCTTCGATCAGGCTCTGCAACAGATCGAGAGACAGTTCCAGACGGTCAGCTTCTTCGGCGTCAATGTTCAGACCGATATTGTAGGACTTGGCGATGGCCGCGAGTGCCTTCACCTTCGGCAGCAATTCACCCATGACGCGTTCGCTCTGCGAGCGGACATAACGCGGATGCAGCGCCGAAAGCTTGATGGAAATGCCGGGGCCGTCATAGATGCCGCGACCAGCGGAAGCGCGGCCAATGGCATGAATGGCGGTTTCGTAATCCTTGTAGTAGCGCTCGGCGTCGGCAGCGGTGGTCGCGGCCTCGCCCAGCATATCGTAGGAGTAACGGAAGCCGCGTTCTTCGAGCGGCTTGGCGCGCTTCAGCGCTTCATCAATGGTTTCGCCGGTGACGAACTGCTCGCCCATCATGCGCATGGCCATATCGACGCCACGGCGGATAACCGGCTCGCCGCAGCGGGCGATCAGGCGCGTCAACGCAGCCGAAAGGCCGCGATCATTGACGGTGTTGGTCAGCTTACCGGTGACGACGAGGCCCCAGGTGGCAGCATTGACGAACAGCGAGCGACCGCCGCCGATATGGGACTTCCAGTCGCCGTTGGAAATCTTGTCGCGAATAAGCGCGTCGCGGGTCGCCATGTCTGGAATACGCAGCAGCGCTTCGGCAAGGCACATCAGCGCCACGCCTTCCTGGCTCGACAGCGAATATTCATGCACCAGACCTTCAACGCCGGTGCCCTTGTGCTTGGCGCGCAGCGCCTCGATCAGCTTGCGCGCCGTTGCGCGCACCGCCTTGCGGGTTTCATCCGGCAGTGTCGCCTGCTCAACCAGAGCCGTCACGCATTCCGCTTCCGAACGACGATAGGCGCTCGTGATGATCTGACGCAGAGCGCTCTGCTCGCGGATCGGCGGCGCAAAATTCTGGAAAACCGGATTTGTGGGAGCTGGAATTTTATCGGTCATGGTGCAAGGCTCGCAAAAGAGAACAGGCCCGGGCGTAACGCCCAGTTTACCTCTGTTTTATTTGGGTGCACACTATCATCGGCGCAAATTGCATTCTGCCTTGATTTGAACCATATAAAGGAAAAACGATCTTATTATCGCGATCTATAAAGGCAAAATGAATGCGAAAGATAGAGTCTATAGACGATCTGGATCAGTTCGACCGGCGCATTCTGGAAGTTCTCAGCGAAGACGGCAGAATTCCGGTAACCGAGCTGTCTAAAAAGGTCGGTCTTTCCAAGACGCCATGTCAGGCGCGACTGAAAAGGCTGGTCGATGAAGGCTATATTCTGGGCTTTCGCGCGGCTATCGATCCGGAGAAACTTGGCATCGATCACATCGCCTTCACGACGGTCAAACTGTCCGACACACGCGAGGCGGCGCTCAACGCCTTCAACACGGCGGTGCGCAAGATACGCGAGGTGGAAGAGTGCCACATGATCGCGAGCTCGTTCGATTATCTTTTGAAAGTGCGTACACCAAATATCCGTCGCTATCGCGAAGTGCTGGGCGAGAAGATTTCCAGCCTGCCCAATGTGGCAAGCACATCGACCTTCGTGGTGATGGAATCCGTCAAGGACAATCGCCCCGTCAGAGTCTATCCGGGCGCGATCTGACCAAAAGAAAATGGCGGGCATTGCCCGCCATTTTCATTTTCCATTACTGGAACGGATTAGTTCAGGCCAAGCGTGCCGCGCAGCGTGGACAGGTCTTCGGCCAGCGTCGTCACCGGACCGGCAAGCGCCTTGCGGTCGTCTTCCGACAGCTTGTCATAGGTTTCGTAGCCGTCGCCCTTCTTGTACTTGGCAAGAATATCGTCAACGGTCTTGAAGTTGGCTTCGACCTTCTTGATCAGGTCAGGATTTTCCTTCTCGATCAGCGGCTTGAACAACTCGACAATCTTCTGCGCGCCATCGACATTGGCCTTGAAATCCCAAAGGTCGGTGTGGCTGTAACGGTCTTCTTCGCCGGAAATCTTGCCAGCAGCCACTTCCTCCATGAGTGCGGCTGCACCGCCCACGACCTTTTCGGGCGGAACAGTCAGGTCTTTTACACGCTTCTGGAGTTCCAGAACATCGGCATAGAGCTTGTCCGCAAAAGGCGTCAGGCCATCGGTCGTGTTCTGTGCGAACAGGCCATATTCGAGGCGGTGGAAGCCGGTGAAATCTTCCGACTTCTCGCCATTCTCATGATCGTCGGCGCGGCTATCGATGGATGCATCGAGATCCGCGAAAAGTTCGGCAATCGGCTCGATCTTTTCATAGGAGACGCGCGAGGACGGATAGAGTTCTTTGGCCTTCGCCAGATCGCCAGCCTTGATCGCATCCGTGAAAGCCTTGGTGTCCTTCACCAGAATGTCGAGGTGCTCCTGCACATAGACCTTGTAGTCGGCAATCGGCTGGACGAGATCCAGCGGCGAAACCTCGGCCTTGGCAGCGCCGAAGCTGAGCGAGAGCGCGACGGCGCAAGCCGAAGCAAGCCCAGAAACATACAGGGGCAGACGATACTTCATGTTTAGCCTCTCCATGATGATGGACAGAGCGCTCCGGCCTCAACCGTCAAAACGCTCTGTCATCTTGTTTGTGCATTTCTCCAAACAGCTTGGGCAGTTGTGGGGGAAATGCCTCCACCTCACCCGCGGGCGTTTTGCGGCCCGCTCGCCGCAAGCAATCCACGCGCGTAATAGTCCTGATCGTCCGTCACGCCCGGCAGCGCGAAGAAATATCCGCCGCCGATGGGCTTGATATATTCTTCCAGCGGCTCGCCATTGAGGCGGTTCTGGACCGTGATGAAACCTTTTTCGAGGTTGGCCTGATAGGCAATGAACAGCAGCCCCATATCGAGCTGGCCCGACTTGGTGACACCGTTCGAATAGTTGAACGGACGGCGCAGGATCAGGTTCTCATGCGCCTTGGCATCACGCGGATTGGCCAAACGGATATGCGAATCCATCGGCGTGACCTTGCCATCGTGATCCTTGGCAAAATCCGGCACATCGGCTTCTGTCTTACCGTCGAACGGCGCACCGCTATCCTTGCGACGACCGAAAATCGTCTCCTGCTCCTGCAATGGCGTGCGGTCCCAGCGCTCCACCATATTGCGGATGATGCGCACCGCGACATAGCTGCCATTGGCGGCCCAATCCGGCTCGTCGCTTTCCTTCTGCACCCAGACAACCTGCTGCATCAGTTTCTTGTCGGATGCATCCGGATTGGCCGACCCATCGCGGAAACCGAGGAAGTTACGCGCGCTTTCCTTGGCTTTCGGCGAATGCGGCGGCTGCACCGGCACAGTGCCTTCCTGCTTCCAGCGCACCATCAGCAAGTCCGGCATATTCTTCATAATATCGCGAAGCGCGTGAATATTGGTGTCCGGCGTGTTGGAGCAGAACTGGATCATCAGATCGCCATGGCAGATGTCCTTCTGCAAGGCATCGTTGGGGAAGCCGGTCATGCGCTGAAGGCGCTTCGGTCTCATCGGCTTCAGGCCGAAACGGTCATCGAACAGCGAATTGCCGAGCGCGACCGTTATCGTCAAATTGTCCGGCGTCACCGTCGGGCCGAGAATGCCTGAATCAGACGGCGGAAATTTTGCGTCGAGCACCGGCGGCTCGCCGCCCTTCATGAGAAAGGCAGCGCGCTCGGTCAGGAGTTTGAACATGCGCTCAAGTTCACCGCGATCCCGCGCCAGAACATCGAAGGCGGCAACCAGGCCAGCCGCCGGACGCGCATTGACAATGCCCGGCTGGTGAACGCCATGGAACGGCTGGCTTTCGTGAATTTTGTCGCTTTCCGGCGCGTTGGTCACGCTGTCGGAAGACAGTGCATGGGCCGGTTGCGGGTTCAACACGCCCGCCACCGCGCCGGCAACGCCGGTTGCCCCAGCGCCCAGCAGCAATGCGCGGCGTGAAGGTGAAACAGGATTATCGGTTTTCAAAAATTTCTTGGTCATTAATCCACTCCCAATTGATCGCGGAGTTTAGAGAATTGGGCGGCGAGCGAAGCGGCACCGTCCTTGATCTTCGCCTTTTCATCAGACGAAAGATTGTCATAGGTCTTGAAACCATTGCCTTCGGCATTGGCGCTCAAAAGAGCGTTCACCGCAGCCAGTTCCTTGTCGATGCCTTCAAATGCCTTCGCATCGACCTTGTCCACGATGGGACGCAACACATCCACCGTCTTGGCCGCGCCTTCAACGAGACCGGCGAATGCGTGCAGATCGGTGTGGGCATAGCGGTCTTCACCCGTATCGCCCGCCGTCGAAGCAAAGCGATTAAGCGCCGATGCAGTGCCTGCCAGCATGCGATCCGGCGAAATGCGCAGGGCGCGAATACGCTCCTTCAAGGCACCGGCATCCTGCGCCAGCTTAGTCGCGACCGGAGCCAGACCGTCTGCCGATTTCTGCTCGAACAGCCCGTATTCGATACGATGCAGGCCGCCAAAAGCAGCATCCTGCTCACGCTTTTCAAAATAATCAGCGCGCGCATTGATGGCCGTATCGAGATCGGAGAAGGCTTCGGAAACCGGCGCAATGCGGGCATAGGCGGCGCGGGCCGGACCATAGGCTGCCTGCGCTGCTTCCAGATTGCCGCTGGTGACAGCAGCCGACAGATCGCCTGTCTCCTTCTGGAATTCAGCCACTTCTGCTGCAAGATAAATCTGGTATTCCGCCAGCGCGCCGATGAAGGCGGTCAGTGGCAGCTTCTTGCCCTTCTCGGCATCGCTGGCAGCGGACGGCGTCACCGTCAGCTTGCCACGCGGGTTGGACAGCAGGCCGCAGGTGATCTGATATTCGCCGGGCGCAAGCTTTGCCGTGATTGTCTGCTTGAAACCGGGCGCGATATTTTCGCGCTCTTCCAGCACCATGACGCCATCCAGAATTTCCCACTCGACGGTGCGGTCGGACTTGTTGACGATCTCGAACACCGAGCGGCCCGCCGGAACGGACAACTCGTTCGGCTCGCAGCTTTTGGCATTGATCGCCACCTGAATTTTGCCTTCTGCATCGGCATGGCGCGCCTTGTCCGAAACGCGGGAGGCGTAATAGAAGGCCGCCCCCGCCGCCACGAGCAGCAGCACGGCCAGCACCAGCCCGATGCGAACCAGATTGCGGGAGAAAGGTTCGGTGGCTTTAGGGTTCGTCATGAAAAATCTCTTCGACTAAGCGCTATGCTTGGCCTCAGCGCCCTGAACAGGCGCGGAGGATGGCATCAGGAAAAGAACGAGTGCTGGAACAAGGAAGGCGACATAGGCCACGACTTCGCTAACCGTCGGCGTTGCGATATAGCCGAAGATACCGGCCAGAACCGAACCGAGCGTGCTGTCCAGCGGTAGAATGTCGCTTGCGTCGAAAACCACCGTCTGGAAATGGTTCCAGAGACCGGCTTCGTGCAACGCCATCACCGAATTGGCCAGAATACCGGCGGCGATAATCAGGATGAAAACGCCAGTCCAGCGGAAGAAACGGCGCAGATTGAGCTTCAAACCACCCTTGAAGATGGCATAGCCGACGACAGCGGCAAGCAGCACACCCAGAAGCGCACCGAGCGGGGCGGCAGCGCCTTCGCTTTGCTGGAATGCGGCCAGCAGGAAGAAGACCGACTCCAGCCCCTCGCGGGCAACAGCGAAAAACACCATCAGGATAAGGCCGACGCCCTTATGCGTCGGCGTTTCAAAAGCAGCGTCGATGGAATGATGCAGCTCGGCCTTGATCGAGCGCGCTGCCTTGCGCATCCAGAACACCATGGAAGTCAGCACGAAAACGGCGATCAATCCAATGATGGCTTCGAACAGTTCCTGCGCCTTTTGCGGAAACTCTGCGCTCAGAATTTGCAGGATCGCGCCAACGGTCAGCGACATGGCAAGCGCCAGAAGAATGCCGATCCAGACAACGGGCATCCAGGCGCTGCGTCCCGTCTGATGCAGATAGCTCGCGATGATACCAACGATCAGCGCTGCCTCCACGCCTTCGCGGAACATGATGAGAAACGGTACGAGCATTTCGTTCTATCCAAACAGACAGAGAAACCGGCCCGCCCCTTTTGACCAGTTCTCGATCAGCCTAAGCCTTCGTCAATTGGTCACCTTTTATAATTAGCTTACACCCACTGCAAGACAAATGAACATGACCACGCTAGGAATGTTTTAGAATTATTCTAACGATTTCATGCGTTTATGGGAGCAATTAAGGCACGGCTGACGAACCGCGGCAGACAGGCCGGGGCGACTCACGCCCTATCCCACGGAAAAGATTTTGAATTTTTCTGTGCCGCAACCTGAACCGAAATGAAACACAACCCCCGTTTGCATTGCGGTAGCGCGATCATAAACCCGTGAAAAAGTTCATAATCTTCCGAAATCGACAAAAAAAGTCGACTAAGGGGTTGAACAATGCGGCTGACTGATCCATATCGGGGTTACTTACCGCTGTGCCTCCTCCCATTGCGCGCGGTAAGTGTTCCCCTCTGGAGGTTTGCCCAAGTGGCACCTTCATAACTAAGCCGGACTTCCTAGTCCGGCTCTTTTTTTGCCTGAATTCCTGTAGCGCCAAATAAAAGAAGCTCCACCGCAGTAGAGCTTCAATATTTGAATTATAATAAATGCTTCACATTCTCGGGAAGCATACATTCTCACCGTAATGATCAAAACAACACAATTTCTCGCCGTAGCGCCAGCACTGTAATGTGGATTCTAATCTGGCAGCATTATCCTTCGCGAACGCCGCTCTGGAAGAAAAGCCGATAAAGATCGGAAAGAGAGACAAGACTAAAACTATTATCTTCATGATAAATCCGTCCGATATGTTTTCTTCTATTTGCGATCAGCAGATAATTGCAAAAGCGGCGTTTTCTGAAAACCCCAACAAACCGGACAGAAAAAAGCGCCGCATTTCTGCGGCGCCTTCGTGTTTTCAGTCATCCAACTGGCAATCAACCGTAGGCTGCAACCGGCGGGCACGAGCAGATGAGGTTTCTGTCGCCGCCGACATTGTCCACGCGGCTGACCGGCGGCCAGTATTTTGCCGTGGCGTCGAATTCGCCGCCCAAGGCAATGGCCGGGAACACCGCTTCCTCACGGGTGTAAGGATGCGTCCATTCGCTGGCCAGCGTATCGCCTGCCGTGTGCGGTGCGTTGGCAAGAGGATTGTCATCCTGCGGCCAGACACCCTCGGCGATCTTCTTCGCCTCACCAGCAATGGCAATCATAGCGTCGCAGAGACGGTCGATTTCCGACTTCGGCTCGGATTCTGTCGGCTCGATCATCAGCGTACCCGCAACCGGCCACGACATGGTCGGCGCATGGAAACCATAGTCGATGAGGCGCTTGGCCACATCTTCCACGGTTACGCCCGCGCTATCCTTGAGAACACGCGTATCCACGATGCACTCATGCGCCACGCGGTCATGCGCGCCCGTATAAAGGATCGGATAAGCGTCCTTCAAGCGATGCGCGATGTAGTTGGCATTGAGGATCGCAGCTTCGGTCGCCTTTTTAAGACCTGCACCGCCCATCATGCGGATATACATCCACGTAATGACCAGAATAGACGCGCTGCCGAAGGGAGCTGCCGAAACGGCGTGCTTGGAACCAAGATCAACGTGGCCTGGCAGATAAGGCACCAGATGTTTGGCAACGCCGATCGGACCGACACCCGGACCGCCGCCGCCATGCGGAATGCAGAAGGTCTTGTGCAGGTTCATATGGCAGACATCGGCGCCGATATCGCATGGACGCGCAAGGCCAACGAGTGCATTGAGGTTTGCGCCGTCGAAATAGACCTGACCGCCATTGTCATGGACGATTTCGCAGAAAGCCTTGATGCCTTCTTCGAACACGCCATAGGTCGACGGATAGGTGATCATGAAGGCGGCAAGATTATCGCGATGCTTCTCGGCCTTGGCCTTGAGGTCATCGATATCGATGTCGCCATCCGGGCGGCAATTGACCACGACAACGCTCATGCCTGCCATCGAGGCGCTGGCCGGATTGGTGCCATGCGCAGACGACGGGATCAGGCAAATGTTGCGATGACCTTCACCACGCGACTGGTGATAGTGGCGGATGGCCAAGAGACCGGCATATTCGCCCTGGCTGCCCGCATTCGGCTGCAGCGAAACACCTGCAAAGCCGGTGATTTCGCAAAGCCATGCTTCGACGTCAGCCGTCATCTTCGCATAGCCTTCGGTCTGTGCCGCAGGTGCGAAGGGATGCAGGTTCGCAACCGTGTTCCAGCTCACCGGCATCATTTCTGCCGCCGCATTGAGCTTCATGGTGCAGGAACCAAGCGGGATCATCGCGCGGTCAAGCGCCAGATCCTTGTCGGCCAGACGACGCAGGAAGCGCATCATCTCGGTTTCCGAACGGTGCGAATGGAACACATCCTGCGTCAGGAAGCCCTCACCGCGTCCCTTGCCCGGAACGAGAACCGCGTCGCCTTCGACTACCTTCGCGCCGAACAGAACGGCGAGTGCCGCAAGATCGTCTTCGGTCGAGGTTTCGTCGAAGGTCACGCCAACCGTGTCGGCATCGATGATGCGCAGCAGACGACCGCCCTTGTCGGCCTCGTCAGCGATTTTCGCAGCCTTGCCGGCGACCTTGACCGAAACCGTATCGAACAGGCTTTCGCCTGCGATTTCGACACCAGCGGCCTTGAGACCGGCAGCAAAACGGGCAGCAAGAGCGGCAATGCGTGTGGCAATCGCCTGCAAACCAGCCGGACCGTGCCAGATGGCATAGGATGCAGCCATATTGGCGAGCAGCGCCTGCGCAGTGCAGATGTTCGAGGTCGCCTTATCGCGACGGATGTGCTGTTCGCGGGTCTGGAGCGCCAGCCGATAGGCCGCGCGGCCATGCGCATCGACCGACTGGCCGACAATGCGGCCCGGAATGATGCGGGTGAGCGGCTCGGACACGGCGAGATAAGCGGCATGCGGGCCGCCAAAGCCCATCGGCACGCCGTAACGCTGCATGGAACCGACAGCCATGTCGGCACCCCATTTGACAGGAGCTTCCATGATGGTCAGCGCCAGCGGATCGGCAACGGCGATAACCAGCGCACCCTTGGCTTTTGCATCGGCGATAACGCCGGTGAAGTTGCCATAAACGCCCTTGGTATCCGGCCACGGCACGATGACCGCAGCGGTGTTGTCATCGACAGTGCTGCCAGCTTCAACCAGCCAGCCGAGCGGCTCGGCGCGCGTGTTGACGACATCGACGGTCTGCGGATGCAGATCGCCCGCCAGAAGCACGCGGCTGCGCTTGTCGCGATGATGACGGCAGGCAACGCCGACAGCTTCCGCAACGGCGGTTGCTTCATCGAGCAGCGAGGCGCAGGCAACCGGCAGGCCGGTCAGCTCGGCAACCAGCGTCTGGAAGTGGAACAGCAGCTCCAGACGGCCCTGGCTGATTTCCGACTGGTAAGGCGTATAAGCCGTGTACCAGGCTGGATTTTCAAACAGATTGCGCTGGATCACCGGCGGCGTATGCACGCCATGATAGCCCGCACCGATGAAGCTCTTCTTCACCACGTTGCGGCCCATGATTTCATTCAATTCGGCCAGCGCCGCATGTTCGCTCAACGGCGCTGGCAAATCCAGAGCGCGGTTGAGACGGATGGACGCCGGAACGGCCTGCGTGATGAGGGTTTCCATGGAAGGAAGGCCGAGCGCGGCCAGCATGGCGCGCTCGTCTTCAATTCTCGGCCCGATATGACGGGCAACAAAGGGAAGAACCTGCTGGGTCATCGCTTTATCCTACCAGAGCGTCGTAACCGGCCTTGTCGAGCAGACCGGAAAGCTGGCCTTCATCCGAAAGCTTCAGCTTGAACAGCCAGCCATCGCCTTCGGCAGCCTGATTGATCAGAGCCGGATCGGACGACACGGCTTCGTTGACTTCCACCACTTCGCCGTCAACCGGCGCATAAACGTCGGAAGCGGCCTTGACCGATTCCACAACCACGACGCCCTCGCCCTTGGAAACGGTGCGACCGACTTCCGGCAGCTCGACGAAAACGAGGTCGCCCAGCTGTTCCTGTGCGTGGATCGTTATGCCGACAGTGGCGACGCCGTTTTCGACGCTGATCCACTCGTGATCTTCGGTGAACAGGATTTTGGCCATGGAAATTATCCTTTGCGATAGCGATGCGGTGTGAAGGGAAGCGCCGAAACGTCAACGGGAACCTTGTTGCCGCGAACTTCAGCGAAAATACGTGTGCCGGGCGTGGCGAGGCTGGCCTCGACATAGCCCATGGCGACCGGGAAACCGGCGGAGGGACCAAAGCCGCCCGATGTGACCGTGCCGATCTGGCGGCCGCTTTCATCGAACAGGTCTGCGCCGCCGCGTACCGGCTGCCGGCCTTCCCGCTTGAGGCCGACGCGCTTGGCGGCAGCGCCCTTGGCAATAGTGTCGAGCACTGGCTTGGCACCGTTGAAGGCGGCTTTCTCGCGCACGGCCTTGGTGATCGCCCAGGTGAGACCGGCGGAGACCGGATCGGTTTCCGGCGTGATGTCCTGTCCGTGCAGGCAAAGCCCGGCTTCGAGGCGCAGGCTGTCGCGAGCGGCAAGGCCGATCCACGCAACGCGTTCGTCGGCGAGAAGCTTGGTCGCCAGCGCGCGCGCCTCATCGGCAGGCAGGCCGATTTCAAAACCGTCTTCGCCGGTATAGCCCGAGCGGGTCATGAACCAGCCCGGCTTCGGCTCAAAGCCGCTCATGAAGGCGAGATCGGCAGCACCGGTAAGACCGGCATCGTTAATAACGCTTTCGGCTTCCGGCCCTTGAATGGCGAGGAATACGCGGTCGAGCGGATTGACCGTAACCTGTTTGCCGGAAGCGGCTTCGTTCAAATGCTCGATATCGGCCTCGGCATTACCCGCATTGGCGACGACCATGAAGCGGTCGTCGCCAAGACGCGTGACGATGAGATCGTCCAGAATGCCGCCCTTGTCATTAAGGAAGAAAGTGTATTTCGACTGGCCAGGCTTCAGCACGGTCGGGTCGAGCGGGCAGGTTTCCGCCAGAAGCGCTGCGGCATCGCTGCCGGAAACTTCGACCAGCTTCATATGAGAAATGTCGAAAAGGCCCGCATGGTCACGCGTATGGAGATGTTCCTTCATGACGCCCAGCGGATAGGTGATCGGCATGTTCCAGCCGGCAAAGCCGCCAAAGCGCGCGCCAGCCTGTTCATGCAAGTCCTGCAAAGGCAGGATATTCAAATGTGCGGTATCGCCCATAACAACTCCAGAGTCGCACGTGTGCCTTCCGCAAAATGCGGTAGCTTCGTGCCCCTCTGTCTCAGGCCTGAGAGACTCGCATAGCAAAGCGCTATACTTACACCTTCGGCGCGGAGTTTCCCCCGACTTTCCAGAGTTGTCTTACCCGTCTGCGGTTCCTTGTACCTGAGAGATTTCGGGCGATTTCCCCTTCGGCGGCCAATTGGCGCTCTCCCGCAGACAGACAGTGAAAAAGCATTTGTAAAACGCATGCTTCGGCACCCGACACAAATCCCTTAGCTTAATCCGCTTTGGGAGTCATGTAGAATTGTAGTCTTCAACCGACAATTTCCAGAAGTTTTGCGACAAAACTTGAGCCATTGCGCCCGCCGCCCAAGGATCAGCCGACATGCATGTATAAATCGGAGTTTTTCACTAGCTATGCGGAAAATGATAGCGATGGAGGCTCTTTACGGCCTCAAATTTGGTGATTTGGCCATGGAGAACGGCAATTGTGATAACATAATGACCGATCTGCGTAAAAAACATGCAATCTCCAAGCTTAATTGCACATCAGCTATGCAAATCTGGCTCTCCTTTTTCAGATCGCACCAGCCTATATGCTGTCTGCAACACAGAGAGATAGATTTTACTAGGTGAGAGAAATGAACCTGATCCGCTCGTACAACAACTGGCGCCGTTACCGTACAACCGTAAACGAACTGAGCCGCCTGAGCCCACGTGAACTGAACGACCTCGGCATCCTGCCTTCGGAAATTCCGTTCGTCGCACGCAAGGCTGCTGCTCGCTAATCAGCGGGAAAAGCGCCATCCGAAGGCATCAGCCTTCTTTCAGGATCGCGTCCTCCAAACCGCGCGGTCCTTATAGTTTCCAGAGCATTCAATGGCTCAAACGAGTTATCGCCGGGGTTTCCTCCTCCCATTTTTCCCTGGCGATCCAAAGACCGGACATCCTCCTCCCCCCATTGTCCGGTCTTCCCCATAAGCACCCGTCGCTCCTCCCGCGACGGGTGTTTTCGTTTGCGCCGACCTGTTCAGCTTTCCTGTGAGGCAGGCGTCGTCGCAGTTCCCCGATCCAGCAGCATCGAAATTCCGAACACAACCAGACCGGCCAGAGCCAAAAGCGCGCCGACCGTACCGGTCGATGTCCAGCCATAGCCCCATGCAATTGCCAGTCCGCCGAGCCATGCACCGAGTGCATTGGCGAGATTGAGCGCTGAATGGTTGAGCGCCGCAGCGAGCGTCTGGGCATCGGCTGCGACATCCATCAGGCGGGTTTGCAGTGCAGGCACCAGCGCAAAACCGCCGCCGACCAGAAGCACATTGAGGAAAGCGGTGAGCGGATGCTGCATCAGCAGCGGGAATGCCAGCATCACCGCCATGTCATAAAGCAGCACGATCCCAACGGTTCCCATGACGGAACGGTCAGTCAGCCGGGAGCCGACGATGTTGCCCAGCACCATGCCGAGACCGAACATGACAAAGACCAGCGGCATCCATTTCATATCGATATGTGAAACTTCCGTCACGGTGGCGGCGACATAGGAAAAGACGGAAAACAGCCCGCCCGTGCCGATGGCGCCAATGGCAAGCGTTAGCAGCACCTGTTTGCGGCGCAGCGCACCCAGCTCACGCAGCGGCGATGCGCCTTCTGCGGCGGGCAGCTTTGGCACATAAAGCGTCACCATCACCATGGTCAGAATGGCGATCAGGCCGACCGCGCCGAACATGGCGCGCCAACCCGCCACCTGCCCCAGCCATGTGGCCAGCGGCGTGCCGCACAGCGTGGCAATCGTCAGGCCCATCATGACACGCCCAACCGCCTGCGCGCGCTTGCCCGGCTCGGCCAGCGATGCGGCAACCAGCGATGCGACGCCGAAATAAGCGCCATGTGGGAAGCCTGCGATAAAACGCATTATATAAAGGCTGGAATAATCCTGCATGAAAGCGCTGGCGAGATTGCCAAAGGCAAACAGGCCCATCAGCAGGAACAGGAGCTTGCGGCGGTCGAGCTTCGCGCCGATGACGGCCAGCACCGGCGCGCCGATCAGCACGCCCAGTGCATAAGAACTGATGAGATGTCCGCCCTGCGGGATCGTGACGTTGAGGTCGCGGGCAATATCCGGGAGCAGTGCCATGATGGCGAACTCGCCGGTGCCGATGCCGAAGCCACCAATGGCAAGCGCGATTTCCGCCATGCGTTGGGACGAGCGTGGCGAAGATTTCCGCATCGCAGCGGAAGACTGAAATTGTGACATGAATAGGCCTGAAGGGAGTGTAGGAGTCTCGCACACCTACCACCCATTTCATGCAAAGGCGATACGCCTTCTTGTCACGCGTAAAGTTCGAAAGCGCATCCCGAAAAGCGCGAAGCGGTTTTCGGATAAGATGCGCGCGAGAGATCAACTTGCGGCGACGACTTCGATTTCGACCTTGAATTCCTCGCGGGTAAAGCCGGAAACGATCATCAGCGTCGAGGCGGGCGCTGGCTGCGGAAACAGCCTGTCGCGCACGTCCATATAGGGGCGCATATAGGCGCGATCCGTCACATAGGCGTTGATGCGCACGACATTGGAAAGATCCATGCCGCCATCGCGCAAAATGCGACGGATATTCTCGAAGCAAAGCTCGGCTTGCGCGGCCGCATCTTCGGGCACGCTTCCATCCGGCGCGATACCGAGCTGGCCGGAGCAGAACACCAGTTCGGCACCGGCTTGCACCTTCACGCCATGACTATAGGCGGCGAAGGGTGCCGCCATGTCGGCAGGCAGCAAATGTTGCAAAGTGCTCATCGAACGATCCTTATGATTTGGGGGCGCTGGCCAGAAGTTCCTTCAGGCGCGGCGCACCCGCGGCAATGTCGGCTTCCGTGGGGGTGATCCCGGCCGCCAGCAGGCGGCGGGCGATCATGTGGTCGGCCGGGCGATTGATGGAATCAACCGCCACCAGCCTGTCACCGGCAAAATGGAAGATCGAAAAGGCATTATCATCGGGATTGCCTGACAGAATATGACGATCTGCTTCAAATGACAGGCCTGCCGTCTGGAGCTTCATGTCGCCCTGATCAGACCAGAACCACGCCACTTCGCGGAACGGCGTGGCGCGCCCGACAATGCTGCGGGCCACATGCTTGGCCTGATCGGTCGCGTTCTGCACCGATTCCAGCCGCACGCGGCGACCGGCATGAAAATGGTCGTAGCTCACGCAATCGCCGATGGCGTAGACATGATCCGCTGATGTGCGCATCTTTTCATCCACGACAATGCCATTGTCGGTGACGAGTCCGGCTGCGGCAGCGAGTTCGACATTGGGCAGCGCGCCGGTGCCGATAACAACCATATCCGCCGGGAACACGGCCCCATCTGCTGCCTTTACACCGGTCACGCGACCGTTTTCGCCTTCGATTGCCATCACACCAAGCCCGGTGTGCAGCGTAATTCCCGCGGCGCGGCTGCGCGTTTCGACATGTGCAGAGATTTGTGTCGCGACCGAGCGGCCAAGAACACGCGGCGCGGCCTCGATCAGCACGGTATTCTTGCCGAGCGCCATCGCGCTATGTGCCATTTCAAGCCCGATGAAGCCGCCGCCGATGATCACGACATTGCTGATGGTGGGCATGAGGCCAGCAATGCGGCGCGCATCTTCCATCCGGCGCAGCGTGACGACACCGTCAAGATCGACGCCCGGCATGTCGGGAACGCGCGCGCGGGCACCGGTTGCAAAGACCAGATCAGACCAGTGCAGCACGCGACCGTCATCAAGGGTCACCGTGCGGTCGGTCAGCGATACGCCTTCGACCCGATGCCCGAACAACATCTCGATATTATTGTCGCGATAGGCGCTTTCCGGACGCAGCACCAGGCCGCCATGCTCCGGTGCCTTGAGATAGGATTTGGAAAGCGGCGGCTTATGATAGGGAATATCCGTCTCATCGTTGATGAGCACGATGTCTCCGGCATAGCCTTCCTGACGAAGGCTGATTGCGGCCTGCGAGCCCGCATGGCCCGCGCCAATAATAATGCATCTCTCGTCCATAGGACCTCCGGAAATTTCCGCGCATCATAGTCATGTGCTGGTCTGTCGCGTGGCGCATCTACCACGGATTCACATCTTAATTGCACGCGGCTCGCAATTTTTAAACATTTAGTTTGACCAATCGGTCAGATTGTTTAGTAAGGTTGCTGCTTCAAGACAAAATTTGGAGCGCCACCTTGAAACGATATTGGTCCGATTACACGAGCGAGGCGTTTTCGCGCCTTGAGCGCGACAAGCTCGTGGCGGTGTTGCCTGTTGGCGCAATCGAGCAGCACGGACCGCATCTACCGATGTGCGTGGATGCCGCCGTCGCGGATGGCATGGTGGCGGAACTGATCAAACGCTTGCCGGACACGAGTAAGGTTCTGTTCCTGCCGACACAGGCCATTGCCAAGAGCAATGAACACAAGCGCTATCCCGGCACGCTGACCTTTTCAGTCGAAACTGTCATCCGCATGTGGTGCGAGATAGGCACCTGCGTGGCGGCAAGCGGCGTGCGCAAGATGGTGCTGTTCAACAGCCATGGCGGCAATATTCCGGTGATGGACATTGTCGCCCGCGAATTGCGCGTGCAGCACAATATGATGGTCTTCTGCCTCAACTGGTTCGGCCTGGGCATGCCCGATGGCGTTTACAGCGAGCATGACCTGAAGCATGGCATTCATGCTGGCGACATGGAAACATCGGTGATGCTGGAAATGCATCCCGATCTGGTGGTGATGGAAAAGGCGCAGGATTTCCGCACGCTGACCGAAGTTTTCGCCGACGAATACAAGCACATCAGCCTTGGCGGCGGCGCCAAGCCCGCATGGCAGATGCAGGATATCAATGCCTATGGCGCAGCCGGCAACGCATCGATTGCCACCGCTGAAAAGGGTCGCAAGACCATCGATTTTGCTGCCGACCGGCTGATTGAAGCGCTGGGCGAGATTGAGCGCGCGCCGCTCTCCTGGCTCGACAAAAATCCCGCTTGGTAAGGACGATGAGCGTGGCCCCCAACTCGCAGAACCAGTCACCACTGATCGACATCAACGGCGTCTACAAGCAGTACGGCACCGGCGTCATGGCCGTGAACGACATGTCGCTCAAGATCGAGCAAGGCCAGTTCGTCAGCTTTCTTGGGCCTTCGGGCTGCGGCAAGAGCACGGCGCTGCGCATGATCGCCGGACTGGAATCGGTCTCGGCTGGCGAAATTCGCGTCAATGGTCATGCGCCCGGCAAGGGTCCTTCCGGCGCACAGGCTATCGGCTTTGTGTTTCAGGAGCCGACGCTGATGCCCTGGGCCAGCGTCTATGACAATGTCTATCTGCCGCTGCGGCTTTCCGGCGTTTCGCGCAAGGAAGCCAAGCCCCGCATTGAAGAAGTGCTGACGCAGGTTGGCCTGTCGCGTTTTGCCAATGCCTTTCCGCGGGAGCTTTCGGGAGGCATGAAAATGCGCGTTTCCATTGCGCGCGCATTGGTGACTCGCCCGCGCCTGCTTTTGATGGACGAGCCTTTTGCAGCGCTCGACGAGATGACGCGCTTCAAGCTCAATAATGACGTGTTGCGGCTGTGGCAGGAACACGGACTGACCGTGATCTTCGTCACCCA
This sequence comes from Ochrobactrum soli, assembly GCF_003664555.1. Classification (NCBI taxonomy): domain Bacteria; kingdom Pseudomonadati; phylum Pseudomonadota; class Alphaproteobacteria; order Hyphomicrobiales; family Brucellaceae; genus Ochrobactrum; species Ochrobactrum soli. The sequence goes on along the minus strand of NZ_RCHH01000006.1, from coordinate 122,541 downwards.
CAGCGTCTATGAGTCGGTCTATCTCTCCAACCGCGTGATCGTGATGGCGGCGCGTCCGGGTCGTGTCGTCGCGGACATTCCCATCATCGGCACTTATCCGCGGGCCGAAAACTACCGCACCACGGATTCTTACGCGAAATATTGCGCCAAGGTTTCCGATACGCTGACCGCGACGCTTTCCTCTGAAGATATCGATCACTGAGGACATGCAAATGAACCAGATGCAAAACGAACTGCCAGTCCTCAATTCCGAACAGGATCGTCTCGCACGACGCGAACGCACGCTGCGCATTCTCATGCCGACGCTGGCGATCATTATCGCGCTCGGCATCTGGGAAGGTCTGGTGCGCTTCTATGAAGTGCCACATTACCTGATCCCGGCCCCGTCACTGATTGCCGAAACGCTGTTCAAGGACGGCCCGTCGCTGATGGCCTCCATGTGGTTCACCGTCAAGCTGACGCTCATCTCGCTGGCCTGCGCCATCATTGGCGGCGTTTTGCTCGGCATGGTGTTTGCGCTTTCGCGTCCGATCGAAATGGCGTTCTTCCCCTTCGCCGTCATCCTTCAGGTGACGCCGGTCATCGCCATCGCGCCGCTGATCCTGATCTATGTGCGCGATACTTTCTCGGCCCTGCTTATCTGCGCGTGGATTGTCGCTTTCTTCCCGATTCTGTCCAATACGGTGATCGGACTGCGCAGCGCCGACCACAATCTGCGCGATCTGTTCAAGCTTTATCGCGCCTCGCCGTGGCAGCGCCTGCGCTATCTGCTGGCCCCGAGCGCGCTGCCCTATTTCATGGCGGCCCTGAAAATCGCCGGTGGCCTGTCGCTGATCGGCGCCGTGGTGGCTGAATTCGTCGCAGGCACCGCAGGCCAGAGCACCGGCCTTGCCTCGCGTATTCTGGAATCGAGCTTCCGTAATGAAATCCCGCGCATGTTTGCGGCGCTTTTCCTCGTTTCGCTGCTGGGTATCGTGATCTTCCTGATCACCAGCTGGCTGTCGCGCCTTGTCCTAGGACGCTGGCACGAAAGCGAAATTCGCCGGGACCGCTGATATGTTGAATGGCGTCGCCATCGCGGGCCGTCCGGGCCGCCACGACATCACCGTCGAGCATGGACGCATTGCCGCGATCACGTCGTCGCAAGCGACAGGCGGCGGGTGCGTCACGCCGCTTTTGGCCGATGTGCATGTGCATCTCGACAAGACGTTCACCATCCAGCGCATCGCGCAGAATGGCGACACGAAGGTCGAGTGCCTGTTCGATGCCATCGACCTGATGAACACCGACCGCCAGAACTGGAACGCCGAAGACATCCGCACCCGCGCCACGCGCGGCCTTGAGGCGGCTTTTGCGCAGGGCGTCGGCGCTATTCGCAGCCATGTGGATTGGACCAGCCCGGAAGTTCCGACCGCCTGGCCTGTTCTCAACGAATTGCGACAGGAATGGAAAGACCGCATTGATCTTCAACTTGCGGCCCTTGTTCACGGCGATCTGGTTCTGGAAGCAGGCAGTGACATTGCGACCCACGTGAAGGCCGATGGCGGTGTGTTTGGCGCGTTTTTCTATCGCAATGCCGATCTTGCAGCCAAGATAGAGGAAATGTTCCGTCTCGCTGTCGAAAACGATCTCGATCTCGACTTTCATGTTGATGAAGGTCTGGATGTTGAAGCGGACGGATTTTCGCTGATTGTCAATGCGAGCGCACGGCATCATATGGCGGGCCGCGTTTTGTGCGGCCATGCCTGCTCGCTTTCGCTGCGAACAGTGGATGAACTCACGCGTATTCTGGATGCCGCCGCGCAAGCAGGTGTCGCGCTTGTCTCGCTACCCACCACCAATCTCTATCTGCAAGACCGGATCGGCGGAAAATCGCCGCGTCTTCGTGGTGTGGCCCCGCTGAAAGAAGCGCGTCTGGCCGGTGTGGAAACCATGCTTGGCTCCGACAATGTACGCGATGCCTTTTACCCCTATGGCGACTATGATCCGCTCGCGATCCTGCGCCTTGCGGCACCTGTCTGCCATCTGGAGCCGGAAGAATGGCTCGACAGCATCACCACCCTGCCCGCGCGCCTGATCAGGAGCGAGCGCGTGCAGGCGCTGTCCGCAGGCGGTGCCGCCAATTTCATCTGGCACGATGCCGAAGACCTCAATGATCTCATCAGCCGTCCGCAAGCCCTCCGCCGTGTCTGGCGCGACGGCGTTGCCTCGGACCATGTTTACGGGAGAAACCCATGAATTCTGTCGCCCCGCAGCGCATCTATGACTGGGCCGCATTCCGCGCCGAAATCGACGGCATCCGCATCTATGACGACCCCAAGCAGGTCGAACTGCGTTCCCGCGATTACTTCTGGTACAGCCCGATCCTGACCGAAGATATCGGCCATTATGTCGGCGACCTCGTCGTCATTCCGAAGGATCAGGACGAAGTGCGCCGTGTGGCGGCGGCAGCCGCGAAACTGCGCATACCAATCACGGTTCGCGGCGGCGGTACGGGCAATTACGGCCAGTGCGTTCCGCTTGAAGGCGGCATCATCCTCGACATGACCAAGATCGACCGCATCATAGCCGTCGAGCCGGGCAAGGTGCGCGTCGAAGGCGGCGCGCGCATTTCGCGTCTTGACGACGCCGTGCGCGAAACCGGACAAGAACTGTTGATGTATCCTTCCACCCGTCGCATCGCCACCATTGGCGGCTTCTTCTCAGGCGGTTCGGGCGGTATCGGATCACTGCGACATGGCATGTTGCGCGATGACGGCAATGTCTATTCGGTCAAGGTTCTGACCGTCGAGCCGGAGCCGAAAATCATCGAGCTGACGGGCCGCGACATCCACAAGGTCCAGCATGCCTATGGCACCAACGGCATAATTCTGGAGCTGGAAATCGGGCTGACCAAGGCGACCGACTGGATCCATACCGCAGCGCTCTTCGACAGCTATGAAGCAACGCTGAACTTCTGCCTCAAGGCGCTGGAAGAAAACCTGGATTGCTATCTCCTGACCACCGTGGATCGCCGCTTCGCGCGCTTCTACACCAAGTTCGGCGACCTTTTCCCATCCGACAAGGATGCCGTTTTCGCCATGATCGCGCCGGAAGAACGCGAGCGGTTCGCAGAGCTCGCCACAGAGTTCAACGGTCAGGTGTCGTTCTCCATGACGCTGGACGAGCTGCACAAGGCCGGCCTTCAGCCTGCCTATGAATGCGGCTGGAACCACACCACGCTTCAGGCGCTGAAGGCGGAACCGGGCTGGACCTATCTTCAGGTCGCCTATCCGCGCCCCTTCGACCCGGCATTGGTCAATCGCCAGATCGAGCGTTATGGCGACACGCAATATATGCACCATGAAATGGCGCGCCTTGAAGGCGAAGTGCAGATTTTCGGCCTGCCACTGGTGCGCTTCGAGGACCGCGACGCGATGTATAAGCTCATCGGCGAGCTGGAACAGGTTGACGGCTGCGACATCTACGATCCCCATGCCTATACCATCGAGGATGGCGGCATGAAGGAGATCGACAGTGTGCAGATCGAATTCAAGAAACTGGCCGACCCTTATGGTCTGCTCAATCCCGGTAAAACACGCGGCTGGACCGCCGACATGGCACTTTCGAACTGATAATAGGGGAACGAAACTAATGAAAAAAGCACTCTTTGTGGCAGTCGCCGCTTTCTCGCTTGGCCTTTCGGCGCAGATGGCCTTTGCGCTCGACAAGGTGACGCTTGGCACCAACTGGCTGGCGCAGGCCGGTCATGGCGGCTTCTATCAGGCGCTCGCCGATGGCACCTATGAAAAATACGGCCTCGACGTGAAGATCGAGATGGGCGGGCCGCAGGTCAACAACCGCCCGATGCTGGCCGCAGGCCGCCTCGACTTCCTGCTCACCGGCAATCTGCTTTTGTCCTTCAACAATGTCGCCAATGGCGTGCCGACCACGGTTGTGGCTGCCTTCTATCAGAAGGACCCGCAGGCCCTGATGGCGCATGACGGCGAATACAAGGATTTCAAGGATCTGGTGAACGCACCGACGATCCTTATCTCCAAGGACGGCCAGTTCTCGTTCTGGCCCTGGCTGGTGAAGGAATTTGGTTTCAAGGACGAACAGCTGCGTCCCTATGGCTATAGCCTCGCCCAGTTCCTCGGCGACAAGAAGACCGTGCAGCAGGCCTATGCGACCGCCGAACCGCTTTACGCGGCCAAGGAAGGCGCAAAGGTCAAGACGTTCCTGCTCGCTGATCAGGGCTACAATACCTACGCAAACACCATTGAGACGCGTCAGGAACTGGTCGACAAGAACCCCGACCTCGTGCAGCGTTTTGTGACGGCTTCGATCGAAGGCTGGGTCAACTTCATGTATGGCGACCACAGCAAGGCCTATGAGATGATCCTCAAGGACAATGCGGATATGAGCAAGGAAACGCTCGACGCAGAACTGGCCAATCTCAAGGAACTGCAGCTCATCGACAGCGGCGACACGCTGACCAAGGGCATTGGCGCCATCGACATGAACCGCGTCAAGTCGTTCTACGAGCTGGCGCGCAAGTCCGGCATCGTCAGCGGCGAAGAACTCGACATGAGCAAGGTTGCAACCGACGCCTTCGTCAACAAGGGCGCAGGCCTCGACATCAAGAAGCAGCTGGGCCAGTAAGCCCCCGACGAAAACGGAAAGTCGCCCGCCTGTTTGAATGCCCGGCGGCTTTCCCTCCCGACCACGGTTAGAGACATGGCTATCGACGACGAGAATGACGATATCGAGCCGACCGGGCGAGACAAGGTTCTCGACCGCCGGCGGCGCATTCTCGGCGCGATCCGCACTGCCGCGATTGACGAATTCGCGGAAAAGGGTCTGGTCGGCGCATCGACCCAAGGCATTGCGCACCGTGCCGGACTGACCAAGCCTCAGCTGCATTATTATATTTCCAGCAAGGAAGAGCTCTACGAAGACATCATCGTCTTCATCCTCGACCAGTGGGAAGATATTTTCCTCGATGCCAGCGCCGAGGATGACCCGGCCAAGGTGATCCGCCAATATATCCGGGCCAAGCTCGCTTATAGCCAGAAGAACCCCAAGGCATCGAGGCTTTTCACCACCGAAATCGCCAATGGTGCGCCCTATCTCAGCCGCCACTGGAACAAGCATGTCGCAGCCACCCACAGCGCGGTCAAACTGATCCAGTCATGGGTGGATGACGGGCGCATCAAACCGGTCGATCCGCTGTTGTTCCAGATGCATATCTGGGCCGTGACGCAGCATTATGCCGATTTTGAAACGCAGGTGCGCAGCATGATGGAAGTGGGCGAGGACGTTCCGCTGGATTTCGAGCGCATCGAAAAGGAAGTCTCGGCGCTGTTTCTGCGGGCATGCGGGCTGGAGTAATTATCGCAGCCCTTCGAGTTCTGCGATGCGCGCGGCGCTATCCTTTTCCAGCATGCGCGTCATTTCGCGGATAAGCGTTTCGGCCAGTACAAACAGGGCCGCCGACGAATCCCAGGCAGAGGGCACCGCCGTGCGACCCGCCAGAACATGGCGCGCAACGCGGGCAATCGGCGACAACCACTGGTCGGTGACAAGAATAACCTCGACACCCCGCGCCCGTGCTTTTTCCGCCAGCCCCAACAGGCTGTCCTGATAGCGGCGAATGTCGAAAACGACGAGCACATCGCGTTTTCCCATATCCAGCAACCGGTCGCGCCAGACACTTTCCTGACCGCCGAGATGAAACACTTGCGGGCGGATGATCGTCATATGCGCCGTCATATATTGCGCGATGGGATCGGTGAACCGGCCCCCGATCAGATAAATATTGCCCTTGGCATTCGACAGTGCGGCCACCGCCTGCTGCAACTGTCTGGCGCCAAGATGCCGGAATGTCTCGCGGATATTTTCCTGTGTGTGCTCTACCGCCGGATAGGCCGTATCGGGGGCTTTGTCCGGATTTTCATTGCGGTGGTGCGGCGATTGTAATTGCGCCGCAAGTTCGTTTTGCAGATGCGCCTGAAACTCGGGATAATTCTGGAAACCGAGCCGATTTACAAAGCGCAGGATCGTCGGCGAGCTGACGCCCGCCTGCGCTGAAAATTCCGCCACCGTCTTCAATCCGAGTATCGGATAATTGGCGATCAAAGTCTGCGCTGCGGCCCGTTCGCCGGCAGGCATCGTATCGATCCGTTCATTGATGCGTTCGGCAACGCTGGTGTTTTCCGGGGCGCTTTCCGGCACGATATTTTCCATCCCGATGCCCAATTCAATTCGGGCAAAATTGTGTTTGACAAATTATCATACGACGTATCAAATAATCCGCAATAGCGCATAATTTTAAAAAACGTAACATAAGTTACAGCGCGGGGAACAAACCAAATGGCGGACGAGCGAAAGAAACGCCCGGCTTCGCATGAGCCGGTTTTTGTCGTCAACGAAACAGGGTCAAGTCCCTGGCTTTTCGTTTGCGAACACGCCTCCAACCATGTGCCGGACGGTTTCGACGGCCTGGGGCTGGGGGAGGATGCCCTTCGTGCCCACATCGCCTGGGATCCCGGAGCGGTGGAGGTTGCCCGACATCTCAGCGCCGCGCTTGATGCGCCGCTCGTAGAGTCGTGTCTGTCGCGCCTGCTGATCGATTGCAATCGCCCGCTTGATGCGCCGGACCTGATCCCCGAAATCAGCGAAATGACGGTCATTCCCGGCAATCACGAGCTGAACTCGCTGGAGCGCACCGCGCGCATCGACCTGTCGCATCGCCCGTTTCATGCCCGGATCGAACAGCTTATTGCGGCGCGCGCCGCACGCGGCTTTCCGTCATGGATGGTCACGATCCATTCGTTCACGCCGGTCTATCGCGCCATATCGCGCCCATGGCATGTCGGCATCATCCACGATGCGGATGACCGGGTTGCAGCGCCGCTGATTGCCGCACTCAAGCAGGACCAAACGCTCAATGTCGGCGTCAACGAGCCTTATGCGCCGTCCGACCGCGTCTATTACACGCTGGAGCGCCATGCGCGCCCGCGCAATGCGCCCTGCGCCATGATCGAAATCCGCAATAACGAAATCGCCGATGCAAAGGCTCAAAGAGCATGGGCCGAGCGGCTGGCGCCGATATTTAGCCGGATTGGCGAGACGCTTTGCCCCGCAGCGCAACCGAACGGAACGAAGAACTGAAGGAGAGGGAAATGCCCAAGCCGATCAGGCTTTTCGTCAAATATGTGGATGCGCTGAATTATCGTGTCGGGCGCTTTTCGATGTATCTGCTTTTCGTGCTGGCGGCTTGCCTTCTCTATTCCACCTTCTCGCGGGTTGCTTTCGGCGTGCCCGTCAACTGGGTCCTTGAAATGTCGCAGTTTCTGCTGTCGGCCTATTATCTGCTCGGCGGCGCCTATGCGATGCAACAGGGCGCGCATGTCCGCATGGACCTCTTTTTCGACCGTCTGCCCCCGCGCAAAAAGACGCTGACCGACCTGATCACCATTCTGTTCATCGTGTTTTATCTCGGCGTCATGGTGATGGGCGGCATTTCTTCCACGAATTACGCCATCGTCTATGGGCAGAAGAATTATACCGCCTGGGCGCCTCCGCTCTGGCCGATCAAGCTCATCATGACGACCGGCATTTTGCTCCTGCTGCTGCAATGCCTTTCCAACTTTTTCAAGGACTGGGCATCGCTGCGCGGCCAGCCCATCGACACGCTTGCCGGTCCGGCCATTGAGGAGGGCCATCATATATGAGCTCTGAACTCATAACACTTTTCATGTTCGCCACAATGATGGCGCTGCTGATGACCGGTCAGCGGGTTTTCGGCGTCATCGGCTTTGTCGGATCGCTGGCGGCCCTGCTCCTTTGGGGCAAAGGCTCGTTTGAAATGCCGTTCAACGCGACCTTCGCGGTCCTGAACTGGTATCCGCTGATCACCGTGCCGTTCTTCGTGTTCATGGGCTATATGCTGTCGGAATCCGGCATTGCCAGCAATCTTTATCGCATGTTCCATGTCTGGTTCGGCGGCATACGCGGCGGTCTGGCGCTCGGCACCATCGGATTGATGGTCATCATCTCCTGCATGAACGGCCTCAGCGTTGCAGGCATGGCCATTGGGGCGACCGTGGCGCTGCCGGAGCTTCTCAAGCGTGGCTACAACAAGGTCATGGTCACCGGCGTCATACAGGCGGGCAGTTCGCTCGGCATTCTCATTCCGCCGAGCGTCGTGCTGGTGCTTTATGCGATGATCGCTCGCCAGCCGGTGCTGCAACTCTGGCTGGCTGGCATCGGCCCCGGCCTGTTGATGGCGGCACTTTTCGCGATCTATATCTATATACGCTGCCGCCTGAACCCGGAACTTGGACCAGCCCTGCCAAAAGAAGAGCTGGAGAAATTCAGCTGGAGCGAACGCTTTTCCGTGTTGCGCGCCGGTCTGCTGCCACTCGTCGTCTTCGGCGCGATGATGGGCCTGTTCCTGACGGGCATTACCAGCCTGGTGGAAAGTGCGGCGGTCGGCGCTTTGCTCGCCACATTGGCGGCGCTGTTCACCGGGCGTCTTAACAAGCAGGTGTGGGAAACGACGTCCCGCAACAGCCTGACCGTCACCTGCATGTTCCTCTGGATCATTCTCGGCGCGCTGTGCTTTTCGTCGGTTTATGACGGTTTGGGCGCCGTCAAGGCAATCGAGAAGATCCTTCTTGGCACATTCGATCTGTCGCCGTGGACCATTCTCATCCTGATGCTGCTGTCGTTCATTCTGCTCGGCATGTTTCTGGATGATACGGCCATGCTGGTGATCGTGGCGCCGCTCTATATTCCGCTGGTCAAGAGCCTCGGCTTCAATGCGATCTGGTTTGGCATTCTGTACACGATCACCTGCCAGATTGCGTATATCACGCCGCCTTTCGGGTACAATCTCTTCATGATGCGAGCGCTGGCACCCAAGGAAATCACGCTGATCGACATCTACAAATCCATCGTGCCGTTCTTCTTCCTTATGGTGCTGACGATCATCATCTTGATGATTTTCCCGCAAATCGCGCTGTGGCTGCCGAACTGGTATACCGGGCGATGAGAAACGATGGAGGAAATACGAATAATCCGGTGACAAGAGTCCGAATGGACCGGCCCGGCTCATGTGAAAGGGTGAACTTCAAACAAACGGGAGAATGGGCATGAGCGAGAATAACAAGCTTAATAAACGTGACTTTCTCAAGAAGGCCGGGCTGACGACGGTTGGAGCATTGGGTGCCAGCACACTTGCGACGCCCTATGTCAAAGCACAAAGCCCGATCAAGTGGCGATTGCAGACCTATGCAGGCCCGGCACTGGCCGAACATGTCATTAAGCCGTCGATTGACGCCTTCAACAAGGCGGCGAACGGCGAAATGACAATTGAACTTTACACCGCTGACCAGCTGGTGCCGCAGGGCGAACTCTTCCGCGCCGTGCAGTCGGGCACCATCGATGCCGCGCAAAGCGATGACGATTCCATGGCATCGCCCGTCGATGTCGCGGTGTTCGGCGCTTATTTCCCCTTCGCTTCGCGCTATAGCCTCGACGTGCCGACACTCTTCAACTGGTACGGGCTGAACGAAATCTGGGAGGAAGCCTATAAGGAAATTCCCGGCGTCACCTGGCTCAGCGCCGGTTCGTGGGACCCGTGCAACTTCGTCACCACAAAACCGATCCGCAGCGTTGCCGATTTGCAGGGCCTTCGCGTCTTCACCTTCCCGACAGGCGGTCGTTTCCTGACCAAGTTCGGCGTGGTGCCTGTCACGCTGCCCTGGGAAGATATTGAAGTCGCCATCCAGACCGGCGAACTCGACGGCGTGGCCTGGTGCGGCGCGACCGAGGCCTATACCGTTGGCTGGGCGGATATCAACAAGTACTACCTCACCAACAATATCAACGGCGCATGGGCCGGTTCCTATTTCGCCAACACCGAAAAGTGGGATGCCGTACCGGAACACCTGAAAGCGCTCTTCAAGCTGGCGATGGATTCCTCGCACTACTACCGTCAGCATTGGTACTGGTGGGGCGAAGCGCATTACCGCACTACCGGCGGCAAGCTGGAACTGACCACCATTCCGGAATCGGAATGGAAGCAGATCGAAGATGCGGCACAGGAGTTCTGGGACGACATTTCCAAGCAGAGCGAGCGCAACGCCAAGGTCGTGGCCATTCTGAAGAAATATCAGGAAACCATGCGCAATGCCGGAGCGCCGTATCGCTACAGCTGACGGTGAACATAACGAACCAGCGAGGGATCGGAGGCTTACGGGAAAGTCTCCGATCCCGGTCTATCCTTTCATGCTTTGAGGAGCAGGCATATAAATGGCCGGACAATTGACTTTCGACGCGCTGAAAACAGCCGTTTCCGCCGGAGAGATCGACACCATTCTGGCCTGCATCGTGGATATGCAGGGACGCCTGATCGGCAAGCGTTTCTATGCGCCGTTCTTCGTGGAATCCGCCTATGACGAAACGCATGGCTGCAACTATCTCCTCGCCGACGATATCGACATGGAACCGGTGCCCGGCTATGAAGCCGCCGGTTGGGACAAGGGTTATGGCGACTTCGTCATGAAACCCGATCTTTCCACCATCCGGCTTGCGCCATGGCTGGAAAAGACCGCCCTCGTTCTTTGCGACGTGCAGGACCATCACCATGACGATCTCGCCCATTCGCCGCGCGCTATTTTGAAGAAGCAGCTCACCCGCCTGCAAGAGCGCGGCTATCGCGCTTATTTTGCCTCCGAGCTGGAATTCTATCTCTTCGACGAGACCTACAAGACCGCCCGCAACAAGCACTGGCAGGCCATGGAAACGGCCTCGCCCTATGTGCAGGACTATGTGATCCACCTCACCACCAAGGAAGAACCGGTCCTGCGCGCCATGCGCAATCAACTGGCCGCAGCCGGAATTCCGGTTGAGAATTCGAAAGGCGAATGGGGTCCGGGTCAGGAAGAGCTGAATGTGCGCTATGCCGAAGCGCTGGAAATGGCTGACCGGCATGTGATCATGAAAACGGCGATGAAGGACATTGCCGAGCAGCATGGCAAATGCATCACCTTCATGGCGAAGTATGATTACAGCAAGGCTGGCAGTTCCAGCCATGTGCACAATTCGATCTGGAGCGCTGACGGCAAGGAATCGCTGTTCTTTGACCCGAAGGCGCCACATACGATGACTCCGCTGATGCGGTCATGGGTGGCCGGACAGCTGAAATATGCAACCGACTACACCTATTTCCTCGCGCCCTACATCAATTCCTATAAGCGCTTTCAGGCGGGCACATTCGCGCCCACCAAGATCATGTGGAGCGAGGACAACCGCACCGCAGGTTTCCGGCTTTGTGGTGCAGGCACCAAGGGCATTCGCATCGAGTGCCGCATCGGCGGGGCCGATCTCAATCCTTATCTCGCCTTTGCGGCATTGATCGCTGCTGGTCTTCAAGGGATCGATGAGAAGCTTGAACTGGAAGAACCTTTTGTCGGCGATGCCTATGGCGCGGTGAAGCTGAAGGAAATTCCCTACACGCTGCGCGAAGCAGCGCTTGCGCTTAAGAACTCGTCTTTCCTGAAGGAAGCACTCGGTGAGGAGGTGGTCAGCCATTATGTCCACACCGCCCATTGGGAGCAGATCGAATATGACCGCCGCGTCACCGATTGGGAATTGCATCGCGGTTTCGAGCGCTACTGACCGTCCATGGATATCCAGAATGAGCTATGAAGGACCTGCCCAATGAGCGGCACTGCGAAAATCATCTCGCCTATCGACGGTTCGGTCTATGCCGAGCGCCCTTTTTTGAGCGAAGCCGCCATTCAGTCCACCGTTGCGGCGGCGCGAACGGCACAAGCCGCCTGGGCTGAACTGAGCATTGCGGAGCGGGCGCGCTATTGCCGTGCCGCGCTTGCAGCGCTTGCCGCCATGCAGGACGAAATCGTGCCGGAGATTGCCTGGCAGATGGGTCGCCCGACTCGCTATGGCGGCGAAAATGGCGGCGTGCAGGAGCGCGGTCAGTATATGATCGATATTGCCGCGGAAGCGCTGGAACCTTATCTCCCCGCGCCAAAGGACGGTTTCCGCCGCTATGTCAAACATGTGCCGCTTGGCGTCGTGCTGGTGATCGCGCCGTGGAACTATCCGTATCTTACTGCCGTCAACACCATCATCCCAGCCCTGATGGCGGGCAATAGCGTCATCCTGAAACATGCGACGCAGACGCTTCTGGCGGGCGAGCGCTTCGCCCAAGCCTTTGAGAAGGCGGGGCTTCCCAAGGGTGTTTTCCAGAATGTGGTTCTGGATCATGCCTCCACCGAAAAACTGCTGGCTTCCGGCACGGTCGATCATGTGAATTTCACGGGGTCGGTCGGCGGCGGACGGGCGATTGAAAAGGCTGCCGCAGGCACCTTCATGACCATGGGGCTGGAGCTTGGCGGCAAAGACCCGGCCTATGTCCTGCCGGACGTCAATCTCGATCATGCGGTCGCCAATCTGGTGGACGGTGCCTTCTTCAATTCGGGCCAGTGCTGCTGCGGCATCGAGCGCATCTATGTGCATGAAGATGTCTATGATCGTTTCGTGGACGGTTTCATCGATCTGACCCGCCAATATGTCGTCGGCAACCCGCTGGACGCTGGTACAACGCTCGGCCCCATGGCGCAGGCGCGTTTTGCCGATCTTATCCGCGAGCAGAAGGCCGAAGCGCTGCGCAAGGGTGCCAAGGCGCATGTGAACATGAAAGTTGAAAATGACGTCGCCGGCTCACCCTATATCGCGCCGGAAGTACTCACCCATGTCGATCACCAGATGAGCGTCATGCGCGAGGAAAGTTTCGGCCCCATCGTCGGCATCATGAAGGTACGCAACGATCAGGAAGCGCTCGCTTTGATGAATGACAGCATTTATGGCCTCACCGCTTCGCTATGGACGACGGACACTGACCGCGCGGCAACGCTCGGCGACCGCATCGAAACCGGCACTGTTTTCATGAATCGCTGCGACTATCTCGATCCGGGCCTTGTCTGGACCGGCGTTAAGGATACCGGCAAAGGCGCTTCCCTTTCGCCCATCGGATACGGCAATCTGACCCGGCCTAAATCCTTCCACCTACGTGAAAAAATCTGATCTGATCCCTGTTCTGCCCTACTTTGAAAGCAATCGATATGACGACACTGACCGCTAAATGGAACTTCCCGACCACCGTTCTTTTCGGGCCGGGGCGCATCAAGGAACTGCCTGCTGTTCTGAAGGCGGCAGGTATCGCGCGCCCGCTTTTCGTCACAGATCCGGGTCTCGCGAAACTTCCCGTGGTTGCTTCCACGCTGGCCGTTCTCGATGCGGCAGGTGTGCAATATGGCGTCTTTTCCGATGTGAAGCCTAACCCGGTCGAAAGCAATCTCTATGCGGGCGTCAAGGTTTTTCAGGACGGCAAACATGATGGCGTCATCGCCTTTGGTGGCGGTTCTGCGCTCGACCTTGGCAAGCTGATCGCCTTTCAGGCGGGCCAGACGCGCCCGGTCTGGGATTTTGAGGATATTGGCGACTGGTGGACCCGCGCCGACAGCAACGCCATCGCGCCGGTGATTGCCGTGCCAACCACCGCTGGAACCGGCTCGGAAGTGGGCCGCGCGGGCGTGTTGACTAATGAAGCGACGCACACGAAAAAGGTCATTTTCCACCCGAAAATGCTCCCGGTCACGGTCATTGCTGATCCCGAACTTTCCACCGGCATGCCGCCTTTCATCACTGCCGGCACCGGCATGGATGCACTGGCACATTGTCTTGAAGCTTATTGCGCGCCGGGCTTTCACCCGATGGCGGATGGCATCGCTCTCGAAGGTATCCGCCTTGTGTTCGAAAATCTGCCCCGGGCCTATGCCAACGGCAACGACATTGAAGCCCGCGCCAATATGATGGCCGCAGCCGCGATGGGCGCAACCGCTTTTCAGAAAGGGCTCGGCGCGATCCATTCGCTGTCGCACCCGATTGGCGCGCTCTACGACACCCATCACGGCATGACCAACGCCGTTTTCATGCCCTATGTGCTGCATCATAACCGCGCCGCTATCGAAAAGCGGATTGAACGCCTTGCGGATTATCTCGGTATCAAGGGCGGTTTCGACGGCTTCGTCGCTGCCATCATGAAACTGCGCAAGGACCTCGGCGTGCCGGACACATTGCCGGAATTCATCAAAGGGCTGGAGATGGACAGCGCTCGCAAGGACCTGATTGCAGAGATGGCAATCGTTGATCCGACGGCTGGCGGCAACCCGATTGAGCTTACCAAGGAAGGCGCGCTGAAGCTTCTGGAAAGCGCCTTGTCCGGCAAGAATTGACCGGCGGCAATTCCCGCAAAACTGTGTAACGTTTTGCTTGCAAGAAAAATATAGACAGCTAATAGTTAGGCCGACAAAACAAGCATCGCACCGAAGCGGGGGGCGATGCATCTGGAGAGCGGGTTCTTGGGGAGGAACCCGCTCTCCTTCATTTTAGAGCACATCCCGAAAAGTGTGAAACGGTTTTCGGATAAGATGTGTGTTAAAACAAACAGTTAGAGTGCCGATCTGATACAATCGGATCGAAACGCGCTCTGACGTCAGTCATTGGCTCGATAATCAGCGCGGGTAATGCCGTGACGTTGCATCTTGTCGTAAAAGGTCTTGCGCGGAATGCCGAGCGCCTTGATCGTTTCCTGCACATTGCCGCTATGAGCGGCAAGCGTTTCGCGGATCAGCGTTTCTTCATAACGCTCCAGACGTTTCGGCAAAGGTTCCTGATCATCCGCCACGGAACGGCCCACGCCATTGGAAGATGAGACGCCAAGCGCCACCCGGTCAGCAAAATGCGCCAGTTCACGCACATTGCCCGGCCAGACATGGCTCATCAGATGGCGATGCGTGGCGGCGTCAACCACCGGTACATCGCGATTGAAGCGCTTTGCCGCGCGCGTCAAAAAATGCGCAAAAAGCAGCGGAATGTCCTCGCGGCGCTCCCGCAGCGGCGGTATCGATAGCGTCACAACATTGAGCCGATAGTAAAGGTCTTCACGAAAATCGCCGCGCTGCGCCGGATCGCCGAGATCGATCTTCGCGGCAGCCACCACGCGCAAATCGACCGGGCGGATTTCATTGGTACCGAGCGGGGTAATCTCCCGCATTTCCAGCACGCGCAGCAGTTTTACCTGCGTTGCGGCTGGCATGCTTTCAATCTCGTCGAGAAACAGCGTGCCGCCGCTTGCATGTTCGATGCGTCCCAGCCGCTTTTTCTGCGCGCCGGTGAAGGCACCCGCCTCATGGCCGAACAATTCGCTTTCAATCACAGTTTCCGGCAGCGCGCCGCAATTGAGCGCAACGAAATTGCCTTTGCGACGGCGGCTCCAATTGTGCAGCAGTTGTGCCACGACCTCCTTGCCGCTGCCGGTTTCGCCCGCCACCAGCACATCCACGTCTGTATCCGCAATATCGCGCAGTGTGCGGCGCAGGTTTTCCATCACGGACGTCTGGCCGATCAGCGGCAGATCGCCTTCGGCGTCGATTGCAGCGGCGCGCAAGGCGCGGTTTTCAAGCACAAGCTGGCGCTTTTCACCGGCGCGTCGAATGCTGTGCACCAGCCGGTCCGCAGCAAAAGGCTTGGCTATAAAATCATAGGCGCCATCCTGAATGGCCTGAACCGCCATCGGAATATCACCATGACCGGTGATGAGGATCACCGGCAGATCGGGATCGATGCCCTTGATCCGCGTAAAAAATTGCAGCCCATCAATCTGCGGCATCCGCACGTCGGATACGATCACGCCGTCAAAATCCGCCGTCACATCGGCCAGCGCGTCCACGGCACTGCCATAATCGGCGACGGAAAAACCGGCAAGCTCCAGTGTCTGCCGGGTGGCGCGGCGCAATGCCCTGTCATCATCGACCAGGATAACGGAGTGAGGAGGGTTCATCATGCTTTTCTCAATTCGACGCGGAAGACTGTGCCGTCGGCACTGCTTTCCGCAGATATGGTTCCGCCATAATCGGTGACGATTTCCTTGACGATCACCAGACCAAGGCCGAGGCCCTTTTCCTTCGATGTATTGAAGGGCGAAAACAGGTTGTCGCGAATATGCTGCGGCATGCCCGGTCCGTTATCGGACACGGTGACCAGCACCGTCTCGCGCTGTTCTGTTGCGCGCACTTCGATGCGTCCGTCATTGCCTTTGAGTTCCACCGCCTCCAGCGCGTTCTGGAACAGATTGATGAGCACCTGTTCCAGCCGAAGCGAATGTCCGACAACGCGCAGATCGGGCGGCGGCAATTCGATATCCAGTTGATCCATCCGACCGGAAAAACGGCTGCGCAGCAGCACAAGCGCGCCCGATATGACCTGACTGAGCGGTGTCGGCTCCGAAGGTGAACGTCCCTTGCGGGCAAGGGCCTTCAGGTCGCCGGTGATAGTGCCGATACGATCGGTCAGCGCGGCGATTTCATCGAGATTCTCGGTTGCGGCCTCCAGCCGCTTTCGTTCGATGAACGTCTTCGCATTGTCCGCATAGGCCCTTATCGTCGCGACCGGCTGATTGATCTCATGCGCAACACCCGCCGCCACTTGCCCCATAATGGCGAGACGGTTAGCGTGGACGAGATCCTGCTGCACGCCCTGCAACATGGATTCCGTGCGATGGTGGTCGCTGATTTCAGCTTCCAGCCGGTCTCGCGCAAGACTGAGATCGCGGGTGCGTTCTTCTACGCGTTGCTCCAGTTCCTGTTGCGTGCGCGCTGCCGCTGCGATGCGCGCCACCACCTTCTGCCGCCTGCGCAACAACATCCCGGCGATGGTCGCAATGGCCGCCAGAATGATGAAGGCAATCAGCCGCGCCTCGCGCACCGCGCCTGGAATCTGCGGCTTTGTCGGCGCCATGCTGTACATCTGCCAGGGCGTGGACGGCACCGTGGAATGAATAGCCAGAAACTGCGTGCTGCGCCCCTCGCCGGGCATTTGCGCATTCATCAAAAGCACATCGCCCTCGCCCACCGCCTTCATAGACAGCGGCAAGGGTTGCAGCGGCACATCGCCGAATTGCAGACTGTCACGAATAGATTGAGACTGTTCCAAACCGATGCGGCCTATGGTCATGAAGCGCCAGGACGGAAGGCTGGTTATCAGCGCGATGTTGCGTTCGTCGGTCACGAAAGTCGGACGGCCCGCATTGCGCCAGTCCTGCTCCAGATCGTCGAATTCCAGTTTGACGACGATGACGCCGAGCGGGCCCGAAGACCCATCGACGCGCCGCGAGATATAAAGGCCGGGGCGGAAACTCACATTGCCGAGCGCAAAATATTCGTCGCCGCCATTGGTCAGGGCATCCCGAAAATAGGGCCGGAACTTGTAATCATTGCCGACAAAGCTGTCCCGCTCGCGCCAGTTGCTGGCCGCAATCGCGATCCCGTCCATCCCCACCAGATAGATCACCGCCGCCTGCGTGCCATCCGCGAGCGTCTCCAGCTTTCGGTTTGCGGGGTCTATCGTCGCCACCGTCTTGTCCAGAAGTGCCGACGCCAGCTCCCGATCCTTTGAAAGCACAAGCGACAAGGCGCGTTGCTTGTCGAGAACAGCGCGCAGCAGCGCTGTATTCAGATTGGCATCAATGCGCGTCTGCTCGCTCAAGTCCTCGACGGCGCGCTCATGCGCCGTGTTGCCAACCAGCCAGAATGCCAGCGCGAAGAACACGGCGCAGATGAGCGCAAACAGAGCCCAGGCCCGGCGATTGGCGGCTCGCAGATCCGCTTCATCAATGATTGGGGACACCAACTTGTTCATCAAATCAATGTGCGATATTTCGCACAAATTGAAAAGAAGAATGTGTAAAAATTCGCACAATACTGAGTAACGCTACCCCTGCCCATGGTATAATATCCATAGTTTTCAATCGGATAAGTACGCGCTCACAAACTTGGCACGGACATTGCAATTAGAACCTCCAACAGCGGTTGAGCGCCGCTGAAATCCAGGACTGAAAGGCTCGGGAGGCTGGACGCGATCCAGACTGAGCCAAATGGAGGACACAATGATTGCAGTTCCGACTGGCACGGCGGATGAGCCGCGCGGCCGCATCCCGCTTTATAAGCATCTCTATTTTCAGGTACTGGTGGCGATTGCCGCCGGTATCACGCTCGGCCATTTCTATCCCGAACTTGGCACGCAGCTGAAGCCGCTGGGCGACGCCTTCATCAAGCTGGTGAAGATGATCATCGCGCCCGTCATCTTCCTGACGGTCGCGACCGGCATTGCTGGCATGACCGACATGAAGAAGGTGGGGCGCGTTGCTGGCAAGGCGATGATCTACTTCCTCACCTTCTCCACGCTGGCGCTGATTATCGGTCTCGTCGTGGCCAATGTCGTGCAGCCGGGCGCTGGCATGCATATCGACCCAGCCTCTCTCGACCCAAAGGCCGTGGCCGACTACGCCACCAAGGCGCATGAGCAGAGCATTACTGGCTTCCTCAGCAACATCATCCCGACGACGATTGTCGGCGCTTTTGCGGAAGGTGACATTCTGCAGGTGCTGTTCTTCTCGGTCCTGTTCGGTATTTCGCTTGCGCTTGTGGGCGACCGCGGCAAGCCGGTCACCGACTTCCTGCATGTGCTGACCGCACCGGTTTTCAAGCTGGTGTCGATCCTAATGAAAGCCGCACCCATCGGCGCTTTCGGCGCGATGGCCTTCACCATCGGCAAATATGGCATTGGTTCCATCGCCAATCTCGCCATGCTGATCGGCACCTTCTACCTCACCTCGCTGCTTTTTGTGCTCGTCGTTCTGGGTGCGGTGGCGCGCTATAACGGCTTCTCCATTCTCGCTCTGATCCGTTACATCAAGGAAGAGTTGCTGCTCGTGCTGGGCACCTCCTCATCGGAAGCGGCTCTGCCTGCCCTGATGAACAAGATGGAAAAGGCAGGTTGCAAACGCTCGGTTGTCGGCCTCGTCATTCCCACCGGCTATTCGTTCAATCTCGATGGCACCAATATCTATATGACGCTTGCTGCCCTCTTCATCGCGCAGGCGACAGATATTCCGCTGTCGTTGAGCGACCAGATTCTGCTCCTGCTGGTGGCCATGCTCAGCTCCAAGGGTGCCGCTGGCATAACCGGCGCGGGCTTCATCACGCTGGCCGCGACCTTGTCGGTCGTCCCGGCTGTGCCTGTGGCCGGTATGGCGCTCATCCTCGGCATCGACCGTTTCATGTCGGAATGCCGCGCCCTGACCAATCTCGTTGGCAATGCAGTCGCCACCATCGTTGTTGCGCGCTGGGAAAACGAGCTGGATCAGGACAAGCTTGCCGCCGCATTGGCTGGCACCCCCGCCATCACCGATGCGATGCCGCAGCTGGAGCCAGCGGAGTAAGCGCTACGCAAACAAAAACGGCCCGCTTCATGCGGGCCGTTTCGTTAGATACCGCCGCCCTCGCCGAGAGTGCCGAAATGCTCGATCATGCGATCGACATTGGGTGTCAGACCCGTGAACAATTCAAACGCGCCGACCGCCTGAAAAACGGCCATGCCGCCGCCGTTGACGATGCTGCATCCGCGCTTTGCCGCTTCGACCAGAAGCTGCGTCTGAAGCGGGAAATAAACAATATCCGCCACCCAATGCCGTGGCGTCAGCAGACCCGTATCCAAAGGCACGCCGGGGTGCTTGGCCATTCCGGTCGGCGTGGCATGGGCCAGCCCATCGGTAACTTCCAGCGCGGCGGCGATATCCCCGCCTGATACAAACCGGCAAGCCTCATGCCTCGGCGCCAGTTGCGCAATCAGCGCTTCGGTTCGGGCGGCATCCAAATCGAAAACCTGCACGTTTCGCGCGCCCATTGTCGCCAATGCATGCGCAACCGCAACACCCGCACCACCGGCACCGATCAATACTGCATTGTCGACCGGGGCATCGGGCAAAGCGCGCCGGAAGCCCTGCGAAAAGCCCCACCAGTCGGTGTTATAGCCGGTTCTGCGACCGTTTTTGAATGTCACCGTATTAATCGAGCCGAGTGCCGCCGCATCGGGCGACAATTCATCGACAAACTGAATCGCCGCCTGTTTGCAGGGATAGGTGATGTTGAGCCCTGCAAACCCGTCTTTCTCCGCCTGATCCATCAGCTGCGGCAAAGCCTCAACGCCCACGCCCAGCACCGAAAGATCGAATCGGTCATAGCGGTAATCGATGCCGTTCATGCGCCCTTCATGCATATGCATGGCTGGAGTGCGAGAGGCACCGATGCCGCTGCCAATCAAGCCCACGCGAACCGACCGCGTCACTGTTTCCGTCACGGAATTTAAACTCCACCCCTATCGTCCCGCCATTTTCGCACGGCAGGTTTCTTGTTTTTGAAAATGTACGAACTGGTTAGTAACGTCAATCGGACATGGCGACTATTTTTGCAATGCACACCGAATTGAATGTGCTTTGAGCATTTCCAGCAAAAGTGCGTAGCGGTTTGGCGTCGGATAATACGTGAAAACAACTATCTAGAACGGTCCAACGATTCCGTTTCAACCGGAACCGCTATTGAGCCTCACGATTTCAGGTAAGCCAGGATCATATCCGCGATAAGCTGACGATGCCGCGTTCGGTACTCATCGGCCATGAGGTCCCGGTCGAAAAGCGCGCCAAATGTGTGCCGGTTGGCGACCCGGAAAAAACAGGCGGCGCTGATCATCTGATGCAGATCGACCGGATCGACCTTGCGGGTGAATACACCGCTTGTTTCCCCGCGTGCCAGAATCTCGGCAATGATCCCGATCACACCGGAATTGGTGCGCTGGAAAACGCTGGAATTCTTCAGATGCTCGGCGCGATGGATGTTCTCGATGCTGACCAGTTGCACGAAATCGGGATTGGCGTCGTCATGATCGAATGTGGCCTCGATCAACCGCCGCATCGCTTCTTCCGGCTCGAAATCCTGAAGCTGAAGGCGGTTTTCCAGCGCCCTTATCTTGGCATAGGCGCGCTCCAGCACAGCCAGATAAAGCCCTTCCTTGTTGTCGAAATAATAATAGAGCATCCGCTTCGACGTCTTAGTCTTCTCGGCAATCGTATCAACACGCGCACCGGAAAAACCTGCCCGAACGAATTCTTCGGTCGCGACCTCAAGGATGTTTTCCCTGGTGCTGTCGGGATCGTTTTTCCGTCCCGCGCGGGCCTGTGCAAGCTCGACTGCGCTGTCCATCGTGATCGTCTGGCCGCCTTTTAAAATGTACCAACTGGTGGGTTATATAGGCGCATAGTTCAGCGAGGGGCAAGCACGGGGCACTGTCATACATGCGCAAATGGAAAAGGGGACGGTAAACCGACCCCTTCTCTAAGTTCAACAGGCTTGACGCTACGCTATTTGCCCGCCGCCTGCGCGGCATAGACATAGCTGTCATAGGTATATTCAGCGACGCGGAACCACTCGAAACCCTCGTCGCGGAATTTCTTCCAGCTCGGATAGATCTTCGCCCAGGCCGGGTTCTTTTCGGTATATTCAGCGTAGAGATCGAAGGTGACCTTGTAAGCGGCATCCAGCACGTCGCGCGGGAGAGGCCGCAAGTTTACGCCCTTCGACACCAGCGAGCGGATTGCACCGGTGTTCTTCACGTCATAGAGCGAAATCATGTTCTGCGTTGCAGCCTGAGCGGCGGTGTTCAGCGCCACCTTGTAGGCTTCCGGCAGGCTTTCATATTGCTGCTTGTTGACGAAGAAATGCACCGAAGCGCCACCTTCCCAGAACGCCGGATAGTAGTAGTAAGGCGCGATCTGGTAGAAGCCGAGCTTCTCATCGTCATACGGGCCGACCCATTCGGCGGCATCGATGGTTCCGCGTTCCAGCGACGGATAGATGTCGCCGCCGGGCAGTTGCTGCGGCACGACGCCAAGGCGCGACATGACTTCACCAGCCACACCGGCAATGCGCATCTTCAAACCTTTCAGGTCTTCGAGGCTCTTGATTTCCTTGCGATACCAGCCGCCCATCTGTGCAGCGGTGTTGCCGCCGACGATACCGACAACGCCGTAATCGGAAAGGAATTCGTTATAAAGCTCATTGCCGCCGCCATGATAGAGCCATGCATTTTGCAGGCGCGTGTTCATGCCGAAGGGAATAGCGGTGCCGATGGCGAAAGCCGGGTTTTTGCCGGTGAAATAATAGCCGCAGGTATGGGCGATTTCGACGGTATTGGCCTGCACCGCGTCAATAGCCTGCGGACCGGGCACCAGTTCGCCCGCCTGAAACACCTGTATCTGGAACTTGCCGTCCGTCATCTTCGACAGAGCATTGGCCATAAAGACCGCGCCGCCATAGATCGTGTCGAGATTGTTTGGGAAGCCCGATGTCAGACGCCAGCGTATGTTCGGCAATTCATCTGCGATTGCCGGTGTGGCCAGCGCCGCACCGCTTGTGGCGGCGGCGGCTCCGATGGCCGCCCCCTTGGTTAGAAATGTACGGCGGTTCAAATCCTGTTTCATGTTTTCCTCCTCCAAAACTGTTTCACTTATCACCGGCGCGGTAACTGGTCTCCCCTCGGTTACTGCGCTGGCTTTTCCGGTTGTCCGAAGCTTGGCTGCGGCGATCCGAACGATGGGGCGGGCAGCGGGTCCGTGGACGGCGAAGGCGCACCGAATGGGGCGGGCGCAGTGCCGAACGGATTGCCGCCATCCGCACCCGGCATCGGCACGTTGATCTGGATCGTCGACGGATCGGCGACCGGATGGCCGGATTTGTAATGGGTAACGATACCGGGAAACGCGATGATGATCGCGACCATCACCAGCTGGATCAGCAGGAACGGGATTGACCCCATATAGATCTGGCCCGACGTGACCGGTTGGATCGTGGCTCCCGTTACCTTGTCCTTATAGGCGCGCGACGGCGCCACCGAACGCAGATAGAACAGGGAGAAGCCGAACGGTGGATGCATGAACGATGTCTGCATGTTTACCGCCAGCATGACGCCGAACCAGACGAGATCGATGCCGAGCGCGTCGGCAACCGGCGCCAGAAGCGGGATGATGATGAAGGCCAGCTCGAAATAATCGAGGAAGAAGGCCAGAAAGAAGACGAGAATATTGGCGACGATCAGGAAGCCGACTTCGCCGCCGGGAATCGACGTCATCAGATGCTCAACCCAGACGTGACCGTTGACACCGTAGAAGGTGAGCGAAAACACACGTGCGCCAAGCAGAATGAAAATGACGAAAGACGAAAGCTTCGCCGTGGCGTAAAGCGCCGAGGTCAGCATCTTCATGTTCAGGCGGCGATTGATGATCGCAAGCAGAAGCGCACCGACCGCGCCCATTGCGCCGCCCTCCGTCGGCGTAGCGACACCGATGAAGATCGTGCCCAGAACGAGGAAGATCAGCACCAGCGGCGGCACGAGCGAGACCACCACGCGCTGCGCCAGTTTCCACCCCTTCAAGGTGCGGGCCTGCAACGGCAAGGCTGGAACAGTCTGAGGCCGTAGGATCGACATGCCGATGATGTAGGCGCAATAAAAGCCGACCAGCATCAGGCCCGGCACGAGCGCGCCCTTATACATATCCCCAACCGACCGACCGAGCTGGTCGGCGAGAACGATCAGAACGAGGCTCGGCGGAATGATCTGCGCCAATGTGCCGGAAGCGGCAATAGTGCCGCTGGCCACTTTTCGATCATAGCCGTAGCGCAGCATGATCGGCAGCGATATCAGGCCCATCGAAATCACCGAAGCGGCAACGACGCCGGTGGTCGCCGCCAGAAGTGCGCCGACAATAATCACCGCAAAGGCCAGGCCACCGCGCACGGGGCCGAACAACTGCCCGATCGTGTCGAGCAGGTCTTCGGCCATGCCGCTTCGCTCCAATATCAACCCCATGAAGGTGAAGAAAGGAATGGCGAGCAGGGTTTCGTTCGACATCTGGCCAAAGATGCGGTCGGGTATGGCCCCGAACAGATTGACCGGCAAAAGCCCCATTTCGATGCCGACGAAACCGAAGGCAAACCCGACAAAGGCAAGCGCAAAAGCCACCGGATAGCCGAGCAAAAGCACGACGATCAGCGAGAGGAACATCAGCGGCGCGAGATTTTCCGCGAAGAAAGCAACCATATATCCGTCCCCCTCAGAGCGCTTGGGCTTCTGCGTCTTCAGCTGCCACCGTGTCCGGTAGACGCCCTTGCAGAATGGCAATGCGTTTGATGAGTTCGGACAGGCCTTGCAGCGCCAAGAGTCCGAAACCGATGGGGATCAGCGTCCAGACAGGCCAGAGAACCAGCCCGCCTGTATTGTTGGAGGTTTCACCGCTGGCGAACTTCGCTTCCACAATGGGCCATGAAAGATAGATCGTGATGAGGCAGAAGGGCAGCAGGAAGACGATAGTGCCGAAAATCTCGACCAGCAGCTGGGTGCGGCGCGAATAACGGCTGTAGAGCAGATCGACCTTCACATGCTCGCTGTGTAGCAGCGTGTAACCGGCGGCGATCAGGAAAACCGCCGAAAACAGATACCATTGCGCTTCCAGCCATGCGTTGGAACTGAGATTGAAAAGCTTGCGCGAAACCGCATTGATGGCGCTGATCAGCACCGCCACGAGTATCAGCCAGGATACTGCTTTTCCGATGAAATTATTGGCCGCGTCAATAGCGCGCGACAACGCCAGCAAAACTGACATTGCTCCTCCCCTTTTGTTTCGGCCTCCTCAAGCCGTTTTGCAAAAGAGAATAAGTGCGCGGGAATCCACCCGCAAGCAGACGATAGTCGCAACAAAAGCACAATTACCCACTAGTGGGTAATAAGCAGAGCTTTCCCGTCTTCCGGCGGCTAACTTTCTGAAAAGCCAAGCCGGTTTTCAATGGCATAACGGGTCAATCCGGCGGTGCTGGCGATACCGAGTTTTTTCTTGATGTTCTTGCGGTGAGTCTCGACTGTTGCTTCCGATATGCCGAGCGCGGAAGCAATCTCGCGATTGCTGCTACCTTCGGCAACCAGAACCAGCACATCGTTTTCACGCGACGACAGGCCTTCCGCCTTCTTCTCGGCATTGTCGAGAAGTGCTTCCGAAACGCCGGAGGAAAAATAGGCTCCGCCCGATGCGACCGCATGGATGGCGGCGACGATTTCACTCGTCGAAACATCCTTCAGCACATAGCCCGAAGCACCGCGCATGATCGAGGTCGAGATATATTCGCGACTGTCATGCATGGAGAGCATCAGAATGCGCGTACCCGGCAGTTGCCGCTTGAAAAGCTCGATGGCATCGATACCGTTGAGAAGCGGCATATTGATATCCATCAGCACGACATCGGGCTTGGCGGTCTGCGCCATATCCAGCGCCAGCCGCGCATTGGATGCAGCGCCCGCGATTTCAATGTCGTCATAGGTTTCAAGCACGGCGCGCAAGCCGTCGAGAACCAGCGGATGATTATCGACCAGCAATACGCGAATCTTGCATTCTTTCGTCATGCGACTTCCGGTTTGAACATGGACGGCTTCGTCATAGGTCTTTCGACTGCCGAAAGCGGCAGGCGCGCGGTCAACTGCGTACCATCACTGCCGGTTTCCACCAAGAGCACACCGCCGAAATGTGCTATGCGCTCCTGCATATTTCTGAGGCCAAGTCCCGACGCCGCCCCTTTCAGATCATGACCGGCAAATCCATTGCCATTGTCGCTCACCGTCATCGTCACGCGCCCGTTCGAATCCCAAAGGCGCACAGAGACCGCGCTCGCGCCCGAATGGCGCTCGATGTTGGTCAGCGCTTCCTGCGCCACCCGGTAGAGCGCCGTGCTCGGCTCCGGTTTCAGATTGACCCGCAGCGTATCGGCCTCAAAGCGGGTCTCGATACCCGTCCGCTCCGCGAAATGCTCAAAGAGCGCTTTCAGCGCCACCGTCATGCCGAGATCGTCCAGAATGCGCGGTCGCAGATCATGCGAAAGCCGCCGCACCTCCTTGATCGCGCCGTTCAGCACATCCGATGCCTTCTCAATGGCCCTCGGCGCACCGTCGCTGCCCGTATGCACCTGACGGCTGGCCAGATCGATGGCATAGCGCACGCCCACCAGATTCTGCGAAATGCCGTCGTGAAGTTCGCGGGCCAGACGGGCGCGTTCTTCCTCCTGCGTATCGATGATGCGCTGGGCAAGCTCCTTGAGCTTGCTGTCCGCCATGCGCCGCTCGCGAATGTTCAACAACATGCATGTTGCGAAAACCAGCATGACGGCAGGCACGGCGATGAGACTGACCACCAGAAACGTGTTGCGGATATTGGCGCGAAAATCGGCATTGGCCGCCGCCGTCTGCGCATAAACATCATCCAGATAAACGCCGGTTCCCAGCATCCATTTCCACTTATCCAGCCCAACCGCAAAGGACAGCTTGTCGGCCATTTCGCCGCTCGACGGCTTTTCCCATTTATATTGGTGCAGCCCGCCCCCCTGCTTTGCCTTGTCGATCAGATTGGCAATGACATGATCACCATCAGGATCGACTAGATTGAGCCAGTTCTGACCGGGACGAAAGGTCTGGCGCGGATGCACGACATTGTTGCCGTCATAGTCATAAACGAAGAAATAGCCGTCCCGCCCATAATCGAGCGAGGTGAGAATGCTCGTCACCTTCTGCATGGCCGCTGTATCGTTGGGACCGGCCTCGTCATAGATTTTCTGGATTGCTGACAGAGCCAGATTGGTGAGGTTCAGAAGCTCGGTCTCCTTCGCCTTCAGCATGTTTTTCTCAAAAGTCGCGATGCTGCTCTGCACGAGATTGGCCGATTGCCACGTGATGAAGGCCGTGACCGTCAGGATCGCGACGATCAACGGCACAATGGCCAGAGCCAGAATCTGATATCGAAGCGTCACGCCTAGCTCCTCCCAACATCGCCGGACGGCTTTTTAAATTGGGACTTTAAAGCCCCGCTTCGACGGACGAAAGAGGCGATATGCGCTGCCAATTTGCGGCACATTGCCAGACGGCAATATTATTTCGTATAGACTTATTTATGTAGATATAATGCAAAGCGCGGTCAGCTTTCCATTGCGCCTTGTTGCAAGAGCGGTATAGGAAGGCTGAAATTAAACGTTCGCGCGCTTCATTCGCGACGTGCAGGACCCTGACTTCTGGCCGTCTTGCCCAACCCCCATCGTTGAAGTGCGCCTTCGGAGGAGTGATTATATGCAATATTGCGGCAAGGCGTCTCGTCGACTTCCCAAGGAGAGAAGACGATGAGCGCCGAAGTAAAGCACGCGCAGGCGGGTGGAACCGACAAGACGGCCATCGAGCTGAAGAATGTAGAGATTTCGTTCAAACTGGCCGATGGCGGTCGGTTCGATGCGGTTGCCGAAAGCAATCTCAAGGTCGCGGAAAACGAATTCGTCGCCATTGTCGGCCCAACCGGATGCGGTAAATCCACCTTGCTGAATGCTGTGGCCGGTCTTCTGACGCCCGCGCAGGGTATTGTCGAGATCAACGGCCAGCGCCTGCAAGGGCTAAATCGCAAGGCGGGTTATCTCTTCCAGCAGGACGCGCTGATGCCCTGGAAGACGGTGCTCGACAATGTCGCCATCGGTCTTGAAATCGCGGGCTCGATAAAGGCCGAAGCCCGCAGACATGCGCAGGAATGGCTGGCCCGTGTCGGGCTTGCAAGCTTCGGCGACCGCTATCCGCATATGCTTTCCGGGGGCCAGCGCAAACGTGTGGGTCTGGCGCAGGTGCTGATCCGCAATCCGAAATATCTGCTGATGGATGAGCCATTCGGCCCGCTGGACGCGCAAACCCGCGTCATCATGGGCGATTTGCTGCTCGATCTGTGGTCGCAAGACAAGAAGGCGGTCATGTTCGTCACGCATGATCTCGAAGAAGCCATCGCGCTTGCTGACCGCGTTGTCATCATGTCTGCCGGTCCGAGGGCGCGCATCATGGCGGAATATCGCATTCCGCTCGAACGCCCTCGCGAGATTTCCGAAATCCGCCTCGACAACCAGTTTCACGAAATCCACCGGGAAATCTGGAGCGCGCTCAAGGAAGAAGTCCTCAAGGGCTACCAGCAGACGAGTGGAGACCGCGCCGGAGGACGTTCATGAAAAAGCCAATGCTGTTTCTGGCGCAGCTCAGTATTGCTGTCGCCGTTATTCTCGTGTGGCATGTCTTTACCGCCACGCATCTTTTCGGCAACCCCGCCAAGGCGAAATTCTTCTTCGCCACGCCGGGCGATGTCGCCTTGCGCACCTATAAATGGTTTGCCGAAGGCACGATCTGGTATCACCTCGGCATCACGCTGCTCGAAGCCATGCTCGCCTTTGCCATCGGCTCGATTGCGGGTGTCCTGATCGGCTTCTGGTTTGCGCGCAAGCCCATATTGGCAGCTGTTTTCGATCCCTATGTGAAAGCCGCCAACTCCCTGCCGCGTGTTGTTCTGGCACCGATTTTTGCGCTGTGGCTTGGCCTCGGCATCTGGTCCAAGGTAGCGCTTGGCGTTTCACTGGTGTTCTTCATTGTCTTCTTCAACGTCTATCAGGGCGTGAAGGAAGTGAACCAGACCGTGCTGTCCAATGCCCGCATGCTCGGCATGAACGAGCGGCAATTGTTGCGCAACGTCTACCTGCCCTCGGCTTTGTCATGGATGTTTTCGAGCCTGCATACCGCTGTCGGCTTCGCCGTCGTGGGTGCGGTCGTGGGCGAATATCTCGGTTCTTCGGCGGGGCTTGGCTACCTCATTCATCAGGCGGAAGGCGTGTTCGACGTGACCGGCGTTGTCGCCGGTATGCTCGTGCTGACCGTCTTTGTGCTGATCATCGACTGGGGCGTCACCATCATCGAGGAGCGCCTGCTTGTCTGGCGCCCCAAAGCCGCAAGCCACAACGCATAACGGCGCGTCGCGCCTACGAGAGCGGTTCCGGTCAAAATGGAATCATGGAACCGCTCTATCTATTTGTTTTCACGCATTATCCCACGCAAAACCGCTACGCACTTTTGCTGGAAATGCTCTAGGAGGAAAATCATGAAGATTAATCGCAGAGACGCCCTGCTGGGCGCCGCAGCTCTTGGACTGGCCGGCATTGCTTCCCGCCTGCCCGCCTATGCGCAGGACGCATCGGCAACGCCAGAAAAACCCGAACTGATGTTCGGCGTCGGCGGCAAGCCGCTTTTCTACTACCTGCCGCTAACGATTGCCGAGCGCAAAGGCTTCTTTGAAGAACAGGGCCTGAAGGCAACGGTCAACGATTTTGGCGGCGGCGCGAAGTCGTTGCAGGCTCTGATCGGTGGTTCGGTCGATGTCGTGACGGGCGCTTACGAACACACGATCCGCATGCAGAACAAGGGCCAGGACATCAAGGCAGTCTGCGAACTTGGACGTTTCCCGGGCATCTGCATCGGCGTGCGCAAGGACCTCGCAGGCGAAATCAAGACCATTGCCGACCTGAAGGGCCAGAATGTCGGCGTTACGGCGCCCGGCTCCTCCACGTCGCTGTTCCTGCAATATGCACTCATGAAGAACGGTCTGTCGGAAGATGCCGCGTCGATTATCGGCGTTGGCGGCGGCGCAAGCGCGGTTGCAGCCATCAAGAAAGGCGAAATCGCCGCTCTCGTCCATCTCGATCCGGTAATCACCCGCCTCGAAGTCGATGGCGATATCACTCTGCTGATCGACACCCGCACAGAAGAAGGCACGCGACAGCTGTTCGGCGGCACCAATCCGGCCGCGACAGTTTATGTGCAGCAGAGCTTTATCGACGCAAACCCGATCACCACGCAGCGCGTCGTCAATGCCTTCGTCAAGTCGCTGGACTGGATTCACAAGGCATCCGCCGACGACGTTGCCGACGCCGTGCCGGAGGAATATCTGCTTGGCGACCGCGAACTCTACAAAACCGGCTTTGAGAAATCCCGCGCCATGTATTCCGAAAAGGGCCTGATTGCCGAAGAAGGCTTCAAGAGCCTCTATGAAATGTTGAAGGCGCTCGATCCGGAGCTTTCCAGCGCGGATATTTCATTTGCGCAGACTTTCGATCCGCGCTTTGTGCAGGCCGCCAAA
Organism: Ochrobactrum soli; assembly: GCF_003664555.1. NCBI lineage: Bacteria > Pseudomonadati > Pseudomonadota > Alphaproteobacteria > Hyphomicrobiales > Brucellaceae > Ochrobactrum > Ochrobactrum soli. The sequence goes on along the minus strand of NZ_RCHH01000006.1, from coordinate 92,558 downwards.
ATCTAACCAAGAACAAGGCCGGGATCGCTTCGGATCCCGGCCTTTTCCATTTCATTCGTTGAAAAATGCCGCGCGGAATCAAACGCTATCGTGAGCTGGACGCGCGATATGCCGCTTCAGCAATGCGGCTGCAAATTCGAAATCCCCAGCCTCGATAGCCTGCAAAATTTCCAGATGGTCCGCGCAGGCCTGACGAATTCGCGCTTCGCCCATACGCTCAAACTCACAGGATTCCGTCAGTCTCCGCAAATGGTTCTGCCAGCGCAGAGCCTGGGTGAGAAACCGGTTATTGGCCCATGACACCAGCGTTTCATGGAAATTCGCATTGACGTCGAACCAAAACCCATCCGGAAAATCGGATATCGGGCGTTCGAGTATTTCAAGCTGTTCGCGGTGCAGTTCCTGCAACTCGGAGAGAACCGGGCTGTAATCAGCTTGTGTCAGCGCGCCGCATTCGATGACCACCCGGAAAGAATAGCTTTCATTGACGGCATGTTCATTGTCGAGCGCTTCGGCAAAGCGCCAGCCGTAGCCTGGAAGCCGCTCGGCCAGTCCTTCGGCGGCAAAGCGCATCAATGTGCGGCGCACCGTTCCACGGGTCACTTCGAACTGTTCCGCGAGGGCTGCTTCAGAAACTTCCAGGCCGATCGAACCGGAAGCACGCGCGCTCATCAGCCTGTGATAGAGGTCTTCGAAATCGGACGGCGGCAAAATCTCGTTCGACAGCTCGTCCTGTTTCGGAAAACGCTGCAACAGATAACCACGGTTCGGTGCCTGCGCGACGATCCCCCGCTCCACCAGAAGATGCAAAACCTGCCGGACCGGCGAGCGTGAGACATGCAATTCGCGCGCAATCGCGGCATCGGAAATGCGATCACCGATCTGCCAGCGCTCCTTGGTGATAAGCGCCAGCATCTTATGCGCAACTTCCACCTGAAGATTGCTCAAACCGGTTTGCGTCACTGTTCCGTCCGTCCGGGGTGCTGTTACGATGATGTTCACGCGCGGTAAATCCTCCGTGACAAATTTATAACAAAAATCTGCACGCGCGGGAGTTCCATTCGCTTGAGGGCACGCCAATGTGATCGGCGCGTGATGAGGCGAAACGGAAAGCAGTTTTCTGAAAAATAGCGGGAGTTACGGCCGGGGAGCCGCTTTGCTCGACCCGAACTGGTGCGCTTCAAAGGGCAACCCAAATGGCAATACCGCCGCCCCGATAAAAAGCAGGCGACAGATCGGAGACCTGTCGCCTGTCTATAACAATGGACTGGAGGTCACATTATTATCAGTTCATATTTTCAAGCTTCGTCAGATAACCCGACACATTACTGCGAACATAAACCTAGACGAAACCTGTCCGGATATCGGGACGATGCCCCGATATCCGATCTTGATATGTGTTATTAGAACGAGCGCTGGAAGCGAACGATACCGCCCCAAGCGTCCTTCTCGACAGCGAGATCACGCCATTCGCCACCGAACTTGGTGTACGAAATTTCCGGGGTGATCGTGAAGCCAGGAACGAGCTGGTAAGCTACGTTAGCCGTAACTGCAGTCTTGCCCCAGTCGTCGTGTGCGCCCTGAAGGTTGAAGGTAGCCTTGTCGGTTGCCTTGAACTTCGCGCCACCCCAGACAGCCCAATCGCCGCCCCACTGGCCGTAGTTCTGCACCGGAGATTCTTCCGAAGCGTAACCACCCTGCAACCAAACCGAGAAGCGGTCGGTGATGTTCACGTCACCGCGAACCTTGGCGGCCCATTCTTCGATGACCGAGTCGTAAGCTGCAACAGCTGCGATCGAACCCCAGCCGCCTTCGTACTTCAGACCGCCGAGGATGTGCGGGGTGTAGCCGTCGATGACGTAGCCCGAGCCGCCTTCTTCAACAGCCAGGATAGCCGAGAAGCCGTTGCCGCCCTTGTAGGTGTACGAAATCTGACCGGTGGTGTAGCTGCCTGCGCCGACCACGTCATCGTTGATGACGCCGCCGAGGTAACCGGTGAAGGTGTGGAATGCGGATTCGTCGATACCAACCTTGAAGCCGCCGAGCTGGATGTAACCGATACGGAAATCAACGCCCTGCGTCGTATAACCGTAATCACCATCTTCACGGCTATTGTTGGCGCCGTAGTTAAAGCGGGTTTCGGTGTAGGTCTTCAGGGTGCCGAGTTCGGTTTCCGAAGCCGTGTGGGTACGAAGCGTGAAGCGTGCGCCCTTGTCCCAGCCTTCACGGTCTACGCCGGTGTAGACGTCATCGCCGCCCTTTACGTCGTAACGGACGTAGCCGCTGATGCGCAGGCAGGTTTCGGTGCCCGGAATGTAGAAGTAGCCAGCGCCGTAAGCATCGCAAACGCGGACATATTCAACTGCTTCAGGTTCCGGTGCAACGATTGCATCGGCAGCCTGTGCGCCGGAAACTGCAACGAGCGCTGCAGCGGAGCCGAGAAGAAGGCTCTTGATGTTCATTTCTGACCTCCAGGATCAAGTTGATAGAAGTTTCGATTTTTTTACGAGTCGTTTTTTACGATTGCATAATACGATTTTCATTGATGGTTTCGTTAGTCAATGGCGTTTTTTCCCAATAAGATACAGACCGTTACTTCATTAGCGACCGTTGAAATTCTGCAACAGTCATAATTAGCCATGGCCCGCCGCTCTCCCACTTTTGCGGGATCTGGATTTTCGATCCCCCGGATGCCCGGAGCGCTGTTTTGAGGATTTCTGCAGCTTCCCGGTGGAACCCGTGCAGATGGTGGAAACGCTACATGCCGCGGGCAGCTATTGTGCAAGCGAGCGACATCATGCACCGCCTTGGCAGCGTGCAAGACATCGCCTCAACATTTTCGATGGTAGCCAAACCCGCCATATTTCACCCCTCTTCAATACATCCCCGCAGCCGTTGTCCCCCAACGAACTGCGAATGTCCGGATGCTTCGCCCATTTCTGTTACAATCAGATGACGAACAGTGAGCACTGCAACCTTTATCCGTATTTTTAAAGGATCGGGGGCAGAGTTCAGCTTATAAATTTTTATTATTTTGTAGGGATTTAGCAAAAATCCCTACAGACACACGCATTTTCTTTTATTGCCGCTGATTTTTTTTAAGAGTGCCGCTGCAAACCTGCGTTTGGCGCTAGTCGTCGCACTTACCCCTTGGAAAGCGCGATGACCGGGTCCAGTTGCGAAGCGTTTCGCGCTGGCAGATAGCCGAACACGACACCGATCAGCGTCGAACACAGGAAAGCTGCGATAATCGACGTGGTTGAATAGACAAGGCTGAAATTCGAGCTGAACAAGCTGAAGAGCAAGCCGAAGCCGAGCGCCGTCAGAATGCCCAGAACGCCGCCGATCAGGCAGACAAGCACCGCCTCGATCAGAAATTGCTGCAAGATATCGCTCTGTCGCCCGCCGACCGCCATGCGTACCCCGATTTCCGAAACACGTTCGGACACCGTGACGAGCATGATGTTCATCACCCCGATGCCGCCGACGATCAACGAAATAATGGCGATTGCCGCCACCAGAAGCGTCAGCGTCTGGGTCGTGCTGGTGATCGTCTTGCGAATATCGTCGGTGTTCAGGATGTAGAAATCCTTGGTGCCGTGGCGCTGCAACAGAAATTCGGTGACCGACTGCTCGGCCAGCGCCGTATCGATCCCGTCCTTGACCTGCAAGGTAATGCTGCGCAGCGAATTGCTTCCCAGAAACCGTGCCTGAACGGTGGTGTATGGCAGATAAAGCGACAGGTTTTGATTGGAGCCGAAACCGCCCTGCTGCGGCTCCATCACGCCGACAATGCGCGCGGGAACATTGCCGATCAGCAGCACCTGTCCCACCGGATTGATATCGGCAAACAGCGCGTTTTTGGTGTTCTGGTCGATGACCACATCCTGCGCCGTGGTTCGCACGCTTTCGCGGTCGAAAAACTGTCCATCGGCAATCTTGCTGCCCTTGGCGACAAAATATTGCTCGCTGACGCCATTTACCAGCGCATTGGACTCCTGCGAGCCGAAACGCACCGTGCTGTTTGTCGAGACTGTTGGCGTGGCAGCCGCGACATAGGGCTGTTTGGACAGTTCCAAAGCGTCCGAAACCACCAGCGTGGTGATTTTCCCGGATCGCACATCGCCGAAATCCTTGCCTGCGAAAATTTCCAGCGTATTGGTGCCGAGGCTGGAAATATTGGCCAGCACCCGCTCCTGCGAACCGCGCCCTAGCGCCACGACGCTGACGACCGAAGCGATGCCGATGATAATGCCCAGCATGGTCAGGAAGGTGCGCAGCTTATGCGCCCGCATCGAGAGCAATGCCATCAGAAAGGCCTCGCGGATCGAACCCATCAATCCATAGAGCGACAGCGCGCGCTTGCGCTTCGAGGCCGCATCTTCCGGGCTGACGGCGCTTTCCACGATTTCGGTCTTTTCCACCGGACGGTCGGCGATGATCTCGCCATCGCTGATTTCGATGATGCGTTCTGCCTTGCTGGCAATCGACATATCGTGGGTGACGATGATGACCGTGCGCCCTTCGGCATGCAGCTCACCCAGAATGCGCAGCACCTCTTCGCCGCTATGCTTGTCGAGCGCGCCGGTCGGCTCGTCGGCCAGAATAAGGCTAGCGTCGTTCATCAGCGCGCGCGCAATAGAGACGCGCTGCTGCTGCCCGCCGGAAAGCTGGCCGGGCCGGTGATGCAGCCGGTCACCCATGCCAAGACGCGTCAGCAAGGACCCGGCGCGCTTGGCACGCGCCGACGGGTCGATACCAGCATAGATCGCCGGTATCTCGACATTGCCGATGGCCGTCAGCTCTGGCAGCAGATGATAACGCTGGAAGATGAAGCCGAAATGCTCACGCCGCAGCGCGGCCAGTTCATCCACATCCATGGAGGCGGTTTCGCGACCGCCGATTTCGTAGCTGCCGGACGTTGGACGGTCCAGACAACCGAGAATATTCATCAGCGTGGATTTACCCGACCCCGACGCACCGACAATCGCCACCATCTCGCCAGAATTGATGGTGAGGTCGATGTCTTTGAGGACCGCGATGGAACTGTCCCCCGACGGGTACTCCCGCCGGACTTTTCTGAGGCGGATCAACGGTTCCGTCATGATCAGAAGCCCATCGGCGGGCCGCGACGGCCACCCGGGCTGGGGCTTGCCGCAGCACCTGCCGCCAATTGGCCGGTGACGACGCGTTCGCCTTCATCGAGGCCCGATTTCACCTGAACCATCACCTTGTTGTTCAGGCCGATTTCAATCTTCTTGCGTGAGATCTGGCCCTTGTCATCGACCACGCGCACCGTATAGCGGCCATCCGCATCGGGCGCACCCAAGGCAGAGGACGGAATGGTCAGGACATTGTTCTCCTGCCCGAGAACGATGTGCACTTCCGCCGTCATATAGGTGCGCAGATGCCCGTCTTCATTCGGGATGGTGAAAAGGCCATTATAATAGATCGCCTCCGACGACGTACTGCTCGAAGAGGACGACGAGGACGAGCTTGAGGAACTGAAGCTGCTGTCGCTCTTGATCGATTCCGGCGCCGGTTCCACCGATTCAAGGCTTGCTTCATAGCGGCGGTCCTGATCGCCGAGCACCGTGAAATAAAGCGGCAGGCCGGGCTTCACCCGGACGATATCAGCTTCGGAAATTTCCGTATAAACCGTCATCCGGTCAAGCTGGCCGAGAATAACAATCGTCGGTGCGGATTGCGTTGCGTTGACCGTCTGGCCTTCCTGGCTGACGATGGAAAGAACGGTTCCCTCAATCGGCGCGGTGATCTGCGTATACCCGAGATTGGCTCTGGCGGTCTCGACGGCAACTTCGGCTGCCTTGATCTGGGCCCTGAGCGATTCAATCTGCGCCTGCGTCACATTCAGATCGGCAGCAGCCGTGTCGTAATCGGCCTGCGAAACAGCATGTTTGGCAAGCATGGCTTTCTGGCGGTTCAGCGTCTGCTGGTTCAGCGCCAGCGTCGCCTGCTTTTCCTTCAACTGCGCCTGCATGTTGGCAAGTGACGCCTCGGATGTTCGCAGGTCGTTTTTCTGCGTGGTGGAGTCGATCTCAGCAATGAGGTCATTCGCCTTCACGACCTGCCCAAGCTTCACCTTGACCGATGTGATGCGGCCCGATGCCTGCGCGCCGACCGCAACCAGACGAACCGGCTTAATGGTTCCCGTGGCAAGCACCGTGACTTCGATGTCGCTGCGGGTCGCAGTGGCGGTCATCATCGATGGTGTTTGGGACGACGATTGGCTGCGCCAGTAAAAATATCCGCACACGGCCACAGCGATGAGGACTGCGGTCGTGACGACGAGACGTTTAAAGCGCATTCAGGGAACCTTGCATATGCTCGTGGATTGAACGTGACCTCGGAAACCGGCCTCACAGGGCCGCATGATCAAGGGTCGAATTCGAAAAATCCAGTAGAAATCTATAATTGCTGGCAATCTTTTCAATTCCGGCATCTGCCTTGGCCAATGTGTGACATTGGCAGCACATGCCGGAATGCGACCACCAAATCCGTATGAGGGGGATTTAACTTAGTTGGCGGCGGCAGTGGCCACCGCATTTCTCTTCGGAAGACGCGGACCCGTATTCACGTCCACGACTTCCGGTTTGGAAACTTCAATGGCGCCACTCCAGCCACCGCCAAGCGCCTTGTTGAGCGCGATATAGTCGGTAGTGATCAGAACCTGGCTGGCGATCAGTGAATCCTCCGCCGAATAGAGCGAACGCTGGGCCTCCAGAAGATCGAGGAAGCTCTGCGTACCCGACTGATAGAGCGAACGTCCAAGCGACGCCGCCTCGCGATAATGGCGAGCCGATGTTGCAAGCTTGGACGATTTGATGCGCTCCTGCGCCAGCGAAACGATAGCGTTTTCGACGTCTTCAAGCCCGGTCAGGATCGAAGAGCGGTAGGCGATAAAATACTGGTCGCGCTGCGCCTGCGCCATCTCGACGGCTGCCTTCAGCTGGCCGCCATTGAAGATCGGAACCGTGAGGGTTGGGCCGAACGACCAGCTGATCGACGAACTTTTGCCGAGATCGCCGATCTTGGTGGCCGAGGTCGCAATATCGCCCGTCAGGCTGAGACCTGGATAGCGGGCGGCTTCCGCCTGACCGACCTTGGCCGTGTATTGCGCATATTGACGTTCAGCCAGCCGCACATCCGGGCGGGAGAGAAGAATGTCTGCCGGAATGCCCGTGGGCATCGGCAGTTTCGGCTTGGGGATCGCCTTAACCTTCTTCATGCGCTCGGCAAGTGCGGCAGGCGCGCGACCTGTCAGCACAGAAAGCCGATGCACGGAAGCGGCATAGGCCGCTTCAAGGTCCGGTATATTGGCCTCTGTCGAAGCCGCCTGACCGGATGCGTTGGAAAGATCGACCGCCGACGATGCGCCCGCCTCGAATTTGTTGCGCGTCAGGGTCGCCGTTTCGCGCTGTGAAGCGGCGGTCCGCCGGGCCAGCGCGGCACGCGCCTGATAACCGCGTGCTTCGACATAATTCGTAGTTACATCGCCAATCAGCGTCACGAGCGTATTGCGCAGGTCTTCTTCCGAGGCATCCATGCCGTATTTGGCGGCTTCCACCGACCGGCGGTTGGCGCCGAACAGATCTATTTCCCAGCTTGCATCCAGTCCGCTCTGGAACTGGCTGCTGGTGCTCGCCGTGCCACTGACCGAAGAGCCTGTGCGGCTGCGGGTCGCCGAAGCGGAACCGTCCAGTGACGGCAGCAGCGTGCCGACCGACTGACGATAGGTAGCGCGCGCCTCGCGCACGCGGGCCTTGGCGGTTGCAACATCCAGATTGCCCGCAACCGCTTCCTCTACGAAAGCATTGAGCAATGGATCGTTGAGCCGCTTCCACCATTCGGCCAGTTCCGCGGGCTTTGCCGGTTTTTGCTGCTTCTTGTTGCCCCAGTTGGAAGGCATGTTGATCAGGGGCGACTGATAGTCCGGCCCGACCACACAACCGCTGACGGTCGCAACAAGACACAACGTGGCCAGCACTTTCATCGTGCGGCGGACGCGCTGATCCTGTCTGGTGCAGGGGTTGTGGTCAAAAGTCGCTGCAAGGCGGGTGAGATCATTTGTCGACATGGTTTGATTCCGTCTGCGTCTGCGGCGACACCGATTGAGTTTGACTGGATTTGCCCTTGAAGATGCGCCGAACGGCAACGAAGAGCAGCGGAACAAGAAAGACACCTATCACGGTTGCGGCGATCATCCCGCCCATGACGCCGATACCGATTGCGTTCTGCGCACCCGAACCGGCACCGCTTGCAATGGCCAGCGGAGTGACGCCCAGAATGAAGGCGAATGATGTCATCAGGATCGGTCGCAGGCGCTGTCGAGCGGCCTCCAGCGTCGCCTCGACCAGCCCCATGCCTGCCGCTTGCCGCTCTATCGCAAATTCGACGATCAGAATAGCATTCTTTGCGGCAAGACCGATGGTGGTGAGAAGACCGACCTTGAAATAAACGTCGTTACTCTGCCCGAAAATCGTTGCGCCCAAAAGTGCGCCGAAAATGCCGATCGGCACGGAAAGCATGACTGCAAACGGGATGGACCAACTTTCATAAAGCGCGACGAGACATAGGAACACCACCAGAACCGAAATCGCATAGAGTGAGGCTGCCTGATTGCCGGAAAGCTGTTCCTGATAGGAAAGTCCGGTCCATTCATGGGCAAATCCGGACGGCAATTGCGTCATCAGATTGTCTATTTCATCCATAGCGACACCGGAACTGACGCCGGGTGCCGCTTCGCCCTGAATTTCCACGGCGGACGAGCCGTTATAGCGTTCCAGTCGCGGCGAGCCATATTTCCAGTAGCCGGTTGCAAAGGCTGAAAACGGCACCATGATGCCATCGGCGTTGCGGACCTGCCATTTCTCCAGATCTTCCGGCTGCATGCGGAAATTGCTGTCGCCCTGAACATAGACCGGTTTGATGCGACCCCTGTCGATGAAATCATTGACATAGGCGCTGCCCCAGGCTGTCGACAGCGTGCTGTTGATATCGGCCAGCGAAACGCCCAAAGCACTCGCCTTTTCCTGATCGATATTGATCGCGAATTCAGGCGTATCTTCCTGCCCGTTCGGGCGCGTATTGGCCAGAAGGTTGCTTTTGCCCGCCAGCGCCAGCAACTGGTTGCGTGCCTCGATCAGCTTGGCGTGACCGGCGCCATTGACATCTTGCAGAAAGAAATCGAAGCCGCTCGAATTGCCCATGCCCTGAATGGCAGGCGGCGCCAGCGCAAAAACCTTGCCGTCGCGAATTGTCGAGAAGAATTTCATGGCGCGTCCGGCGACCGCGCTTGCCGACAGATCAGCAGATTGGCGCGCTTCGAAATCTTTCAGACGCACGAAGGCCAGACCGACATTCTGTCCCTGCCCGCCATAACCAAAGCCGATTACGCTCATCACGCCTTCGACCGCATCCTTCTCCTGATTGAGATAGAAATCCGTCACCTGCTTCATGACCCGTTCGGTACGGTCCTGCGTAGCGCCCACGGGAAGCTGAACGCTGGTCATCAGCGTGCCCTGATCTTCCTGCGGCAGGAACGAGCTTGGCAGACGGTTGAACATCCAGCCCATGGCAACCACGATCAGCGCGAAGACCAGAAGGTAACGGAATGACCGCGTGAGGATTCCATTCACGCCACGGCGATAGGCATTCGTTGTCCGGTCGAAACCGCGATTGAACCAACCGGAAATGCCGCGCTGCTTCGCATGGCCTTGGACCGGCTTCAAAAGCGTGGCGCACAAAGCGGGCGTCAGGATCAGCGCGACCACCACCGACAGGATCATCGCCGATACGATGGTGACCGAGAACTGGCGATAGATGACGCCGACCGATCCGCCGAAAAAGGCCATCGGAATAAACACCGCCGAAAGCACCGTCGCGATGCCAACCAGTGCGCCGGTGATCTCGCCCATGGATTTGATCGTGGCCTCCCTTGGCGGAAGTCCTTCCTCCTCCATCACGCGCTCGACATTTTCCACGACGACAATCGCGTCATCCACCAGAAGGCCGATGGCCAGCACCATGGCGAACATGGTGAGCGTATTGACGGAATAGCCGAAGATCGCCAGCACCCCGAACGTGCCCAACAGAACCACCGGAACGGCCAGCGTTGGAATAAGCGTGGCGCGGATGTTTTGCAGGAACACCAGCATCACGACGAAAACCAGAATGATCGCCTCGATCAGTGTCTTGATCACTTCCTCGATAGACAAGCGCACGAAGGGCGTCGTGTCATAAGGATAAACGACCTCCACCCCCGCTGGCAGCGTTTCCTTCAGGTTCCCGATTGCTTCCTGCACCCCTTCCGCCGTGCTGATCGCATTTGCGCCGGTGGCGAGATAAATGCCGATGGCGCCCGAAGGCAGACCGTTATAACTGGATTCACTCGTATAGCTTTCCGAACCCAGTTCCACGCGGGCCACATCGTTCAACCGCACCAGCGCGCCATCGGTCGTACTTTTCAAAATAATGTTGCGGAACTGTTCCGGCGTTTGAAGACGGCTTTGCGCCGTCACCGTCGCATTGAGCTGTTGACCCTTATTGGCTGGCATTGCGCCCAGCTGACCAGCCGAAACCTGCGTGTTCTGCGCCTCAATCGCCGAAGCGACATCGCCCGGCATCAGCGCATATTTCGCAAGCTGGTCGGGGTCCAGCCAGATGCGCATTGCATAGCCGGAACCGAAAATGCGCGTATCGCCCACGCCTTCGACGCGCTTCAGCGTATCGTTGAGCGAGCTGTCGATATAGTCAGCCAGATCGTTGGCTGTCAGCTTGCTATCGGTCGAGACAAAGCCGATGACCATCAGAAAGCTTTCGGACGACTTGCTGACTGTCAGACCCGTGCTCTGTACGCTCTCCGGCAGCTGCGACTGGACGAGCTGCAGCTTGTTTTGCACCTGCATTTGCGCCACGTCGGGATCGGCGGCGCTGGTGAAGGTCAACGTAATCGTTGCCGAGCCGGTCGAGGTCGAGTTGGCCGTCATGTAATCCAGATTGTCGATGCCGGTCATGCCCTGCTCGATCACCTTGGTAACCGAGTTTTCGACCGTTTCGGCATCTGCGCCCGCGTAAGTGGCGCTGATGCGCACCGTGGTCGGCGCGATCTGCGGATATTGCGAGATCGACAGGGAACTCAGCGCCAGCAAACCGCCAAGCATGATGACAATCGCAATGACCCAGGCAAAATTGGGCCTGTTGATGAAGAAATTCGACATGGTCTATTCCTTCACCGCCGCGTTGCCGGTCTGGTTCTGGGTCAACTGACTGCCAGCGCCATCGGTCGTCTGCGCCTGTTTGCGCTCGCGCACCTCGCCGGTCGTATCATCAACAATGACATCGACCGCCTGCACTTCCTGACCGGCGCGGACGAGCTGCGATCCTTCCACGATGACCCGGTCGCCAGCCGCAACGCCGCCGTTGACCAGCCAATTATTGCCGACGCTCTGGCGGACTTCGAGGACGCGCTCCTCTACCTTGTTCTCGGCATTGACGAAAAGGCCGGTCGGCTCGCCCTTGGCATTGCGCGAAACGCCGCGCTGCGGCAGGAGGAAGCTGTTGGGCGCAACGCCCTCTTCCACCAGCGCGCGCACGTACATGCCCGGCAGAAGCAGTCGATCCGGATTGGGGAATGTGGCGCGGAGCGTAAAGGTGCCCGTCGTCTCGCTGACTGCGGATTCTGCAAATTCCAGCTTGCCCGGCAGCGGATAGATCGCGCCGTTTTCCAACTTGAGCCGCACGCTGACATTTTCACCACTGATCTTGATGCGCCCATCCTGGATGGCCTGACGAAGATTGAGCAGATTGGTGCTCGATTGCGTCACATCGACATTGATGGGGTCAAGCGTGCGGATGGTGGTCAGCGCCGTGTCCTGGCTGGCTGTCACCAGCGCGCCGGGCGTCAGGGTCGAGCGGTCGATGCGTCCGCTGATCGGCGCCTTGATCGACGTATAATCAAGGTTGATACGCGCCGTTTCCAGCGCGGCTTTCGCTGCCGCAACATCGGCCTTGGCCTGCGCCAGCGATGCAACCGCATTGTCGAGGTCCTGCTTGCTGACGGCGTTCTGCTTGATCAGCCCCTGATAGCGCGTCACCATGGATTGCGCGCTGGGTACAGTCGCTTCCGCCCGCTGGAGATCGGCAGCTGCACTCTCATAGGCAGCCTTATAGCTGGCAGGTTCGATCTGATAGAGCGCATCGCCCTCTTTGACCTCGCTGCCTTCCGTAAACAGCCTCTGCTCGATGATACCGCCAACCTGTGGTCTGACTTCCGCCACTAGCGACGCGGTGGTGCGCCCCGGCATTTCGGCATTGATCGAGACCGATTGCGGCTGCAAGGTCACAACGCCAACCTCCGGTTTCGGCAGCGCCGCGGCATTGGTGCCCGCCTTCTGGGATTGCTCCTGCGAACAGGCAGAAACCAGCAGAAGCGACGCGGCGGCCAGCGCCATTCCGAAAGACCGCGCATCTGGGAGGAAGCGACACGGTTTGCTACGGGAAATCAGCGGCTGAACCATACTATAAACCTTGTTTACTGAGCGATTTGGTTGCGACCGGCAGCGTCACGGTTTGCGCGATGCCGTTCGGCGTTTTGTTGGCGATATCGATGCGCCCTCCCATGCGCTCGATAATTTCCTTGGCGATGGCCAGCCCAAGCCCCGCACCGGGATGCATTTTCCGGCGTCCCGCATCGACCCGGAAGAAGGGCTCGAAAATGCGCCCTATCAATTCTTCAGGAATGCCCGGACCGTTATCTTCTATAAGAACGACTGCTTCGCCGTTCTTCTCAACACTCGACACAACAGCGTGATGGCCATGGGTTGCCGCGTTGATCATCAGGTTGCGCAAGGCGCGCGTCAGCGCAATCGGGTTGGCCTGCACGACGAGGGGCTGCGCGGTTTTCACCGGCTGCAACTCTGCCGAATAGCCAATCGCCCGCAGTTCCGCGACCAGTTCGGTCACGAGGCGGTCGAGCTGCAAAATCTCCGTCGCGCCGTTGCTGTCCACTTCCTCGCGCACGAGACGAATGGCGCTGTCGGCGATGGAATCGAGCTCTTCGAGATCTGCCAGCCATTTCGCACGCTCCGCCTCATCTGCGACGAATTCGGCGCGCAGCCGCATCCGCGTCATCGGTGTGCGCAGATCATGACCGGCGGCGGCAACCAGCCGCATGCGGCTTTCCATTGCCGTCTTGAGCCTCGTTGACAGGTGGTTGATGGCCTTTGCAGTTGCGCGCACTTCGCCCGATCCGGTTTCGGGGATCAGCGGCAGGACGCCATCCGGCCCGATGCGCGTCACCGCCCCTTCGAGCAGGCGCAGCGGCTTCGTGATCTTGGCAGCGGCGAACAATGAAATGACAGCACTGCCCAGCACAATCAGGCAGACCCACAAAGCCAGCACGCGAGCGGCGCCTTCCGGCGGCCCCATTTGCGGAATTTGCAAAATGATCCACCGATCCTCGCCAAGTTTGACCGAGACATTGTCCGTCCTCGGCGTGTCCGCATGGCTGACGATCAGCGGCCAGTCCTTACCGTTTGCAGCCAGCGCGCGCGAGATGAAGCGGGTTCCCCTCTCATCGACATTCGTATCAATGGGTTTGTCCTGAACGACAAGGCCATAGGCTTGCGCTGCTGCCGGGTTCTGAGTGAACAGCGACACCTGCAGCATGATCTGGCGCGCCAGCGGATCAGACGTCAGTTCGCGCGGCGGCGGACTGAGTACGCGGTCCGCCGCAAATGTCGCCAGTCCCACAACGGAGACGATGGCGCAGATCAACAACAGAGCGATGCGATTGCGCAATGTGTTCATCGCGTCACAACCGATGTTTTGACCGGTATCGTCAGCTGATAGCCGCCATTGCGCACGGTCTTGAATACATCGCCAGCCTGACTGTCATCAAGCTTGCGGCGCAACCGGCTCATAAGAACGTCAATCGAGCGATCAAGCGGGCCGCGTCCCCGCCCCTGTGTGAAATCGAGCAGCTGGTCACGCGACAATAGCCGACCAGGACGCTCCACGAATACTTTGAGCAGATCGAATTCAGCCGCCGTCAGATCGACCTGCGCGCCATCATCCCTCGCAACCTTGCGCAGCTGCGGGTCGAGGACGAAGGCGCCGAAATGGAAAAGCGTAACATCATCATTAGTGGATAATGGAACATGCTGGCTGCGGCGCAGCACAGCCTTGATGCGAGCCGTCAGTTCGCGCGGATTGAACGGCTTGCCCAGATAGTCATCCGCGCCGATTTCCAGACCGATGATGCGATCCACATCCTCTTTCAATGCAGTCAGCAGGATGACCGGAATGCTAGGCTCCCGGTCACGCAGCCGCCTGCAAATGTCGAGGCCCGAACCATCCGGCAACATGACATCCAGAACAATCAGATTGGGGTTGGTCTCCGTGAGACGCTTTTCGCATTCGCGGCGATCGCCCGCCACCGAAACGCGAAAACCCTGCTCGCTGATATAGCGCGACAACAACGAGCGGATTTCCGGGTCGTCATCGACGATCAGTATATGGGGCGGAACGCTCATTCGGGCTCGTGACGTTATCAATCAGGTGTTGTTGAAAAACACTATAGCCACTTCACGGCGGGCGGTTTTCATTTTTTTGTAACCGAATATTTCCGCGTCGAAGCCAGAAACATTCCGCAACAAATGAGCCTTGAACCGCCTGTCCGGCAACAACCGGACCAGGCGCAGTTTCTTCAACACCGTGCCGGCTCGGCCGTGATCGAACAGGGATCACGCCCTTTCACTGATGACGCGCCGCAAAAGAGTATTGGCCGTGTTGATATCGGAACTCTCAAATTCCCGGAACAGATTCTGGTGCACACTATCCAGGATCGTCTGCATGATGGAAACGACACGACGCCCCTCGTCGGTCAGCCTGATCCGGTTGGCCCGCCGGTTGTTCTCATCCACCTCGCGGCGCGCCAGCTGCAGCGCTTCGAGTGAATCGATCATCCGCACCAGCGATGCAGCCGTCAGCCCCATTTCCGTCGCGATATCGATTTGCTTGGCGCCATCGCCCACATAGGCGATCCAGAACAGGCAGGCCGCAACCCCGGAATCAAGTCCAAGGTCCAGCAGCGCCTCATTGGCCAGTGATCGCCATATTTTCGCGGAGACAAGTATATTCGCCATCAAGTCGCGCAATAAAATCATTTTTTCTGCGTCAATCGTCATCGATAAACTTCTTTTCCAATTAGCCGCTCCAAAGGAACGATTAAATCCTCTCATTTTGAAATGCATGATTATACTATCAATCAAATTCGCAAAATCGCAACTTTTTGAAAAATAATGAGAATTTTATAATTAGTTATATAACTATTTCATAGTTTGATTTATTGGTAATCCATATCTAATCATGTAAAAGTAAAAATACAAATCGATATTTATTATATAAATTGGTATCTCTTATGCAACATAACAACTCTATTGGATTTAATTACTTTAAGTTCCATTGAGACCGAAGCTTTGCCGCGATATACATGAACTCTCTCAAAGTTCACGCTGAATCGAGGCAACTCTTATGAAAATGAAGACCGTTCTGATCTCTTCGGCAGCGACGATGATGTCTTTTTCATCTTACGCTGCCGACGCAATCATCGCACCGGAGCCGGAAGCCGTTGAATATGTGCGTGTTTGCGACACCTATGGCGCGGGCTATTTTTACATCCCCGGCACCGAGACCTGCCTGCGCATTCATGGCTATGTGCGTTACGACATGAATGGCGCTGATAATGTCTTTTCGGGCATAGATCGAGAAGGCTGGGACAAGGGCGCCCGTTTTGCGTTGCGCACCTCGACTGCTTCCGAAACCGAACTGGGCACGTTGAAGACTTTCACCGAGACCCGATTCAACTATTGGGCAAATAATTCGCGCAGAACCGACGTTTATGGCTGGAGCGGCTCGGAAGTCGTTCTCCAATTCGCCTATATCGAACTGGGTGGTCTCAAAGTCGGCATCGACGAGTCAGAATTCCACACTTTCACCGGCTATCTCGGCGACGTCATTAACGACGACGTGGTTTCTCCCGGCGCCTATCGCACAGGCAAGATCTCTTACACATTCGCAAGCAGCAGCGGCTTCTCCGCAGTGATCGCTCTCGAAGAGGGCGGCGACAACGATAACGGTTACAGAAATCCGACAGGCCATCATTACACGATCGACGGTTATGTGCCGCATGTCGTCGGCGGCCTGAAATATGCAGGCGGCTGGGGCTCTATTGCGGGCGTCGTTGCGTATGATTCCGTTATCGAAGAATGGGCGGCCAAGCTTCGCGGCGACGTCAATCTGACCGACCGTTTCTCGCTCTGGTTACAGGGCGGCTATGCTTCGGAAGAAGACCCGGACCAGATGTACGGCCAATGGGGCGGCGACTGGGCTGTTTGGGGCGGCCTGAAATTCCTGGCAACCGACAAGGTCGCGTTCAATCTCCAAGGTGCGCATGACGATTGGGGCAAGACGGCTGCTGCCGCCAATATTGCCTACCAAATTGTCCCCGGCTTCACCATCACGCCGGAAGTCA
This sequence comes from Ochrobactrum soli, assembly GCF_003664555.1. Taxonomy (NCBI): domain Bacteria; kingdom Pseudomonadati; phylum Pseudomonadota; class Alphaproteobacteria; order Hyphomicrobiales; family Brucellaceae; genus Ochrobactrum; species Ochrobactrum soli. Next base: position 76,003 of record NZ_RCHH01000006.1, on the reverse strand, counting down.
ACTACACCAAATTCGGTGGGAACTGGAGGCGTTACGAAGCCGATTTTCGCGACAACAAGGTCAACGATGCCTGGGGCGGCACGGTGCGCTTCCAGCGGTCGTTCTAGTGGCAAAAATGGGCCCCACCAACACTACCAGTTTGTGATGATCTGACCTCCAGTCAAAAGGGCATCACAAAAGGGGGAGCAGCGACAGAACCCGCATCTGTCGCTGCTTTCTATATTTGCAATCAGCCGTCTTTATGCAGACAGCCGTCCGTAACGGGCCAGCACTTCGCGCAGCCTGTCGTGATCGATAGCCTGAACGCGCAGACGGTCGTAAGGCGTGCCGCCCATATCTTCAGCTGCCAGCATCGCATTGACCACTGCTTCCTCCACGCTATCGACCGCAGCGAGATAGAATGGATCGAGCGGCTCGTCATTCACCACTTCCATCTGGAGGAACGGCGCGGAACGGTGTTGCATCGGGCGCTGATTGGCCGTCGAGAAGGCCAGGAAAATATCGCCCGAATTGTTGCCGCCCGGCGTGCCATTGCGACCGATGCCGATCGCTGCGCGACGTGCCAGCCGCTGCAACTGATGTGGCATCAAGGGCAGGTCCGTTGCCAGCACCACGATGATGGAACCGCGCTCCTGCAACTGGCTTTGCGGCGTGCCGTCGCGCATATGCTGGCCAACCGGAACACCGGCAATGGTCAGCCAGTCGCGCTGGCCGTGATTGGCCTGCACCAGCGCGCCAATGGTGAAGCTGCGACCACCGAATTCCACGACGCGCGATGCCGTGCCCGTGCCGCCCTTGAAACCATAGGCGATCATGCCCGTGCCGCCGCCGCAATTGCCTTCCTGCACCGGGCCGGAGGCAACGCTGTCGAGCGACTTGCGCACATCGGCTTCGGTAACCGGAAAGCAGTTGATGTCGTTCAACACGCCGTCATAGGTCTCGGCAATAACGGGCATGATCCAGAGAAAATCGTCGGTCTTGTAGGTCGAGGCATAGCGGTCAACCATCCAGCGGGTGGTGGCGTGATGCGCCATGCCAATGCCATGCGTATTGGTGATGACGACGGGTCCCAGAAAATAACCGCCATCCGCGATCCAGTGCGTGCCGGTCATTTCGCCATTGCCGTTGAAACGATGCACACCAGCATAGACTGGAACAGGCGTTTCCGACTGCATGTGCGGCAGAATGGCCGTCACGCCACTGCGGACAGGACGCTTGCGGCCCGGGCGCGGCTCGTTCTCGATGATCGTTTGAAAGCCGACACCGACGCCATCAACATCGGTGATCGCATTATGCGGACCAGTGCGCCCGGTGAAAGGGATGCCAAGATCGCGGCCACGCGGTTTACGGATAGGTGTTTGTGAGGTCATGCTATTTCTACCGGGAACGAAATGAAGATCGGCAGAAGTCGTAGCACCGGTTTCTGCCGGTTGCTATTGAAGCTTTCGTAGCACGATAACTCCACGTCGGGCGAAGTCAAATAACCTTCGTCTCGTAGAAATAATATAGATCCAAAGATCCGAATGTAAAATCATAAAATATCACTATCCAAAAAAAACATATTTTAAGTTATTATTTATGATTTACAATTATTCGATTGAATTCAGAAAGCTCATCAATTATTGGCCTTATACCTTCTTCAGCCCTAGTTACTCTATCTTTCCATTTAATAAACTTTTTCCATCTTAAATTTAATTCTGGTAGAGTAATACCTTCACCATGCCAATTTATAGAATCGTTATTGCGAAGATATGATTCGATTTAGAGAACAACCCAAATTTTTTTGACAACGCTTCCTCATAATTTAACTTTGCAAAATCTGCCAAAATATTCACAGGAATAGGATATGTTAATCTGCTTATTAATATCTCTTCTGATTTGGACCATGCCGCCTCAATATGATTCAAATATCGGTCGTTTATGTCTTTGGCCGCTTTTCCAAATTCCGACGAGCGAGCCTGCAATTCTGAAAAGAAACCGTTGCTTGCGCGATGCGTCACATTGGTCGGGACACGCCCAAGAACCTTAGAGTTTTTTCCATAACTTACTGGTTCAACGCTAAAGCTCCCAATAACATCGCGACTGCCGCTCGATAAGCTTTGGGTTCGCCGAAGCGGCGACGATGAGTTGCCGCGCATTCCTTTTGCCGCAGCACGCGATTCTCTGGCGGCAATCACCTCGCCGGTAACGCCGACTTCCTCTATTAATTCTTCTTCCCACATTTTGCCACCTAAAGATGCAACTATTGAGAGTTTACACCCCAAGAAGGAAGAGCCAAGCCGCTCGTACTATCAGCTTCGCTTCGCCGACTTCTTTACGGATTTCACTAACAGCGCCTATCCCGCAACCACATCCAAGTCGAAGACGAGGCGGAGCCATCAGCTTGCAACAGCGCCAACCGTAAGCACGATCCACCAACAGCAATATATCAAATGATCTGTCCGTATCGTGCTGCTGCCGCGATATTCCGTGGAGGCCGGTCAGCCTCCGTATTCAGGGACGATCCAAAAATCATCCGAGAAAATGTCGGACCTTGCCGCAAGACAGGATATCACATTGTAACCGCAGCGCGAGACATGTATGATAAAGTGTCGAATATCTGAGATATCTCCAAATGCGTTACGAATCTTCCAATGAGTCCATTGCTGAAAGCTGCTATCGCCGCATTCGGACCGATATTATTTTCGGGCGGCTGGCGCCTGCGCAGCGGTTGCGGCTGGAAAGCCTGAAGGATTCCTACGACACCAGCGTGAGTACGTTGCGCGAAATCCTCAACCGGCTGTCATCGGAAGGTTTTGTCGTTGCCGAAGGCCAGCGCGGCTTCGAAGTCGCGCCCATGTCGGATGCCGATCTCAAGGAAATCGCTGCATTGCGCCTGTTGCTCGAAACCCACGCGCTGGAGCAATCCTTCGCTTTCGGCGGGATGGATTGGGAGGCGCAACTGGTCTCCGCGCACTACAAGCTTTCGCGGATGGAGCAGATCATGGCGTCAGGCGACGCCAGCCGGGCGGAAGAATGGAAACGCTATGACTGGGAGTTTCATCAGGCGCTAATTTCCGCCTGCGGTTCAAGATTGCTGATGGAAACCCACGCCACCGTCTTCGACAAATATCTGCGCTATCAGATGGTTGCGTTGTCCTATCGCGGCGATGTCGCCGAAAAGGAACACAAGCAATTGCTCGACGCTGCGCTAGCGCGCAATGCGACCGAAGCAAAAGCTATTCTTATCAAGCACATAGATGGCGGCGTCCAACATGCGCTGGCCGGGGGCACCTTGCCCTGATTTGCCACTGCCGTTGATCGTGACCGCCACGGAAAAGGAAACACCATGCTGCGGGAAGAAAGCGCACCCACCGAAACCGTCAGCGATGTAGTTTTCCGGCAGATCCGCAAGGACATCATCTCCGGGACATTACCGCCACGGGCCAAGATCAAGCTGGAACAGGCAAAGGAGCGCTATTCGATCAGCGTCTCGTCGCTGCGCGAGATCCTCAACCGGCTGACCACGGAAAATCTGGTCGTCGCTGAAGGGCAGCGCGGTTTTGAAGTGAGCCCGGCTTCCCGCAAGGAGCTTGAGGAACTGGCCGATCTGCGCTCGGTTCTCGAAACCCACGCCATCGGGCTTTCCTTCGCGGTCGGCGATCTGGAATGGGAAGGGCGTATCGTTGCGGCCCACCACAAGCTCGCCGCTGCGGAAAGAGTGCTGCTTGCGGGCGATGCATCGCGCACCATGGACTGGGTGCGTTACGACTGGGAGTTTCATCAGGCCATCGTCTCGGCATGCGATTCGCAAACACTGCTGACGGCGCTGTCCTCGGTGTTCGACCGCTTTTTGCGCTATCACATGCTGGCGCAGACCTTTCGCGGACGGCCCGTCGTGGATGACCACAAATTGCTATTCGAACTGGCCGTGGCGCGCGATGTCGAAGGCGCGCAAGCCGTTGTGCGCCGCCATATCCTGAGCGGCATGGATCATATTCTCAAAAGCGGGCGCATCGTCTGAACCGCATTCGCTCGTACATATCCGTCGGTTGTCTGTCGGAAAAATGCGTTTTGTGCAAAATACAAAATCTCATATGATTTTTATAAACTCGGTTGATTTGCCAAGCATCATCTGACAAAAATATACTCATACGGCCATCTGATCCACGGGAGAGGATCGACAGAGCGCCAGTTTTTGGGAGGAGGAACGAATGTTTAAATCGATGCTGACACGTCGCAACATGATGCTGGGTGCGGCGGCGCTGGTTGCCGCCGCCGGGATGACCAAGCCCGCATCCGCCATCACGCCGGAGGAAATCAAGGCGCGCGGCAAGCTGATCGTTGGTATTCAGGGCGACAATCCGCCATGGGGTTTCGTGACGAGCGCTGGCCAGCAGGACGGTCTTGACGCCGATATTGCCAATCTGTTCGGCAAGGAACTGGGCGTGCCGGTCGAATTCGTACCGCTCGAAGTCAACAACCGCATTCCCGCGCTGACCACCGGTCGCGTCGACGTGCTGTTCGCAACCATGGCGATGCTGCCGGAACGCGCCAAGGCGGTACAGTTCAGCAAGCCCTATGTGGCCAATGCCATTGTGCTGATCGGCCCGAAATCCATGTCGATCAAGACCAATGAAGATATGGCCAATCTCACCATCGCGGTTGCGAAGGGCGCTGCGCAGGACACGCAGGTGACCAAGAACGCACCATCCAGCGCCACCATCCGCCGCTATGACGGCGATGCGCCAAGCGTTCAGGCTCTGGCTTCGGGTCAGGTGCAGGCATTGGGCGGAAACATCTTCTACATGGACCGCGTCGAGAAGGCCCGTCCGGGCGAATTCGAAAACAAGCTGGAATTCCAGAAGCTCTATAACGGCGCCTGCACGCGTCTGGGCGAAAAGGAACTCAACGCCGCCATCAACAGCTTCATCGACAAGATCAAGGACAATGGCGAGCTGAAGAAAATCTACGACAAGTGGATGAAGGTGCCGGTTCCGGAATTCCCGGAAAAGCTTGAAGGCGTTTCCTTCACGGCGAACTGATAATTCAGCGATCCCGATTGCAGACGCTGGCTAAAAAGCATTCCCGGCAAAAGCGCGAAGCCGCTTTGCGTTCAAATGCATAAAAACAAGATTTGGATTGGCACCGGGGGGCGCCAATCCGATCCTAAAAACGCCAGCGTCTGCAACCGTTTCCTCATGTCGTAAAAACGGCTTACCCGCCGTTTCGGGAAGCACCATGTCCAGAACAATCTTTATCTTGAACGGCCCCAATCTCAATCTGCTCGGCGAGCGGGAGCCGACAGTCTATGGCACCACGACGCTTGCCGATATTCGCGACCGCGCGACACAGGTGGCCGAGACGCTGGGATTTGCGGTCGATTTTCGCCAGACCAATTTCGAGGGCGAACTGGTGGAAAGCGTGCATCAGGCGCGCAAAGGAGCCTGCGGCATCATCGTCAATCCCGCGGGCTATACTTTCACGTCGGTCGCCCTGCTCGATGCGTTGAAAATGTTCGACGGCCCGAAGATCGAGCTGCATATCTCAAACGTCCATGCCCGCGAGAGCATCTACCACAATTCGCTCATTTCGCGTGTCGCAACCGGTATCCTGATCGGGTTCGGCGCGAATGGGTATGAACTGGCCGTGCAAGCCATGGCGAAAATGGTCGACAAGGACTGACCGACAGACATCTGGCCAGCCGCGCCGGTCAATTGGAGCAAGAGAGCAACGGCGATCTCGCCGCGCCTTGATAAAAACAGACAGAGCGAACGATGAATTATACTCTGGATTTCACGCCGGTCATCGATGGCCTCCCCAGCCTGCTGCTTGCCTGTCTGGGCACCTTTACCCTGGCCATATTCGGCATGTTGCTGGCAATCGTCATCGGCATTGGCGGTGTTCTGCTGCGCGGTTCGCGCTACTGGTTTTTGCGATGGCTGGTCATCGGCTTTGTCGAACTCATCCGCAACACGCCCTTTCTCGTCCAGATATTCTTCATCTATTTCGCTCTGCCGCTGGCCGGTGTCCGGCTCGACCCGACGCCGACCGCCATCATTGCGCTCGGCATCAATGGCGGCGCCTATGCCATCGAAATCATTCGTGGCGGTGTTCAATCCATTCCGAAAGGCCAGATCGAGGCGGGCATCGCGCTTGGTCTGCATAAGGCGCAGGTCTTCCGATTGATCGTGCTGAAACCGGCCTTGCGGGCAATTTTCCCATCGCTGACCAGCCAGTTCATCCTGTTGACGCTGACGACCAGCATCGCCTCGGCAATCTCGGCCTATGAACTGACCTCAGTTGCCCAGCGCATCGAATCCGACAGCTTCCGCAGCTTCGAGGTCTATTTTACCGTCACGGCGTTCTATCTGGTGATTTCCTGGGTCATGATGCGCCTCTTCTCCTTCATTTCGGCGCGCTTTTTCGCCTATCCGGTCAAGTAGGAGCATTCCCATGGGTCACGATGAATTCGTCTTCCTGCTGATCGGATTGAAGTGGACGGTCGCGCTCTCCGCCGTGGGCTTCGTCTGCGGCTGCACGGCCGGTCTTGGCATTGCCTTGCTTCGCACATCGGGCTTTCCTGTGCTGGAACGATTGACCGCTGGCTATATCGCGGTCTTTCAGGGCACGCCGCTCCTGATGCAGCTCTTCGTCGTCTATTATGGCCTTGCACTGATCGGGCTGAAACTCGATGCATGGCTGGCCGTCGCCATCGGCCTGACCCTGCATGCCAGCGCCTATCTTGGCGAAATCTGGCGCGGCTCGATTGAGGCGGTTCCCAAGGGACAGATGGAGGCCGCGAAAGCGCTGAGCCTTCGCTATTTCTGGCGCATGAAGGATGTAATCCTGCCGCAGGCGATCCGCATTTCGCTGCCCGCAACCATCGGCTTTCTGGTGCAGCTTATCAAGGGAACATCGCTTGCCTCCATCGTCGGCTTCACCGAGCTGACGCGGGCTGGCAACATCATTTCGAACCAGATTTTCGAGCCGCTCACCGTCTTCGGCATTGTGGGCATTCTCTACTTCCTGATGTGCTGCCCGCTGACGATCTTCGGCGCGCATCTTGAACGTAAATTTGCCGCGTCGAGCCGCTGAGCCTGACCCATGCCCGGAGTGACCCGATGATCCACCAGCCATCCGCCGAGCCCTCCGAAGCGATGATCCGCTTGCAGAATGTCGAGAAATGGTATGGCCATTTTCAAGCCTTGCACGATGTCAATCTGGCGGTGCGCAAGGGAGAAAAGATCGTTCTCTGCGGTCCCTCCGGCAGTGGAAAATCCACGCTCATCCGCTGCATCAATCATCTCGAAACCTACCAGAAGGGTGAAATCCACGTTGGCGGCATGTTGCTCGGCCATGCGGGCAAAACCATCGATGCGGTGCGCCGTGAGGTCGGCATGGTGTTTCAGCAGTTCAACCTGTTCCCGCATCTCACTGTGCTGCAAAACTGCATGCTGGCGCCCATGCGCTCGCTTGGAGCCAGCAAGGCCGATGCGGAAAAAAGCGCCAGGGCGCTTCTGGACCGGGTGAAAATTCTCGAGCAGGCCGATAAATATCCGTCGCAGCTTTCGGGCGGCCAGCAACAGCGCGTTGCGATTGCGCGAGCGCTCTGCATGAAGCCGAAGGTCATGCTCTTCGATGAACCGACCTCGGCCCTTGATCCGGAAATGGTCAAGGAAGTGCTCGACACCATGGTCAGCCTTGCCGAAGAAGGCATGACGATGATCTGCGTCACCCATGAAATGGGTTTTGCCCGTCAGGTGGCCGACCGCGTGATCTTCATGGCCGAAGGCGCGATTATTGAACAGGCGCCCCCGGACGAATTCTTCGCCAATCCGAAGCAGGAACGCACGCGCAAATTTCTGGGCGAACTATTGCACCACTAGTGGTCTGATTCCAACATTTGCATCCCTCGGTTCACGCGCTGAGCAAATGTTGGAATCAAAAAGATCACTAGCAAGTATATGTATCTAGTGGATTTTTCGAATTTGACGTTTGAAACAGCATCTATGTCAGCCGGGATTCAAACGTCAAATTCAATCCACTAGCCTCATCGCAGTCTGCTTGTGGACGAGCGGGACAGAGACGCGCCGGACACGTCGCGCAATATCTGGATAAGCATTTGCAGCGCCCCGGAGCTGACCGTATCCGTCCGCATTGTCAGACCAACCGGCCCGACAGTCTCGCTGGTATCGATCGGTAACATGACCAGTTTGCCTTCCGCCACATCGCGCGCCACGACACCTTCGGAAATGATCCAGATTGCATCGCTCTCGCGAACGAAAGCGCGCCCGAAAGCATCCGACACGGTTTCAACCTGAATGGGCAGCGCGCCAATGCCGTTGGCAATCAGCAACCGCTCCACAAAAGGACGGATGATCGAATTTTGAGTCGGCATCAGCACCGGATAATCCGCCAGATGGTCGAAGACGGGTCGCCCGTCGGTCAGCGGATGCCCTGCCCGGACCAGAAACCGCACCTGCTCGGAATAGAGGTGTTCGAAGGAAAAGCCGGTCATCTTTTCCGGCGCGGCCAGACGCCCGACAACCAAATCGAGATCGCCGACGCGCAACTGCTCCAGCAAAACCGCATTCTCGCCCGTGACGATCTTCACGCGGCTGCCCGCCTTTTCCGCCAGAAACAGGCTCATGGCCTTGGGCATGATGCGTGTGGAAACTGTCGGCAAGGCGCCGACACGAATGGGCGGGCCGGAACCGTCGAGCTCCTGCGAGACCGAATCCAGCCCCTGCCGCAAGGCCGTCAGCGCCGTGCCCGCATGGCGCAGGAATACCTCGCCAAACCGCGTGATACGAATGCCGCGACCGTCGCGCTCCAGAACCGGAACGCCCAGCACCTCCTCCAGCTCACGGATAGTTTTGGTGACGGCGGGCTGGCTGATATTCAAAATTTCCGACGCCTTGACCACGCTCTTCTGCCGCGCCACTTCAACAAAGGTGTGCAGATGGCGAAACTTGATCCTGTTTCCGATCACTTATTGGATAACCTATGAGTTATGTTTTTGACTGATAATATCATTTTACTTAACCAATTGGAAAGCGCAACAGTGCTGATCAAGAGGAGAAAGCCGTGCAGTTCGCAAACGTCAACGATATCGTCCTTCACTATGATTTGCAGTGGAGTGGTGATGAAAAGCCCGTTCTGGTTTTCATCAATTCACTGGGAACCGACCTGCGCATCTGGGATGACGTGAGGGCGAAGCTCGGCAACGATATCCCGACGCTGGTTTACGACAAGCGCGGGCACGGCCTTTCCGATATTGGCAATACGCCCTACAGCATCGAACTTCTGGCGCAGGATCTGATCGCGCTTCTCGAAAAACTGTCCATCCGCCGCGTGGTTCTGTGCGGCCTTTCGGTCGGCGGACTGATTGCGCAGGGCGCTTATGCCGCCCGTCCCGATCTCGTCGCCGGTCTGGTCCTGTCCAACACCGCCCACAAGATTGGCACCGCGGAGATGTGGAACGCCCGCATCGACGCCATTATGCAAAACGGTCTTGCCAGCATTCTCGACGGCACGATGCCGCGCTGGTTCACAGACGATTTCCGCAAGCCCGACAATGACGCCTTCCGCGCCTATTGCAACATGTTCGTGCGCCAGCCACTCGATGGCTATGCGGCAACCTGCGCAGCCCTGCGCGATGCGGATTTCACGCAAGCGGCCAAGGCGATTGCCGTGCCCGTGCTTTGTGTCGTCGGCGATCAGGATGGCGCAACACCGCCAGCGCTCGTCAAGGAACTGGCAAGCCTCGTGCCCGGCGCGCATTTCGCTGAAATTGCGCATAGCGGCCACATACCCTGCGTTGAACAGCCAGACGCCTATGTCTCGCTATTGCGCGATTTTCTTTCAACCCGACTTTCAAATTAAGCTTCCACAGGGAGAATAGCCATGGGTGACACTGTCGAGCGCTCCGAGCGTTACAAGCTTGGAATGAGCGTCCGTCGCTCGGTTCTGGGCGATGCGCATGTGGACCGGGCATCGAAGGCTGCCACGGGACTTGATGCGCCCTTTCAGGAGCTTATTACCGAAACGGCATGGGGAACGGTCTGGTCGCGTCCGCAATGGACAAAGCGCGAGCGCTCCATGGTGACGATTGCGCTTCTGGCCGCTCTTGGCCAGGACGATGAAGTTGCAATGCATATCCGCGCCACGAAAAATACGGGCGCAACCAAGGAAGACATCTGCGAAGCTCTGCTGCATGTTGCGATTTATGCGGGCGTGCCTGCATCGAACCACGCGTTCAAGATCGCCAAACAGACCTACGCGCAGATGGAAGCGGAGGAAGCCGAGAAATGAAAAACACACCGCCGGAAACGAGCCCTTTTTTCGCTCGTGATCTCACCATGCATCCACCGGCCTATACGCCGTGGTACAAGACATCCGTTCTGCGCTCGCCCACCCGCGCGCTGCTTTCGCTGGAAGGCACCAAGAGCGAGATTACCGGCCCGGTTTTCGGCCATGGCATGTTGAACGAACTCGATAACGACCTGATCCGCAACTATGCGCGCCCCGGCGAAATGCCGGTCGGCCCGCGCATTCTGGTGCATGGTCGTGTGCTGGACGAAAGCAATCGCCCGATCCCTGGTGCGCTTGTCGAATTCTGGCAGGCCAATGCTGGCGGTCGCTACCGGCACAAGAAGGAAACCTATCTCGCGGCCATCGATCCGAATTTCGGCGGCGTGGGCCGCACGATCACCGACGAGAATGGCTATTACTGGTTCAAGACGATCCAGCCCGGCGCTTATCCGTGGCCAAATGGCGTCAATGACTGGCGCCCGGCGCATATCCATTTCTCGATCTTCGGTCATGGCTTCTCGCAGCGTCTGATCACCCAAATGTATTTCGAAGGTGATCCGCTGATCTGGCGTTGCCCGATCGTCAAGACTGTTCCCGACAGAAGCGCGGTTGAGCGCCTCATTGCGCCGCTCGACATGAATGCGAGCCTGCCGATGGACATGCTGGCCTACAAGTTCGACATAGTGTTGCGCGGACGCCGCTCGACCTTCTTTGAAAACCGGCCGGAGGGCAACTGATATGGTACAGCCACTGGGTTATCTCAAGGAAAGCGCATCGCAAACTGCGGGCCCTTACGTCCATATCGGGTTGACGCCGAATTTCGTCGGAATCAATGGCGTTTTCGCGGAAGATCTCGGGTCCGGCCCGCTCACCAACGACAAGACGTCCGGCGAGCGTGTGACCATCAAGGGTCGCGTTATCGACGGCATGGGCGCGCCGCTGCGCGATGCGCTGGTGGAAATCTGGCAGGCCGACGCCAAGGGGCTTTACAACAGCCCTTCGGAAACCGGCGGCAAGGCCGACCCCAATTTCCGTGGATGGGGCCGCTGCCCCAGCCATATGGAAACTGGCGAGTTCGTGTTCGAGACGATCAAGCCCGGTCGCGTTCCCTTCCGGGATGGACGCCTGATGGCGCCGCATATCACGTTCTGGATCGTTGCACGCGGCATCAATCTCGGCTTGCAGACGCGGATGTATTTTTCCGATGAGGCAGACGCCAATGCGGAAGATCCGGTTCTGGCGCGCGTCGAGCATCGTGCGCGCGTTGAGACCTTGATCGGCCAGCGCGAAGGTGACATCTATCACTTCGACATTTATTTGCAGGGCGAAAAAGAAACCGTCTTTTTCGATATTTGACGCATGAGCATTTCGGTATTCGAACATCCGTTTCTGGCCGGGCTTTTCGGCGATGACGAAGAGATATTAAGTCTCTTCACGGCTGCGGCTGACATCGCCGGAATGGTCCGCTTCGAGGTGGCATTGTCGGATGCCCAGGCTTCGCTCGGCATAATCCCGGTCGAAGCCGCCAATGCGATCAGGCTGGCGGCTGAGACTTTCGAACCGGACCTGTCCGTTCTTGAAAGCGGGACGGCACGGGATGGCGTGATCGTTCCGGCACTCGTGAAGGAACTGCGCAAGGCGACAGGCCCGGAATTCGCCGCACAGCTGCATTTCGGAGCAACCAGTCAGGATGTCATCGACACAAGCCTGATGCTGCGGCTGCAGGCGGTGAATGGTATTCTGCGCGGTCGGCTGCATCATCTTTCCGACCGCTTCAAATGGCTTGACGCGACCTTCGGCAAAAACAGCCTCACCGCCTATACCCGGATGCAGGCCGCCATTCCCGTCACGGTTTCCGACCGGATTGCGAGCTGGCAGACGCCGCTCGGCGGTTACGACCAGAAGCTCAGCACCCTCGGCTTTCCGCTGCAATTTGGCGGCGCGGCGGGAACGCTTGAAAAGTTCGGCGAGAGCGGCCCAGCCCTGCGCGCGCTTCTGGCAGAGAAACTTGGTCTGCACGACCGCCCGCAATGGCAAAGCCAGCGCGCTTTCATCGCGGAATTCGGCAGCCTTCTGTCGCTGATCACGGGAACGCTCGGCAAATTCGGGCAGGACATTGCGCTGATGGCCGAACTTGGCGCAGAGCTTTCGCTTTCGGGCGGCGGCGGATCATCGGCCATGCCGCACAAGCAAAATCCGGTCGGCGCGGAAGTGCTGGTCAGCCTTGCCCGTTTCAACGCGGTGCAAGTTTCCGGCCTGCATCAATCCATGGTGCATGAGCAGGAACGTTCGGGCGCGGCATGGATGCTGGAATGGATGATCCTGCCCCAGATCGTGGCTGCTACCGGCAGCGCGCTCCATCTGGCGTCCGCTCTGGTCGACAAGATCGTGCGCATCGGCACGGAATAGATTTCACAATCCTCCGGTCAAAATTGTGGGCCAATCATCGCCTGGAAACGGAACCAATTGTGTTTTCAGGCGTTTAGTTGCGTCATTCCATACGGAGGGTTGCATATGAAAATTCTGAAAAAGGCGTGCGCGGGGACCTTGGCGCTGGTCTTTGGATTTACATCCATCGTACCAACCATGGCTGCGCCGATGAAACTTGAGCGTCCTGCTCTCAATCAGAACGTCGAACAGGTTCGCGATGATCGCCGTCCGCCGCGCGGTCATGCCCAGCGCCACAAACGTCCGCCGAGCAACGCCCACAGGCCGGGCCGCCCTCCAAGCAATGCCCATCGCCCCGGTCGCCCGCCCCATAGCAGCCACCGTCCGTCGAACCGTCCCGGTTACTGGCATGGCCATCACGGCTCGCGCTACTACCGCAACGGCTATCGCCGCCACAGTGATGGCTGGTGGTATCCGCTGGCAGCCTTCACGGCAGGCGCAATCGTCGGCGGCGCGCTGAACCAGCCCCGCGTTGTTCACAGCAACAACCACGTTCGTTGGTGTCAGAACCGTTATCGCACCTATCGCGTATCGGATAACACCTTCCAGCCGAACAGCGGCCCGCGCAGACAATGTGTCTCGCCCTATCGGTAACGCGCCATAGATCGACAATCGGAAAGCGCCCTGCGGGGCGCTTTTTTGTACGCACCGTCCTCCTGAAAGCGTTGTGGCAGCAACGGCTGCAAAGCAGTCATGCCCGCATTCTTTCTTCTGGACGCTGTCATCAAACAGGAATAAGCATCTCGGCGTCTGCATGCCAACAGTCAAGAATTTCTATAATTCGACTGCTTTGCGACATGACAGACGGTTTCAGAACATGTGTTGCAGAAAAAATATGCTGAATTCGCTCTGCAACGCCGGTTTCGCCCGAGTTTGACCCGAGTTTGATAATGTCGCAGACGACCGCTCCAGAAAGCCCCGTAACGGGCCCGTCCCCTTCAAGCGCCCAGACCTTTGGCCAGCGTTGGGCCATGCCCATTCTGGTGGCCGGTGGCTTTGCCATTGCGAGTTCGCCGATCTTTGTCCGCCTGTCGGAAGTCGGCCCCCTTGCCACCGGCTTCTGGCGCGTGGCGTTGGCGGTCATCCCGCTGCTGCTGATGAGCGGACGCGAACGCAGCGACATAAAAGACAACAAGCGCCTCACCCTCACGGATTGCCTGCTGCTGGCCGTGCCCGGCCTGTTCATCGCCGCCGATCTCGGCGCGTGGCATTTGTCGCTGCATTATACGTCGGTCGCCAATGCGACGCTTCTGGCCAATATGGCGCCGATCTTCGTCACGCTCGCCGCATGGCTGCTCTACAAGGCGCGTGTCAGCCAGTCCTTCATCATCGGGTTGGTTGTGGCCATTCTGGGTGTGGTCGTGCTGAAAGGCGGGCCGGGCGAACTCCTGCATTCGCAATCATCGGGCGATGCGCTCGCACTGCTGGCTGCCGTGTTCTATGCCGGTTACATTCTGGCGGTCGGACGCCTGCGCAACCGGTTTTCGACCATGCGCATCATGCTCTGGAGCAGCGCCATAGCGGCGATCGTTTCGCTGCCAGTCGCCTATTTTGCCGAAGGGCAGATCGTGCCCACCACGCTCTACGGCTGGCTGATACTGGCAGGACTTGCATGGCTCACCCATGCCGCCGGACAAAGCATGATCGCCTATGCGCTTGCATTTCTGCCGGCTTCCTTCTCGTCGCTCACCTTGCTGCTTCAGCCGGTGGTGGCGGCGTTTCTCGCCTGGACCATTTTGTCCGAACCGCTCGGCATGATGCAGGGGCTGGGCGGCGCAATCGTCATTGCCGGTATTCTGATCGCCCGCAGGGGCTAAAAAAGCCCCGCGTGAGCGGGGCTTTTTCCTGTCAGAGCTTACCTAATTATTCGGCAAGCCATTCCTTGATGCGGTCCGGATGATCGGCGATATATTTATCGACAGCCTTCTCGTAGGAGGTTTCCTGCGCATCGAACATCGCCGCTTCGAGTTCGCTGATCGGAATGCTGAACTTGGTCAGCAGCGAAGCAACTTTCGGGTTGTCTTCCTTGAAGCCCTTGCGTGCAATGGCGTTGATATGTTCAGCACCACCCAGCGCGCCTTCCGGATCGGCAATATAGCGCAGCTTATACTTGCCGAACATCCAGTGCGGGCTCCACGAGGTTGCCACGAACCAGCCATCCGAGCGCGTCGCGCGGTCAACAGTCGTGAGCATTGCCGCTTCACTCGAAATATTGAGCTTGTAATCAAGCCCGTATTTCTTGATCGCTTCCTGCGAAAGGCGCGTCAGACCGGCGCCCGGATCGATGCCTTGAATTTCGCCTTTCAGCTTTTCCTTCACTTCCGGCTTCTTCAGATCGGCGATGGAGCTGATTTCGCTTTCCGGAATATAATCCGGCACGATCCAGCCGAGCTTTGCGCCTTCATAGAGCGGCCCGAGATCTTCGACTTTGCCCTCGACGCGCTTGTAATAATCGGCGTGGGTTTCCGGCAACCAGGCCATCATCATGGCGTCGATATCGCCACGGCTGACGCCCTGATAAAGCGGTGCAACATCAGTCTGCACCAGTTCGACCTTCTGGCCGAGATTGTCTTCGATCAGCTTCTTCGCCAGCTTGGTGACGAATTCGGCGTCGGACCATGGGGCCCAGCCGATCTTCACCGTCTTGCTATCTTGCGCAAAGGCCGCGCCCATTGTCATGGTACCCGCCACCACTGCAGCCAGACCGAAACCTGCAAGTTTCTTCAACATGCCTACTCCTTTTCGATTGGATTCAGTTCCCGTTATTGTTTCTGGTTGTCTCATGCTTCCTGCTTGCGAAAGGATGAGGCGGATTGTGTGTCCGCCGCCTTTCTCAACGATGCCAGTCTCTTGAAGAAACCGGTGCCATTTCCCTTGCCGAAGCTCTGGGTAATCCGGTCGAGAATGACCGCCAGAATGACCACGGCCAGTCCGCCTTCGAAGCCAAGCCCCACATTGAGGCGCTGAATGCCGGTCAGGACCGTATTTCCAAGGCCGCCCGCGCCAATCATCGATGCGATGACCACCATCGACAGCGACAGCATGATCGTCTGGTTTACACCGGCCATGATCGACGGCATGGCGTTTGGCAGTTGCACCTTGAACAGAAGCTGGCGCGATGTGCAGCCGAAGGCTAGACCCGCTTCGACGAATTCTGCATGAACCTGCCGAATGCCGAGATTGGTCAGGCGCACCACCGGCGGCATGGCGAAAATTACCGTCGCAATCGTGCCGGGCACGGCGCCAAGGCCGAAGAACATCGCCGCCGGAATAAGATAGACGAAGGCTGGCATCGTCTGCATCAGGTCGAGCACCGGGCGCACGACTGACGCCACCGTGTCGCTGCGCGCCATGGCGATGCCAAGCGGGATGCCAATCACCACCGCGATGACGGTCGATGCCAGCACCAGCGACAGGCTTTCCATTGTGCCGCTCCACAATTCCATATGGATGATGAGCGCCAATGCGAGAAGGGTGAAGATCGCAAACTTCCAGCCCACGCGCCACAGCGCGAGCAAGGTGAGGATGGCCACACCAGCAACGGGTGGAATAGCGATGAGAGCGTTTTGAATACCATCGGTCACAAAACCGATGGTCGCTGCGATTATGTCGAGTGCAGGCGTGAAGTGGTCGAGAATGTAATTGACCACAACATCAGCCGCACCACCAACACTGAAATTCAAATCCATGTTTTACCGTCCATTTCCGTATTTCTGGACTGGGTGGGAAACATTTCCAGCAAAAGTGGTAACCGGTTTTGCTGGAAATGCGTCACACAAAGCGTGCGAGAGCGAATTGGCGACGGGCAATCAGCCCGCCCGGCCCAAGGTTTCAAGCAATGCCGACTTGCTGATCGCGCCCACGTAGCGGTTATGCTGGTCGGTGACGGGCATCGGCCACGGGCTGGCGGCAACCTGCGTCAGGAGACCCGACAGTGGCGCTTCCGCCTCGATGGCGGCCACATCGTCAAGTCGCGTTCCTGCCTCGGCGGGGACGCCTTTGGCCAGCGCATCCCGGCTGACAAGACCGCGATAGGTGCGGTCTGCATCGATCAGCACACCAAAGGTCTTGCCGCTGGCGTCAAAGCGCTCAAGAGCGGTGGCAAGCTGTTCGGGTTCAAACACGATCAACTCATCCTCACGGGCGACATCGGCGGCCTTGAAGACACGCGACACATCCACATTGCGGAAGAAGGACCGGACATAATCATTGGCAGGCTCCGAGACGATCTCGTTCGGCGTGCCCACCTGCACGACCTTGCCGTGCTGCATGATGCAGATACGGTCGCCGATGCGCATCGCTTCATCAAGGTCATGGCTGACGAAGATGATGGTGCGGCTATGCTCGGCCTGAAGGCGCTTCAACTCATCCTGCATTTCGGTGCGGATCAGCGGATCGAGCGCAGAAAACGCTTCATCCATCAAAAGGATCGTCGGCTCGCTGGCCAGAGCCCGCGCCAGGCCGACGCGCTGCTTCATACCACCGGAAAGCTGGTCCGGCATGCTGTTGGCATAGGGTTCGAGACCGACGGCTGCGAGCGCGGTCAACGCCTTGGCGTGGCGCTCGGCTTCGCCCATCCCGGCCACTTCAAGGCCAAAGGCGGCGTTGTTCAGCACCGAACGATTGGGCAACAGCGCGAATGACTGGAAAACCATGCTCATGTCGCGGCGGCGAAGATCGATCAGCTCGCGCTTCGTCATTTTGACGATATCGCGGCCTTCCACTTCGATGGATCCGGCGGTCGGTTCGATAAGCCGGTTGAGCAGGCGCAGGAGGGTCGATTTGCCCGAGCCGGACAGACCCATGATGACGAATACTTCGCCTTCATAAATATCGAAACTTGCATCATCGACGCCGATTGTGGCCCCGAGATCGCTGTAAATCTGCGCTTTTGACTTGCCTGCGCGCAACGCTTCCATTGCACGCTTCGGGTCGTCGCCGAAGACTTTAAACACGCCATTCAAGCTTATCTTTGTCTTAGCCGGCGACTTCATACTTTCATCCTTGTATAAAATACCATGCATTAAGTTTAACCCCGCTGTGCTGGCGGACTTAATCTCCTTTTCAAGATTGATATGACTTCATTCCAGCGCGAATCGCGCACACACAATCTGCGAACCGCGAACGGTTCGCACGGAATGATTAGCGAAAGATTGCCTGATTCTATATAGGTCATTTCCCGACATGTCCACCCACTGCGGTGAATTCATCCAAGCGCACCCATCCCCTTTAATGCTTTTTTGAAAGGTTGCGCGACGAAATATGCAGGCTGGCCGGGGCATTACTTAAGTAGGTCGAAGTCGGCCAGCATGAGGACAATAGTAGTCCTCCGCCACTCAATTGCACGAACGGCATGCGACAAATATGCCATCAGCTGCGACATCAGACCGACGACTATAGATTGAAGACGAAATCGCTATAATTATAGAAAAACAGTATGATTATACTGTCGTCCGATATGTATTGGTCTATACATGAAAATGGGCAGAAACCTGCCCCATTTGCGCCCAAACGGGCTGAATCCGCTATTTTTAGCGGTATCTCTTATGGCCGACGAAGCCCGTATTTTTTCGGTGCACGGCCTTGCGATGGCAGAAGGAAAGTATCTGCCGGTTTCTCGCGGCAGCGCCCAAAAAAATTTTTACGCAAGGTCCGGCAAATGCGGTCTGAAAGAGAATCGGCATTGCCTAAAGCGATAAAAAAAGGGGAGCCAGACCGGCTCCCCTTTATTCGATTTGCCACGGCTTACGCCCGCTCGATCACGATTTTCAGCACATTGCGATCGCCATCCCAATAGGGCAGCGCCTGTTCGGCTTCATCGAACGGGAACACCTTTGAAATCAGCTTGTCGGCGTCGGCACCAAGCTTCTCCAGATGCGAAACCACCGCCTCGAAATCGGTCAGCGTCGCATTGCGCGAGCCCATGATGTCGAGTTCCTTCAGATTGAAGAACTGGGTCTGATAGGTGACAGGTGCCTTGGAGTAGCCGACATAGACCACACGTCCCGCAAAGCCCGCAAGATCGACGGCCTGCGTGAAAGTGATGGGCAAGCCAACCGCTTCGAAAGCGACATCCACGCCGTCATCGCCGGTCAGTTCCAAGACCTTTTGCACCACATCCTCGCCGCTCGCCAGAACATGCGTGGCACCGAATTGCAGCGCCAGCTCGCGCTTTTCGGCGCTCGGATCGATGGCGATCACCTTGGCGCCGCGCGCCACAGCGCCGATCAGCACACCCATGCCGATCATGCCGCAGCCCAGCACCGCAACCGTATCGCCCGCCTCGACGCGGCCACGAGCAACCGCATGGAAACCGACCGAAAGCGGCTCGACCAGCGCCAAATGGCGTGGTTCCAGCGTATCGTTGAGGATCAGCTTTTCGGCTGGCAGCACGATCTGGTCGGCCAGACCGCCATTCTGCTGCACGCCGAGCGTCTTGTTGTAGCGGCACGCATTGAGACGTCCCTTGCGGCAGGACGAGCATTCGCCGCAATTCGTATAGGGCAGCACGATGACGCGCGTGCCTGCGGCATAGGCCGCACTGACGCCCGCACCGGCCTCGATGATTTCGCCGCCGATTTCATGGCCGGGAATGCGCGGCAGCTGCACCAGCGGATTGAGACCCTTGAAGGTGTTCAGATCGCTGCCGCAGAGGCCGACATGGCGCACCTTGACGCGCACATGACCGGGGAGCAGCGGCGCTTCGTCGATTTCGGCGAAGCGGGTAACGTTTTCGCTCTCTATACGCAGAGCTTTGACCATCGGATATTCCTGTCGGTTACAGATTGAAAGATGCGGATCAGGTAACGGCGCCGACCTGCCATGGCACGAATTCATTGTCGCCATAGTCGTAGATTTCGCTCAGCGTCTTTTCGCCGGAGGCGGCCGCGATGATATATTCGAAGATGCGCGTGCCGGATTCCTCGATGGTCTCCTCGCCGGTGACGATGCCGCCGCAATTGATGTCCATGTCTTCCTTCATGTGCTCGTACATTTCGGAATTCGTGGCGATCTTGATGCAGGGCGAGGGCTTGAAGCCGGAAACCGAACCACGGCCCGTGGTGAAGCAAATGACATTGCAGCCGCCCGCCACCTGTCCTGTCACGGCAACCGGATCATAGCCCGGCGTATCCATGAAGACGAAGCCGGGCTCCGTGACGGTTTCGGCAAATTCATAGACCGCCTTGAGCGGCATCGAGCCGCCCTTGGCAACGGCACCGAGCGACTTTTCCAGAATGGTGGTCAGGCCGCCAAGCTTGTTGCCATGCGATGGATTATTATTGAGTTCGTCGCCATTGCGCGCCGTGTAATCACGCCACCAGTGGATGCGCTGCAGCAGCTTTTCCGCCACCGCAGGCGTCACGGCGCGGCGCGTCAAAAGATGTTCTGCACCATAGATTTCCGGCGTTTCAGCCAGAACGGTCGTGCCGCCATTACGCACGATCAGGTCAGAGGCATAGCCCAACGCCGGATTAGCCGAAATGCCGGAATAACCATCCGAGCCGCCGCATTCCAGAGCCACTTTCAGCTTCGACAACGGCTGTTTGGTGCGCACCGCCGAATTGACCAGCGGCAGCATTTCCTTGATCTCGGCAATCGCATGATCAATGGTCTTGCGTGTGCCGCCGTGCTGCTGGATCGTCATGGTGCGCAGGCGCGAGCCTTCTTCCATGCGGTAATGTTCGAGGATCGGCGCGATCTGGTTCGTTTCGCAGCCAAGGCCAATCAGCAGGATACCGCCGAAATTCGGGTGCTTGGCATAACCCTGAATGGTGCGGGTCAAAAGGCGATAGCCTTCAGACTTGGTGTTGAGCGCGCAACCGCTGCCATGGGTCAGCGCCACAACGCCATCCACATTGTCGAATCCGTCGAGACCGCCCATGCGGTTGAAATAGTCAGCGATATAGCGCGACACGGTGGCCGAACAGTTTACCGAGGAAATGACGCCGATATAGTTGCGCGTGCCCACGCCACCAGCGCCGCGGTCATAGCCCATGAAATGGCGGCGTTCGGCTTCCGGCAACATGCCGCGTTCTTCGATATCGATGGAGAACTGGTGTTCATGTTCGGAAGGCAGCATGGCGAGGTTTTGCAGATGCACATGCTCTCCGGGCGCAATGTCCTTGGTGGCAACGCCGATGACCTGTCCGTATTTCAGAACTTCCTTGCCTTCTGGAATGGCGCGGATCGCCACCTTGTGGCCGCGTCCAATCAGTTCGCGTGCATTGATGCCTTCCAGACCGATGGGGTCGCCAGCACGAACGGAAATACGCGCAACCGCGACATCGTCGGACGGATGCAAGAGAATGACCGGCGCTGCGGCAGCCGGAGAAACGGAAATATTCATGGGTCTGACCTCACTCCCAATTCATGTCGTCGCGGTCATGTCGCTATAGGCGATCTGTCGCGCGGCTCGTTATCCATCCAACGCTGCTTGGATTGCTCCAGATGCGTTCGCATGGCCGCCTGCGCCTGAAGCGGATTCCTCGCCTCCAGCGCTGCATAGACGATTTCGTGTTCTGCCAAGGCCAGAACCCACGTATCGTTATTCTCAAACCGCGTTCTGATCTGCGACGTCAGCGGGCTGTGCCGCTCATCGAAGAGATCGCGGATAATTCGTACCACCACCGAATTGCCTGCCTGTTCGGCCAACAACAGGTGAAACTGCCGGTCAAGCTCCATCGCCCGGCGGTCGACATGCACCTGGGCGCGCATTTCGTCGAGCGTGGCGCGCAAGGCAGCCAAGGTCTCCGGCGTCATGCGCGCACAGGCCATCACCACCAAACTGCCTTCGATCAACTCGCGCGCCTGCATGATTTCAAGCGGGCTTTCGCCGATCGAAACGCCTTGCGTCACAACGCGCTTTTCCGGCTCGGCGCTGACATAAATGCCGGAACCCATACGGATTTCGACATTGCCGGCAATTTCGAGAGCGATCAGCGCCTCGCGCAGCGACGGGCGCGACACGCCCAATTGCTGGGCAAGCTCGCGCTCAGCCGGAAGCCTGCTTCCCGCCGGAAACTGCCCGGCCTGAATGAGACCTCTCAACCGGTCGGCAATCTGCTGGTAAAGCCTGCGGGGTTCCGCTGTGGCCGCAAAGTCGCTCATGGTCGCTCCCAAATTGGCCTTACCATAATTCCGGTCAGCCCGAAGCGCAATATGCCTGAATCGGTGCGAAAATGCGGCAAATCGCGCAGTACCACCGAAAAGTTCAACGCTATTTTCGGGCTATAAAGCCTATTGGCTTGACCAATTTAGTGCGGATTGCTTAGTTGTGTCCTGCAAATTCGGGAGCATTCCATGCAAGACAAGCCAGCGATTCTTCAGTTCGGCACCAGCCGTTTTCTGCTCGCCCATGCCGATTTCTTCGTCGCCGAAGCGCTGGCAACGGGCGATGCAATCGGCACGATTGCCGTGGTGCAGACCACCTCCAATCCGCAAAGCGCGCAACGCATCGCCGCACTGAACGAGGGCAAGGGTTATCCGGTCGTGATCCGTGGTCTGGTCGATGGCAAGCCGTCGGAAACAGAGCACAACGCCAGGGGCGTGACCGCTGCCTATTCCGCGCATACCGACTGGGCCGCGATTCTCGATCTCGGCGCGACGGTCCAGGTGATTCTCTCGAACACCGGCGACAAAGGTTATGAGCTGGATGCAAGCGACGACGCATCGCTCATCGCCAATCCGCAGACCCTGCCGAAAAGCTTTCCGGCCAAGTTGCTCGTGCTTCTGCACCATCGCTGGCAGAACAACCCGGATGCACCGCTCTCGATTTTTCCGTGCGAGCTGATTTCCCGCAATGGCGACAAGCTGCGCGCAATTCTGATCAGGCTGACGCAGGACTGGAAACTGCCGGACAGCTTTGCCCACTGGCTGGAAACGCGATGCATCTTTGCCAATAGTCTGGTGGACCGCATCGTCTCCGAGGCCATCGAACCGGTCGGTGCTATTGCCGAACCCTATGCGATCTGGGCCATCGAGCAGGCCGACGGACTGACATTGCCGTGCCGTCACAAGGATATCGTCGTCACCGACGATCTGGCGCGCTATGAGCGGTTGAAGCTTTATCTGCTCAATCTCGGCCATAGTTTCATTGCCGAACGCTGGCTGAAGGGCAATCGCCCGAAAGACGAAATCGTGCTGGAAGCCATGCAGGATGAAACCATCCGCAGCGAGTTGGAAGCCCTGTGGCGTGAGGAAGTGCTGCCGGTTTTCGCAGCAGACGGGCTTGGCGCGGAAGCGGAAGCCTATGTGGTTTCCGTGCGCAATCGTTTTCTCAACCCGTTCCTGAAGCACCGCATCGCCGATATTGCTTCCAATCACGCGGAAAAGAAGCAGCGCCGCTTTGCGCCCATCATCGCGCGGGCGGAAGAGCTGGGGCTCGGTCTGGAACAGCGCCGGTTGAAAGCGGCGCTGTAAGCCGTCAAGCGGCGCAGGCGCAGTAACGGATATGACAGCCGCGCTCGCCGCTATGCTCGACCTCCACATCGACACCGAACACGGAGCGAATGCGTTCCACGGTTAAAACCTCTCGCGGCGCGCCCAGCGCCGCCAGACGCCCCCGGTCCATCACCGCAATGCGGTCGCAGAACATGGCTGCATGATTAAGATCATGCAGCGCTGCCACTACCGTCAGGCCCATCGTTCGACTTTGACGCCGGACGAGATCGAGAAGGCCGATCTGGTGGCCGATATCGAGATGATTGGTCGGCTCGTCCAGCAACAGGATGCGCGGCTGCTGCGCCAGAGCGCGGGCAATATGCAGGCGCTGGCGTTCACCGCCCGACAATGTGTGCCAGTTGCGTTTGGCCAGATGCGACATGTCCACATGCGCAAGCGCCTGATCGACGATGGCGTCATCCTCCGCAGACCATGGTGAAAGCGCACCGAGATAAGGCGTGCGCCCAAGCTCCACTGCCTGCCGGGCGGTGATGCGCTCGGTCGTTTCCGCCTGCTGTTCGACCAGCGCCAGCAAGCGCGCAATCTCGCGGCGGTTGAAGCGTTCAATCGGCGCCTCGCCGAGATAAACCGTACCGCTGCGCGGGCGCTTCAGACCTGAAAGCAGCGATAGAAGCGTGGTCTTGCCGGAACCATTCGGCCCGATAATGCCAAGAAACTCGCCTTCAACGACATCGAGCGAAACCCCGCGCAGGATTTCGACGCTGCCTGCCGACCATGAAAGATTCTGTGCCGACAGCATCATGCCCGCGCCCTCCTCTGTCCAAGCAGCAGCGCAAAGGCCGGAGCGCCGACCAGCGCCGTCACCACACCGATGGGCAGCACCTGTCCCGGCACGATGATGCGCGACACGATGTCTGCTGCGATCATGAAGATCGCACCGATCAAAGCGGATGTGGGCAGCAAAACGCCATGCCGGACACCCACCACCATCCGCGCCGCATGGGGAATGACAAGGCCAATAAAGCCAATGGACCCGACAATGGAGACCATAACCGCCGTCATCATGGCGCTTGCGCCAATCAGCACGGCATAAACACGCCGCACTGGAATGCCCAGCGAAGCAGCCGATTCCGCGCCGAAGGTGAAGGCGTCGAGCGCACGCGCATGCCACAGGCAGACCACCAGCCCGATCAGGCAAGCAGGCAGCGCCAGCGTCACATCCGGCCAACGCACGCCGGACAGATTGCCAAGCAGCCAGAACATAATGCCCCGCGCCTGCTCGGCATTGGCCGCCTTGGTCACGATGAACGAGGTCAGCGCGTTGAAAAGCTGCGATCCGGCAATACCGGCCAGAATGATCGCGCTGTTGCCCCGCCCCGCCTTCAACGCCAGCAGCGACACCAGCACAAAGGCAAAAATCGCCCCGATGAATGCGCCAAGCGACAAAGTGAGAACGCCAGCGCCGATGCCAAGAATGGCGACGCTGACAGCCCCGGTCGAGGCCCCGGCGGAAATGCCAAGAATATAAGGGTCAGCGAGAGAATTGCGCAGCAACGATTGCAGCACAACGCCGGAAAGCGCCAGCGCCGCCCCGCAGCACGCCGCCACCACGGCACGGCTGAGACGATAGCTCCACACAATCCCTTCATCGATGGGATCGAGCACATAGCCTGCATGCCACAGCCGGTTGGCGACGGTCTTTGCCACCACATCGAGCGGTATGGCGGTTTCGCCAATCGCTGCGCCCAGCCACAAGGCGGCAAGCAGCAGGATGAGCGCCAGAACCCCGGCGCTCACCTTGTTGCTGAACGGAAGCCTTCCTATGGCTACCAATGCCGTCATTTGTTGAGGTCCGAGGCAGCGATGGCCGCCGCCAGCGTTTCGATGCCCTCAATCACCCGCAGCGAGGTGCTCATCGACTGCGCATCCATGTCAAAGACGTGGCCGTCCTTGACGGCAGGCATCAGGCTTGTCACCGGATCGCTTTCGAGGAATTTGCGCTTCACGGCAATATCGTCCGCCGGATAGCGGCGACGATCAAGTTTTGCTGCCACGATCATCGACGGGCCAGATTTGGCGATGGTTTCCCAGCCGATGGTCGGCCATTCTTCCTGGCTGTCGACCACATTCCTGATGCCGAGCGCCGACAGGATATAGGCCGGAGCGCCGAATTTTCCGGCGATATAGGGATCGGCGTCAATCTGCGTGCTGGAAAACCACACCGCAGCGGAAAGCTTGGCCCCGCTGGCGCCAATCTTGCGGCGCGCCGCATCTTCGCGCCCTTTCAGCTCGGCAATGAGCTTTTCACCGCGATCCTGCACGTTGAAGATTGCGGCCAGCTCGCCGATTTCCTGATAGACGATATCCATCGTGAAGGCTGCCGTGCGCACGCCGTCGCCACCGCCGGAATTATCCTTGCCGACACAATCCGAAGGCGAGGTATAGGCCGGGATGCCCAGTTCCTCGAACTGCTCCGGCTTGGCGACAATGCCATTCGGCCCGACATGCCATTGGAAATCCGCCGTCACAATATCGGGCTTCTGCGCCAGCACGCTTTCGAAGCTCGGGTCGTTATCGGCCAGTCGCTTGACCTTGGCGTTGACCTCTTCAAAGCCTTTCAGTACCGGGCCGAACCACACCGCCGTACCGACCACCTTGTCACCCAGACCAAGGCTGTACAAAATCTCCGTGCTGCTTTGACCGACAGCCACTGCGCGCGTCGGGGCCTGTTTGAAAGTAACGTCGCGTCCGCAGTTCTTCAGCGTCAGCGGATATTGCGTTTCCGCCGCCTGCAGTGCTGGCGCGCCTGCAAACAGAAAAAGAGCGCATAAAGCGATGCGAAACGACGTCTTGCCGTGCAATGTCATGGGAAACCCCGAAATGGTGAGAGAAATGGCCACGTCAGCAAGCGACGGCGATAAGACGCCGTGAGCAAACGGAGATATCCGGGGATATGGATGACGATGAAAGAAAGCGCCTTGCGGCGCGATGTGCTGTCATAACCTGCTCCTGCTCCGGGCATCCCCGCCCGTGACAATGGATAATGATGGCCCAAAGGCCCTATGACGGCAGGTCTCCTGGCTTGCAGATAATCGCTTCCATCTGCCTTCCCGTGTCTTTCAGCTTTCGCCGGTTGAACACAGTGGCATGACGCCCGTCGGCGTCACAAGGATGAACAGCAATCCGCTTACAGTTGCGGGGGCAGCCACGGTCTCGGTCCCTTTTCGGGTCGTCCTCACCGTGTTCCCTATTAATCCCCTTCACTCTCGGTCGGGGAACCGTCGTAATACTATTACGTTCGCATTGCGCTGAGGTCAAGTGGCTCTGTTTCCATTTGGCGGTTTGCCCAAGCGCATAAAGCCATGGTTAACAAAGCGTTAATATCACATTGATTTTATTTAATGTTTCAAAATGCAGACATTCATCTTCCGTTCATTCGTCTCCCAATAGTGTCCACCCAACAGCAAAGGAGAACATGATGTTCAAAAAAGTCATTCTTGCAGCCGTAGCCCTTTCCTTCATCGGCGCACCGCTGGCCGCACAGGCGCAGGATTATCAGCGCAAGCCGGGTCCGCACCGCATGGACCAGAAGCCGCGTCCGCCGCATGGCAAGGAATTCGGTCGTAAAGACCCGCGTGACCATGGCCGTCAGCATTGGTCCAAGGGCCAGCGCTACAATGACTGGCGCCGCCAGCCGGAAGTGCGCGACTACAAGCGTTATGGTCTGCGCCGTCCGGGTCCGGGCCAGCGCTGGGTGAAGGTTGACAACCAGTTCCTGCTGGTCACCACGGCAACGGGCATCATCGCGGGCATTCTCGCTGGCCGGTAAGCCGCCAGCCTCAGTATTCCTAAAAATCGGCCAGAGCAAAACTCTGGCCGATTTTCTTTTTGCAATGTTAGAAACTGACTTTCAGGCCGCCGCCAAGCGTGAACGCCTGCAAGCCGGCGCCTGCATCATCGGGGAAGCTCTTAACCTCCCCCGTTGTTCTGTTTTCCATCATCGTGTCGCCCCTCATGCGGAAGTATTTTTCATAAGCCGCCGAGAGATAGACATTTGTGCGCTCGGTAAAGGCATAAGCGACTTCGGCCTGCGTATCCAGAAACGCCCGGCTTCCGAACGTATCGGTAAAACGCTTATCCCCGCGCCAATGATCGTCGATGTCCTTGGCAGCGACAGTTGCTCCTACGCGCCCCAGCAACGAAAAAGACCATTTTTCGAATGTTGAACGCCATTCGCCGCCCACAAACAGCGCTGGCAAACTTTGCTCGTAGCTGATCCCCTTCCCAGAGAGGACGCCCGTTTTATCGCGAAATCCCTCTTCGCTGTAGACATATTGCGAGTTACCGCTGGTCCATTTCACATTCGTATATTTGAACCCGCCATGCAGATTGAAGACGTTATGTTGATTGATCTCGAAATCATGCCCAACGGCAATATCCAGATTGATGTAACGATCCAGATCTGTCTCATCGCTAACCGAACGATCTGTCCAGTCATCAAAATCATAACTTTTCAAATATGGCGCTAACCAATCGTAGTCTTCCATCTTGTGGGTGCCACCCAGCCCGATTTTCACACGGCCAACCACAGTTATATTATTCATGGGCTCGGCCCTGAAAGCGCCGGTCAGCACAGGCATTTGCGACTGCCAAAACAAATGGCTCATGCGGTTTCCGCCATTGTAGACGATTTCGTCCGCCTTGACCCAAGCGTAGCCGACACCGCCTAAAAAGGTGAAGCTTTTGTCTATATTTGTATATTGAACCCCCGCGGCCTTGTCCGCAGCATTGGCCAAAGGAAAATTTAAAAACAATAAGAATATTGATAAAACGATACGCTGCATGCGCCACTCCTGTAACAGATGACGCATAGTTATATTTTTAATATTGCACAGAAAACTGCCAGAGATAGTTCACTATTTCTGCGCCCATGAAAGGCTATCACCAGTGCGCGCGCATGAGGACGACGCGCGCCTCTGAGCCTATCGGTTGCGGGCCTTCATCAGAATCCAGATGAGAACGATCATTACGACGAGGCCGATCGCCAAACCAATCAAACCGCCATAGACGGCATCGGTGTTGCCGCCGATCAATGCCCCAATGCCAGCCCCTAAAATCAGCAGGATAAGCGGCGGCAGGCATCCAATCATTGCGAGGTCCTACAAACACGATCCGATATTTGTGCACCCATAAGTGCACCCGTTTGTGGCCCCATATTTAGCGAGATTTCGCGCAAGCGACAACGGCTTCACGGCGGGATTGTCCAATCCCGCTGAAATGCCGTTGGTATACGAATGGGGTCATAGAAGACTTGCCCCGCTGTCAACCGGGGCAAATGCCTCTGCTAAGCGCCTTTGGTACCAAATATTTTGCCTGGACCTATATTTCGCGTCGGTCCGACCGCCAGCAAAACAGGCTTACCGTTTTCCTTGCTGGTCGCTACCGCAGGTTTTTGTGCGCCCACGACCGGTGCCGCAGCAAGCGCAGTGCCAGACACCATCATCGATCCGATTGCTATTATCGCTATGGCTTTCATATGCCCTCCTCTGCTGGTCTCGCCAGCAATTCGCCAAACACAGAAACGACCGTGCAGGTGACGTGCACGATCTTGACACAGAGGACGACAAAGCCGGATGAAACGCCATACGTCATCTGTCGTATTTCGACATGGCTGAACGAAGAAAATAAGCGCGCTGCTTGCCGCAAACTGATCTGCACATGCAGCAGGGCCGCGCCCCTCTGCAGCTGAAGCCTGCCGCCTCTTATAGTCGCTAAAAACACGCGCCTCGCATCTGCGAAGCGTGTTGTTTTGCTCGCTGCACTTTCGTGAAATTCATGCTGTGGGGTTCTTGAAACCGTCGGAGCGATTACTAAATCGAAGCCGTCATTCCAACTTTATCGTTCGATCAAATGGAGGTTCCGATGAGCGACCGTTTGTTTGACAGTCCTGTTTTTGTGAAGGACGGCAAATTTCTAATCAGGGAGATTGCAGGCCCGATCGACGCAATCGATTTTCTTTATGAATGGCCACAGGATGATCGCGATATCATCTATGAAGTGGCATGGAGCGCCTGTTGCGACGCTCACAGCGGACAAAAGCCGCTGATCGTGGCGCAAAACGCATTTGAAGGATTTGCGCGAAAGCGAAATATTCTCGAAAAACCTGAAGCCGCCATGCCGTGGATGATTTCGCATGGCAATGGCGGTGGCCGCGTTCCTGTATGAGGGAATGGCAATGCATTGGTATTTTCTGATTGAGGGAACGATCCTCTTTGCGTTTCTCTGGGTCGTATCGATGCTTTTCTGGGATACCAGACGGCGGCAATAGCTTGAAACCCCGGCTTGTCCGGGGTTTTTTATTCATCCGCTCGGGCCGTTCTGCGGCACAAGCAGCGGACTGGCCCCCTTTCTTGTCTAATCGTGCCAGAAATGTCCCGTTCTGATCGAATAAGACACACGCTATGCGTTTAAAAGTTGCAGCTAAAACACGTGAGTATTAAGTCCCGAGCCGGGCAGCCTAAGCAATTGCCCGCCCCCGCGAGAGGCATAATTTCTACACCACTTATGCCTCTCGCCCCCGTTGTCGTTCTCATGGACGCTGCACCGCGCCACGCCCAACAGCGCAACGATCAATATATCGCCCCGTTATAAAGAGTTGACCGCGCCAACAGGAACCACAGGCGGGTCTGGCCGTTCATTTGCACGGCGGGCGCGAGATAAGGATAGGTGCCATGTATAAGTTTTCGGCAATCGCAGCGGTGATGGTGACAGCGCTTGTGGCGACCGTTCCAGCACAGGCCCAAAGCATCGAAATCGGGCCCAACGGGATTCAGGTCAATCCAGACGATAATCGGCGCATGGATCGTGATCGACGCGGTTACGGCGACGAGATAAGCGAGCGTAGAGCTGCCAGAATCGCACGCAACGAGGGTATGGATGAAGTAGAAAGCGTGTCGCGACGTCGAAACGTGTATGTTGTTCGGGGCGTGGACCGTCGAAATGACGATATGCGCGTTGTGATAGACCGCCGCACGGGCGAAGTGCTCGAAGTGCGCTGACGACATAACCCCGGTAACGCGCCGCGTCGCCGGGGTTTTTCGTTCAATTTGCGTAAGTCGGATGAACTTTTGCCGGTCGGGGTTGTTTGGTCGCCGGAGGAACCCGGTATGAGCTGGTTTTTATGGTTCATTGGCACAATGATGGTGTCGCTGTTCGCGCTCATCGGATTCACGGCTTGGGCTGAACGAGAGCGAGACTAACGATGTTCGATATCGCTTTATACGACCACATATTCCTGCTCATCGGCGCAATTGTCGCCGCAGTGGCTGGCGGCATTCTTTTGTGGCGCCTGCCTCATTAGGGTGTCTATGCCGGGACGGCAATCAATCCGCCTAAGCGGTTGACATAGCACTATAATTTCTGATGAGTGGCTGAGAAAAATGGTACGGTCGGTTGGTATCAAACTAACCTCTTAGTCATTGTTTTTATTATATTATTTTAATTACGCATCCGTAATTGTATCACAGTTTGTTACACAATTAGTTGCACAGGTTGTTGCACGTTAAAGTACGTCAAATTTAGCGTCTTGACGACGGAGTACAATGAGAACAAAATAGGAACATCTAAATTAGCAGGAGGAAGCCATGAACGCTCTTGTGCAAAATTACGAAGATGAAATTCAGCAGGTTCTCGCCTACCACGGTGGCGATGTGCACGCGGCCATTGAAGCGCTTTTGAAAGACCGCGACTTTCTGGCGCGTGAAGTTGAACTCGCTCGCCTTGCCGTAACACATGGCCAACGCGCCGACCTTTTTAAGAGGGCTGCGTGATGAAAACGTTCCAAGTCGCTCTTCCTGAAGCTTACGCTCTGAAATGTGCCCGGCGCGAAGTGCATCGCGATGCTGACCGTCTTGGCGCCCGTTTGCCTCATCGCATGGCGCGAAAGTCGGGCGTGGATTTCTGCGTATTCAGCTTCCCAACAGAAAGGCTCATGGGCGCCTTTATGCGACGGCACGGCGGGAAGCCATTCGGCGGCTCTGCATCTGCCGACAAGTGGGAAAAAATCGTCGTGCGATAATGAATGAGCCTGCGCCTGAAAACAGGGCAGGCACCGGTAATAAAATTTCAGACAGGTTTGGAAATGAAGATGTCTGCTTATGAGGAGCACGACAAATGAACGCGCTTGCGCAAAAAGAAGGATACCAGGACGAAATTGATCTGGTACTCGCCTTCCATGACGGTGACGTGCGAGCTGCAATAGAGACCTTGCTGAAAGACCGCGATTTTCTGGTGAAGGAAATCGAATATGCTAGCCTCGCAATGTCGATGGGCTTTGCCCGCGGATGGAAGCCGACGGTGTTCGTAAAATGAGCGGCAGGTCACGCGGTGAGCCGCCTAAGACGCTCATCAACAAAGAATATCCGTTTCAAGTCGTGCTTTACCTCACAGATTGGCACCGAACAAACCTCGTTCAGATGTTGAACGACCGGGAGAGATTAGGCGGGTATCGGCTATGGAGAAGTGTGTATCACGATAAGAAAGATTTCAGCGCGGCCATGTTCCAGACCGAGGAAGGCCAGCAAGAATTCATCCGGCTTTATGGCGGCAAGGCACATAACCCGCACGACAAGTCTTCCAAGCCGTGGGAGACGTATTTTGAGAAATGAGAATAAGACCGACCTTCCTGAAGGAAATGCCTGCTTCAGCACGGATAATGGATCTGTTCGGCTG
The DNA here is from genome assembly GCF_003664555.1 of Ochrobactrum soli. Lineage (NCBI taxonomy): Bacteria > Pseudomonadati > Pseudomonadota > Alphaproteobacteria > Hyphomicrobiales > Brucellaceae > Ochrobactrum > Ochrobactrum soli. The sequence continues at coordinate 44,128 of NZ_RCHH01000006.1, read as the reverse complement.
GTACGAGCTTTACGGCTATTGCTGCCGATGCGGCCATATCGGGTCCGTAGACAGAACCATCATTCTGCGAAAATTCGGTACGCACACCTATTTCGTGGATCTGCACCCTCGAATGCGGTGCAAGGCCTGCACGGCCAAGGGCGATGCTCAATTCGGGATAACAAAGGCACCGAGATAAAATGAGCGGATATAAGAGCGAGAACACCGTCGCAACCAAAGGCGGCAAGCTTTTTGAGCACTACTGTGATTCGAAGGGCTGCAAAGCGTGGGGTTCGTTTGGCTACAAGACGGCCTTTGGACAGCTCTGGTTTTGCCGTGAGCATAAACAGGAAGGCGAAGACGCGCTGGCAGGCAGAAAGAAATAGGCGCCCGTTCACAGGCGCCCGTTGGAATTACCTTCCAGTCTTGCATCCTTTGCCGGTACGGCAGTGACTTTCTGGCTTCCAGCTAGCCATAGCCGACGCTGTAGATGCCCCAGCCAAGAGTAAAGCCATCGCGATAATTGCAAATTTCATAGCACCCTCCAATATTCCCTTCCCCTGCGGAAGGTTGGAGTACATTCAACCAATTCAGGCTTGTAGATTAAATACGCCATCCGCCGTATTTCGCGCTGGCTGGACGAAAACAATAAGCGCACTACATTTCCAGCAACCGGAGGCGCGCATGTGCGGACGATTTACCCAGACCTATACGTGGGCTGAAATCCACGCGATGTACAATCTGACGGCAGTTACGCCTCGGAATATCCAGCCTCGCTACAATATCGCGCCGACCACGCAGGTGGGCGTCATAACGCAGAAAGACGGCGCACTCGACTATTCAGAAATGCGTTGGTGGCTCGTGCCCAACTGGTGGTCGAAGGATCTGAAGAGTGTACCGGCTACTTTCAACGCTCGGTCTGAAGAGATCGCCAGCAAGCCAATGTTTCGCTCCGCCTTCAAAAGCACCCGTTGCCTTATCCCGGCTTCTGGTTTTTTTGAATGGACGGGCCCGAAAGAAGCGCGCCACCCCTGGTTCATCTCTGCTAAGGACGGGAAGCCCCTGACGTTCGCAGGCCTGCATGAGACATGGCGCGACCGAACCACCGGCGAAGAGGTGAAAAGCTGCACGATAATCACCTGTGCCGCTAACGACTTCATGGCAAAAATTCACACCCGAATGCCCGTCATCTTGGACGAGAAGGACTGGCACCTCTGGTTGTCAGAGCCACGTGAAGATTTGCTCAAACCCGCAAATGACGACGTACTGCAAGCGTGGCGCGTGTCGCCCCAGGTTAACAACAGTCGCTACACTGGCGATGACACCATGGAACCTATCAAACCCATGGAATAGCCTTTTCTGCGCCAAGGGCATACTTTTCAGAAACCTTCTGGGCCGTTCCGCATTAACCTATATCACTTGAATCAATGCCCCACGGCTTTTGCTTTGGTTGAGGACTGAAGGGAGGCTAATCATGCCGTTTTTTAGCGAGGGAAGCCGCATTTATACAATCGAGGAAGTGAACTTTATGCGACGGATTTATTCCGATGCTGTTGTCCTGCTCGATGAAAGCGAAAGAGAGTATGTGGGGATAGATCTCTCTGGCACAATTATCATGCTTTATGAGAGCGGGCTTCGAGACCTCGGCTACATGTCAGAATTGGCCGCCAAATTGACACACCAGAAATATCAATTCCGGCATCCAGAAGATCATTTTCCCGCCGCAAACTCCAATATGGAACCAGCCGATTATGATTAACATCATGGACACTTTGCGGAATTCGTTGAAGAACGAGACACGAAAGTCGAAGTAAGCAGTTCGGACAGTGCCCACCGACCCGACTAAGTATTTTTAGAATAAATAAAATTCATACTGAATGAAACTTTTTAATAGCTGCCGAGTTCTCATCTCCAGAGCACAATCCATCGATCACTAAAATCCCGACCTTCGGGCATTTTTTATCTATGCAAAGGAGACAATCAACATGAACTCTATCATCTATTTAGTAGGACTAGTTGTCATCGTGTTGTTCATTCTCTCTTTTCTGGGGTTACGTTGATGGTAGATCCAACTGTCGTAGAAAAGACGTCTGATCGCGGCTATGTAGACTGGGCGGCAATCTTTGCTGGCGCTACAGTGGCATCAGGTGTGATGGCCGTCCTGACCACATTCGCCGGCGGCCTTGGCTCAAGCTCATTTTCCGTCGATGAAGGCGGGGATATAAGTACGGTATGGCTCGTTATTACGGCGCTCTTTATCGTCATATCGACGGTCGCCTCTTATATGCTCGGCGGATATATCACCGGAAGAATGCGCCGCCCCGCTGGAACCGCAACTCGTGACGAACTAACCGTTCGGGACGGCCTGAACGGCTTGGTTGTATGGGGTTTGGGAACGATCGTTTCCACGCTACTACTCGTCAGCGCTATTTCAGGTGGCGCAAAAGCGGTTGGAAGCGCGGCTGAGACAGCAGTACAAACCGCTGGTACAGTTGTTGGCAGCGCCGCTCAGGGCGCCGGTCAGTTAGCGGGCGGCATCGTTTCAGGTGCAGGGCAAGCTGTCTCGGGGCTTGCGCAAGGCGCAGGGCAAGCGGCCGCTCCATCCGTAGAGCAGATGTTGCCGCAAGGACTGAAAACCAACCCATTAGACTATCTTACAGATAGCCTGCTGCGCACAGACGCCCAAGGAAGCTCTGTGGCCGGTCAGGAAGCACAGAACTTGGCCGATTTCCAACGTCAGATAAGCGGCATTCTGGGAAACCTGCTTAGTACTGGCGAAATTTCTGACGCTGACCGCGCTTGGCTCACAAACCAAGTCGCCACGCGGACGGGACTTAGTCAAAATGACGCCCAGACGCGAGTGAACCAGACCGTTGAGCGCGTTCAGGCTCTGCGCTCCGAAGCTCAGGCGAAAGTGGAAGAAGCAAAGAAGGCACTCGCCGACGCTCAAGCACAGGCCGAGAAAGCTGCTGAAGAAGTAAAGGCTCAAGCGGCTGAAACTGCTGAAAAGGCCAGAATAACTGGCATTCTCACTGCATTCCTGCTTGCAGCATCTGCTCTCGTTGCCGCTGTGGCAGCCTACATCGGAGCCATACACGGAGGCCGTCATCGCGACGAAGGCAGAATTTGGGGTGGCTTATCTTACCACAGATAACCAATCCGCTTAGGCGAAAAGGGCTCTGGAGGAATCCGGGGCCCTTTTGATTTTTTTCCCAGATGGACAACCTCTTTGGCCGCCGGCCATCGAGCCGCCGAAGAAGGCGGCCTACATCCCTGAAAGGCAGAAAGTTTGAAGCCTGACTTCATGTCAGGCTTTACTTTTTTGACCAGATGGGTAAATTTTTGTCGCCCTTGGGAGAGAGGGCTCAGTAGCCTTACCCCGCGCGTTTTTCGCTGCGGGGTTCTTTTTGATACGAATTAAACTTCCGCTAATGAATCAATTGTAGGGCCGTTGGTACAAAGTACGGTTTGCCCTTAAGTGACCTTAATTGTCCGCTTGCTATTCGCGTGCAGTCCGTCCACCATAGGTTGTCAGCTTTTGATTGAATACGGGCTCAGCTGACGCGGGCTGAACTGCCCTTGCCCGCAATTTGAAAGGAGGACGCTATGTCTTCCAACATCCATAATATTGATTTTCACTCAAACCATCGCATACTGAAGCAGATGATTATGAAAGCCGGTTATCTAACAGCCAGGATGAAGCCACTGCCGGGTCCTCATTACAATGACTCGGTATTGATTTTAAATAGCTTTATGGCTGAGGTCATGGGCGACATTCAAGCGAATGCAGGCCCCCACACTGATGGCTCATTCTCTTACGGCACAGCTTAACAATCATCATTTGAGGGAGCCCGCACCGGGCCTCTCAAATAACTCGTTACTTCTATATGAAGACAACAGAAATAGTAATAGATTTAAGTTTTTCTCTCTATGAAAGAGATCGTGAGATATTAATAATTTGACAAAATTTATTTAAGCTGATAAAAGCTAGAAATCGAGATTTTCTTGCTGAGATTTGCTCCCTGCGCGATTAGCACTGCGCGCCGAACGAAAACTCCCTTTAAAAAATCGTTTCATCTCTGCGTTTAATTCAAACGCGGATATCAATATTGCTATGAAAGGGGTTCATATGAGCACCGGCACAGTTAAATGGTTTAACGCAGCAAAAGGCTTTGGTTTCATTCAGCCTGAAAACGGCGGTTTGGATGCGTTTGTTCACATCTCCGCTGTTGAGCGAGCAGGTATGCATACGCTCAGTGAAGGTCAGAAGCTGACTTATGATCTTGAACAGGATCGCAAGTCTGGAAAAATGTCCGTTTGTAATTTGCAGGCGGCTTGAATGAAGTTTCTTCTTTCTAGTGACCACGGATGTACTGGCACAATCGGAAGAAGTTGACTTTTGGGGTCGGGCAATAGCCCGACCTTTTTTATTGCCCGGCAAGGGAGCCAACACGAAAGAGAGATTAGAATGAATAACCATGAAGTGAATATCGGAATTACCATTCCGAACAGTAACTTTAGCGTGGTGAAAAATGCTGTTGCTACGCAGCGCGATATTGAAGACGCGCATAAACAGATGTCATCCCCCTCAGAAGATTGGACAAAGCTTTCGAATATACTTAGGCGGTCGTGCGGAGGCTCATCGCGAAAACGTTCTTTTCGTAGATAAGAACCCAAGGGAGCCGCGTTACTGGCTACGTTTTTCTTCTCGTTTCCAAAGCCTTCAGCCTCTCCGCGAAATAAATAATCTTATTCAGATCGTACATTCGGCTGGCCGCGTCTTTCTCACCGAACCTATAGCAAGCCTTGAAGATGTTGCCGAGCGCGAAGGACATGCCTTTGTGCTCGATCAGGTCGTTTAGCTCGGTCGCATGGGGAGGCAGCTCGTAATAGCTCGTGCTGCCGCCGTCGGAGGTGACTGATTTAAACTTGAGGTCGGCATAAATAGGCGCTGTGCTGTCGACGATGAAACTCATACCTCTTCCCTCACCTTCCGCTTCGGCTCTTCGAACTTCTCAGTTACTGGCCCGCCTGCGAGTAACCCGCGAACTGACGAAAGCTTATCGCGAACAAGCGGGCGAAACCGACGCGCCGCGAACGGCGGATTGTCATAACCGAACTGCGGGCAGATTCCTCGATCGACGCCTTTCAGACGAACGCCGATGTAGCTGCCCTGCGTGTAGTGTTCGAACGGGCCGATCCAGCTTACGGTATAAACTTCGCCCTCTTTGATCTCGATGAACTGTTCGAAGCCGACTTTGGCATCGATACAGACCACCTGATCACCAACTTTGAAGGGGATCATGGCGCCTCCCCGATCATTTCGAGAGCTTTTGTATAGCGCGCTCGGTGCTCTTCATCGTCGCCATAGGCACGTAGATTGTCGCGCAGGTCTGCAATCTTCACCGGTCGCGCGATAGGGTTAGAGCAGGCCCGTTTGACGTAGACGAGATAGTCTTCATCATCGCGCCGAGTTATCGCGTTTAGAGCGAGCACGATGTCGTCATCAAAACCGAACGAATAGATATCGTTCAGCGAGGTATTCGTGTGCTCGATCATGTCGTGCATAACTGCGAGGATCTGCGTTTCACGCGTCTCCTGAGCCATCATGACGCGCAGCGGATGCAGAATGTACGGGTCGCCGTTGTCGCTCTTCTGGTCCATATGCGCCGCTGCCGCTACCGCAATTGCTGTTTCAAGGTTACTCATGGGTTTTCTCCTGCGGCGCTTGCTTCAATATTGCGGAACTCGACCAACACTCCGTACCGCTTGGCCCGCTCGATGCCCTCGATCATACCACCGCTAATGCCACGGTCACCGTAAACAACGCATTTATCCGCCACCCGATACCACGCGAGGCCAGCATCGATGCCGAGTTCACGTTCATCAGGCCGCAAGTCGTCCAACACCTGCGTATGCAGCAAATGGCTCGCAATCGGTGCTTCGCCCCGGCGCAGACTATCTAGAAGGCAAGCGCGCGCATATTCGGTATTGCGCACGACGTTGCCCCCGTACGGGCTTTCGATGATGACGAGTGGCTTGCCGGTAGTTGGCGGGTTGTTGTTATAAGGTTTTGGCAGGAAACTTATAACCACTCCACCCGCCCTCATCTGCCGGCCTTCAACAGCCGCTCGTGCAGCGCGGTCTTCTGCTTCTTCAAGCATATTCTCTCCTCGTGTTTTTGGCTGCGGTGGTTAGTATTTTGGTTAATATTTTACTAACATCACATTGATTTTATTTAATGTTTGCACCTTCGTCTGTTCATCTAGCGTTCAGTTCGCGCCCGATATCTTGCGGACAACAAAGGAGAGCATTCATGTTCAAGAAAGCTGTACTAGCCGCCATCGCTATGACGTTCGTTGCCGCTCCAATGGCACAGGCCCGCGATTACCATCACGGCAAGCCTGCTCCACAGCGCTATGAGCCGCAGCGCCCGCATCACGGCAAGGAGTTCTATCGCCATGATCGCCGCGACTACGGCCGTCATCAGTGGTCAAAGGGTCAGCGTTACAGCGATTGGCGCCGCCATCAGGAAATCCGCGACTACAATCGCTACGGTCTTCGTAAGCCTGGTCGTGGCCAACATTGGGTTAAGGTCGATAATCAGTACCTTCTCATTGCAGGTGCCACCGGATTGATTGCAGGCATTCTTGCTGCACAATAGGACAACGAAGTGAGAGGCGGGCAAAACCCGCCTTTTTCTTTTTAAGCTGCAGCCCGCTTAGGCTGGTTATCATTCGCGGCCACCAGCAAACGCGCAGCGCCTTGGACCATTTCAGGCCTGAGCGTCAGGCGCGAAACTTCGCCGTACAGCTTTGAGTACGTGATGACCTTCGCCGATCTGCCTGACAGCCAACCTCCGCCGGCAGCATATGCGTCTGGCGCCGCCAGCGTCTCGTGGCGCTCGACATACATCAGACCAGACTTGCGCCCTTCGTCCGAATGCAAATGGCCGATGTGCGCATAGGCATATTTGCTCCGTCCATACATTTCGCGGAACATGCCAGCGAGCGTCGCATCGACGTTATTGACGCCGCGCTTATGACCGTGATGCGCAAAGATCGCTGTCTTGCCCCACTCGTAGGCGTAATAAAGGCTGGGCGAGTTATCGACGGTGATGCGGGGCTCGGTTTCGTACATCGCTGCAAGCATTTCTCGAAGCCATGCCGAGGAGGCCGGGTCGTGGTTGCCCTGCGCCATAATGATGTGCACGTGCTGATGTTTTTGCAGCAGCATGTCGATGACACGCCGAACGGTCCGGATGATGACGCGAATTATCTTCTGCAGTCGTGAGTCCGAATCCAACACGTGCTTACTGGCAGGCGTGACCGTTTCCATGCTGTCGTAATGGGCAAGGTCACCGAGTTGCGCCAAAACAGCGGTGTGCGCATCTGGCGCAAGATCAATCGCGGCAGCGAACCAGTCCGTAACAAGCTGCTCTGCAATCTCGATATCGTAATCGGCACCGGTTTCTTCACGCCATGCCAGCATCCCAAAATGTGCATCCGTCAAGCAGAAGAAATTGAGAAGGTCGGCATTCGTGCCGCGCGGAGCCGGCATAATGCTGACACGCGGCAGGCTTTCGGACAGGGCTGCAACAGTTGCATCCAGAATGGCGCGTTGCTGTTGCACGTCAGCCCGCTCCATTATGTGCTGAGTGATCACCCTGCCTTCGGCATTGACGAGCGTCGTCTTGCCTTTGACCGCGAGGCCGGCCGTCGGCTCGTAAACCGGACCAGCCTCTTTCGTTTGGCGCATGTAAGTGCCGTTCGGCGTCTCGGTCAGGCTTTTGATCGCATAGCCGGGCAACGTCGGCGACGGACCCAACAGCCCCAGTTCAGCCGCCCGCTTGATGCTCTCGTGGAATGCCGACTTCTTAATGCCGAGCGCAGCGGCAGCCTTAACCAGCGTGCCGTGCTCGCGGTAAGCCTCCGCGCGCCGTAGGAGTTCTTCGTGTGAAAGGCGCGCACCCGCGCCCTGTCTGTCATGGGACATACAGTCTCCTCGTGTTTGGTTGGTAGCCGTGGTGAGCGGCGCAAAAGGAAGGATGGAATGTCTCGATAAATGTGGTGTTAACGGCGCATGAAAGAATGATTTCAGTAATAAATATTCATGTAAGAAACGATTTCATAATTAAAATTTGGGCTGGAGTACGGCCGCCGACTCACCATAAATACTTCAAAATTAAACAACATAGGTGTTTAAATGCGTGCGATTTTGGCCCTAGGCGCGTTACTTGTATCCAGTATTTATGTGGGCGCGGCAGAAAAACCCATCGAGTCGTACTACGCTCGATTAAGCGCCGAAGATCATTTCAATTCAGCGGGTGAGCGCCTAACTACAGCGGCAGCGATTATTCGGCAGGATCGAGCAAACTTCCATGTTTATGGGAAGCGCGATCGTGAAGATGATTCGGATTATACGTTTTCTGACAAGGCTAACCGCGCCCGACTCGAACGAATGATCGCCAACGGCCATTACCTCGGTGGCGCCGAAAGCGCGGTGCTAAACGGAACGCCGCTGATATATGTCGAAATTTACGAAAATTACGTCACGGTCTCAGTCCGGGACGATTGAAATCCGACATCATACGGAATGCGTTACTTGTGGCCCCTCCGCCGCGTTTATGACGCCAGAGTAAAAACAGTGGCCCGATAGTTGTCATATTTTTTTGCTTGCTATCAACAACCACAATATTGCCGAAGCACTACCCACCAGCTAGAAGCGCGTATGATTTCAATTTCTTGGTGGGTTGCCGCCCTCGTCTATATGTCAATCTACTGGCCGATTACCGTGATGATAGCGGCGGCTATAGCCATAACGGCATTCTTGGGAACGAAGAGCGTGGGCTGGCGCGCTTTCTGGAGTGTTCTCGCATTCCTCATCGTGGCGCCAGTTATCTGGTTCTACACGCTTGCATAAATAGGAACCACGGCCCAGCGGGGCTGACAGCTCTCTTTAAGCCGTCTGCATTCACATGATCCGAAGAGTACTCTTATCTGAAAAACAGCAGTGAGCTCTTGGCGCCTACAGCTTACCAAAAATGAAAAGAGCGGCCCGAAAGCCGCTCTCTCAAAAACTAGTTACTTGGCCCATCGGCCTTCGTACTTAAACTCGGTGGCCTTTTCGAGCTGTTCCTTGGTGGCGTTCATTTTCGCCGACCATTTCTTATCATTCTCAGAATAGACAATCTCGATGGCATCCGGATCAACGACTACGTACTTTTCGCCGACGCCCAAGAAGCCGCCAACCGATACGATATAGCCTTCGACGTCACCGTCGCCCATCACTACATCCTGGATCTTGCCGATGCTCTCATCGTTAGAATTCGTAACATCAAGGTTAAGAATATTACTAGTAATAACGTCGGTAGGCTTTGCAGTAACAAATACCTCTTCTTGCGTTGCGGTAGCGCTCTGCGCATTTGCAAAAGAAACAAGTGCGGCAGTTGCAACAGCAGCTAACAAAATACGACGCATATTTTATTCTCCATTCATATTTGGCATTTGCGAACGTATAATGCGCATGCGGTATCTTTTGTTCCCACTTTTTAGGAATTAATTTCTACTTCTCACTGATTTTGGCTGCATCAGATTATCAATCCGCTCGGTAAGCCCATCGATGCGGTGCGCCACGCTTTCGATGGCCCGCATGATCTGGGACGTCTGTTCCTGCATGCCCGCCTTCGTGGCGAAAGTTTCGGCCGAGCGCAGCTTGTAGTCGGAAAGCTCTTGCCGCGTCAGGCTGGCAAGAGCCGTTGCAGCGTCCGCTTTCGCCGCGTTGCGCGTTTCAGCTTTCGCGATCTGGCTTTCGACGTACTTCCAAAGCCCGAACAAAAAGCCCATCAGCATCACGATAAAGCCGACAACGGCCATGATTTCAGCGCCGGTCATCCAATAATCCCCCTTGCTGCCACACCCAGCCAAAGGCAGGCCAGCCACATTCGCGCCCTCACGGCTTCACCCCGCACAGCTTTTCCAGTTTCGTGTTCTCCGCGAGGATCTGGCGCTTCGTGCCGTCGGTCAGGCTGTCCTCGATGCTCGGGCGGACAGGCCGCGCGATGTCGCAGTAGCTACCGGCTGTCACGCATCCACTGAGACAGAGCAGCGTCAACATCACCGCCGCCAAGCTTGCTGGTTTCATCTTCGATTTTCCTTGCTTTGTTGGCGGCCTTCAGCCGGTCGGCAGTTGCGCTTGTGGCGTTGTCCGCCCTGCCCTTGAGGTAAGCGCCCGCCAGAATCGCAAGGGCCGCACCGATAGCCACGGCCCAGCCTGTGATCTTGGAGCGCAGGGATAAGAGCCGGGTCATGTCGGCACTCCAGTTAACATAATGGAAGCACTGCCGTCGCATTCGCGGCGGATGAGGTAGCCATCTCGCGTCTCGGTGATTCCCTGAGCGAAGGTCAGCTTGGCGTCGCGCCATTCCTGTAGGTTATTGCCGATCCGCACCAACGCTACTTCGGTTTCGGTGTCGTACTGTATGGCTGCTGTAATTATGCTCACGCCGCCACCCTCTTCAGCTCAAGCCTGCCGCTCTTCCAGAGCCAGAAGCCCGCGCCTGCTGCGACCAGCAGAAGCGCGACAGTTGCGAATGCCCACGGGTTAGCCACAGCGCCAATAAGGCTGGTCGCCATAGTGCCCGCCCCGCCTGTCAGCATCAGCTTTACGGCCGGGCTTTCGAGAAGCGGCACATCATCAGGCTTGGCGTCCTCGGCCGCGGCGGGCTTCATTTCACGGGCAGCCACAAGGCTGTCGAGGAAATTGCGGTAATAACCGGCGATTAGGCTGGCCTTGTCGCTGCCGTTGACGATAGCGCGGGCGCCCACTGGGTTAGCGTTACCGGCGCCGAAATAGTCTGCCAGCCGCTTGCCCGTGAACTTGCCGTTGATCATCCCGTCGAACAGGATGCTGATAGCCGTGGCCATCTCCAGCGCAGCGTCGGGGTTATCGCAGAGGCCATACTTCTTATAGTTGTCCTTGCCGGTGATCATCGCCAAGGCGCGGCCACGATATATCCAGCCATCGTTCGCGCCAACATTGCCCATGCGGCCGCCATAGACCTTGTTAGCCAAAGCCTGCGGGTTGCGGACATAAGGCTGGGCGCTCTGCACAGTGGAGAAGCGCGACGGCCAGACCTGCCGGATGCGTGCCGAACTGGTGTAATTGAGGTTTTCTTCGATCGGCTGCATCTTGCCGCCGGTCTCGTGGAATGCCGTCGCGAGCACATAAGCGGTCTGCTCGTCAGGCAGGCCTCGGCGCTCAGCTTCAGCCAGAATTGCCGACGTGCCGTCGACCTGCGCTTGGCTCAAGCGCCCGCCAAAAGGCGCGCGCCTCGCATACGCGAAGAACGTTGTTTTGTTCATGGGGATGTCCTGTAATGGAGTTGGGAGCTCAATTAGCGCTCCGTGCGCACGGTTCGTTCTGAAGCGTAATTCCAATTGAACGAACGAAAGATCCTCCCGTTCGTTATTTCGAGACCGTTAGTCTGATCATTGGAGGAATGGGTATGATTAGAAATGGTTTCGACATGCGTCGGGAGAGCGATATGACTTGGTGCGTGTATGACGTGTTCAACGGCGAGATTGTCTCTATTGAAGGCCATAAACAGTCCGGTCTCAGCGAAAGTGACGCCAAGGAGGCTGTCGATTTGCTGAACCGGAAGTATATCGAACGCCACCAAGAATGCGGATCCGGTCGGCTGCCTTGAAGACATCACAGGATCATTCGCTTTGTTAGCGTAATTGAGCCACAAGCCAGTGTTCACCGGAGATGAGGCGATGTACAAAGCCGCCGGTAATTGGCGGGCGATATGAACCACTGAATGTTGGATAGACAATGTACAAAACTGCAGCTTTCGCAGCACTGATAACAGTATTGGCTTCCGCTCTTCCTGCGCATGCGCAGAGTATAGAAATCGGCCCGAACGGCATCCGCCTAGTAGAACCTGAAAGTGATCGCCCGCGATATCGCGAAGATATCAGCGAACGTCGTGCGGCACGCATCGCTCAGAGAGAGGGCATGGATGAAATTGACAGCGTCTCACGTAAACGCAATGTCTATATCGTCCGCGGAGTGGACCGTTACGATGATGAAATGCGGGTAGTCATCGACCGGTATTCCGGCGAGGTACTGCAAGTTCGCTGACAAATAGCCCCGGCTTGTGCCGGGGTTTTTCTTGAGGATTTTGTCATCGGTGGGTTGCCCGGTGAGCGAGCAAGGGCCATTACCGCCTGATCTTCTCCAAGACAAAGGTAATTCACCAAATGCTCGTAAGATGGTCCGGTTTCGGAATGGTTTCCGTTTTTGTGTTGATCGCAGGTATGCTGGGGGCGACTTTCCTGTTGAGACCGTATTTCATGCAGACCATGGCACTTCATCCAGCGGCATATGTCGCAAACGGTATCGGTCTCATTGCTGGCGCATTAGCAAACCTTTTGGTGGTTGCGGCTTTCAAGAAGATTTCAGCGGACACGTATCACAGCTTCATGGGTATCAGCATGATTGGATGGTCAGTCATCGGTGCGGTCGGCGGCGTTGCTCTCGCTGTGTACGGATGGACGCTGTAAACACTACAGCCGCCAGTTGTTTATACTTTAAATTGTGAGATAATTGGGGTTAGCGCGCTGAGGTTACCCTCCCTTGCAGCGCTACCTCGGATGTGACGTTCCGCGCACCGAGGTTTTTTTTGAGCAGGAATTAAAATCCTAACAATCGTGCCTTTAATCTGGGACGGGGCGCTTATCGTTGCTTTCAGCTAGATTTCCTAAGGCGCCTGCCCCGGTTAATGCTGCGTGAACCACGAAAGCGTCATGTCGAAATAGGTGCTGTGTCCGCACGCCTGCGAGGCTTCACGAGCTATGCTGCCGCGAATAAGTCTAAAGCTGTTGAACACCGTGATATTTCGATTGCCACTTAGACGAACCATCAGATACTTGAATGTTCTAGACGTCCAGTCGCGCATAAAGCTCTGGTGAACCGCCTCTTCCGGGTTGGCATAGACAACATCGCCACCCATCTTAACGGTCTTGGCAAGTAAGCCTTCGATTTCTTCTGGTGGATGTTGCAAATCTTCATCCATCGTCACAACCCAGTCGCCAGAACTTTTCATGATGCCCGCCACCGTTGCGGCGTGCTGGCCGTTATTCCGCGACAGGTGGTACGGCTTCACCCACTCATATTCTGTTCCAAGATCATCAATGATCGCACCTGACGCGTCCTTTGCCCCGTCCTCGACAAAGATAAGTTCTGACACCTGAAACGGTGCGCCGTCATCGAGAAACCTTGTCCGCACAGATGCCACACGCTGGCAAATCTGTCGAAGATAAGCCTCCCCCGAGTAAACTGGCACGATAATGGAAATAGAAATCATAAGAAGCCCCGAAATTCCCTTGCTCCGTGGATTAACAACTGTCAGAAGCGGCTTCAAACAGAATCTCTCGGGCACGCGATGAATGTGATAATCCAGTTTGGACGATTTGGGCTGGTGGGCCTTCTGAACACGTTCATCACACTTATCGTAATTGCTGTTTTAACGTGGCTCGGCGCTTCTCCATTTGTCGCAAATGCAATTGGTTACGGTGCTGGTCTTGTGAATAGCTACTTCGGAAACATGAAGTGGACGTTCAAATCTGATACCAGTTGGAGACGAACTATCCGTTTTTTGGTCGCCTTCGGTATCTGTTATGCCGTAAATGTCTACATCTTGCATCTATCATTGCCGCTGGCTCAGTATCAGGTGTTAACACCTCAACTGATCGCAATGGCTTCATACACGGTGCTATTTTTCATTCTTTCACGGGCTTGGGTGTTTAAGAAGTGAACTCTGTAAAACTTGGCAAAGAAACGCTGTTATGGACAGCGGTTTCAATTCTCGGACTTATTTCCGTAATATCGTTGTTTCTCGGCGTAAATAGTCCAGATGACATTCACCAGAATGCGCAGCCGGCAACTTCATTCTCGGCAATCGTCACTCACTGGAACAATTTCCGGTATTTCATCGTGGTGATTTCTCAACCATTTGTGAAGTTCGGCGTTCACTACAACGAATTCATGCCATTATGGGTCTTTTCATTAGTGACCGGAATATCTGTAGCGTGTTTTGCGACTTTGAAATATTGCAAACTGCCGCTGTCATATCTTCCCTTCTTTATCGCTATTGTAACAGTCCACGGCTACTTTACGAACATATTCTACTATCCGATGTCGTATTCCGTTTTCGGATTTGGCTTTCTTTTTACGGGCCTTGCGGTGCTCTGCCTAGCAAAAAAAGGTTGGCTCTGGACCGCCCCTTCTGCGGTATTGGTCGGCTTGGCTTTGATGTCATACCAACCGGCTGCGCTCATCATTCTACACGCTGCAGCGCTTAGCTATTTGGCTCGCTGGCTCGGAGCCTCCGAAGACTTCCCTGATATCTTTCAGGATGTTATTAGGGCACCGATTGCTTTTGTTGGCGGCGTGGTAATCTTTCTACTCACCGTAAAAGCGCTATCAGACGGAACAGGCAGGGCGGTCGATCCCGGCAACTTCTTCCAGAATATTCCGCCTTACCTTTATACCTTGAAGGAAATGCTATTCGGCCTTACCGCAACGAATAATATATATCCTCATATCCAGCGCATCGCCGTCATCATTGTATTTGTTGTCGGTCTAGCCACGGTAATTCGCAATCTTTCACGACATAGCGTCATTTCTGGATTTGTGGCCGTAACCGCCTTAGGATGCGCTTACTTGATATTTCCAAGCCCATTGAATTTGTTTTCGGATTTATTCTGGCCGTCGCCGAGAAGCATTTCCGCCAGCGTGTTTTTCTTAATAGGGCTGCTCTTCATTCTCATAAACTGGTACAGTAAGTATCTGAAGGCGCAGTGGCTTCTTGCAGCTTTTGTTATATTTATCTCTGTTTCGTCTTCTCATCAAATCAAGGTTATGTCGGGAGCCATGGCTCAAAATCTGGTTGATGAATTCGCAGCAAAACAAATTCTGTCAGATATCGACAAAGTAACGGCTATCACTCCACAAACGAAGATTGCTGTAAAAAGCACTTGGAAAAATGGCGTCACAATCAACCCTTATATTTCCATCGACAACGGACTATCCGCTTTCTCCACGAACTGGAGCAACAACAACATACTGTGGTTGAATAGTCAGATCAAGTACACCCGTGTTCTTCCTCCAGAACATTCCTGCGAAGTGAACCCTTCCCCGCTTTTTTGGAGCATCGAGAAGACAGATGATACTATTGTTGTTTGCATGAGATGAATAATCACCTCATGCTAGCGTACCATTCACCGAAATACGAATGTTGTCGACACAAGGCATTGTAAACTCGGTTAATGTCCCTTACGACGATCAACGTGTCGGGACATGCCCTCCTGATCAGACCGAATACTTAACTCGCTAGATAATGGCTCTTGACAATGAACGACAACGGTTACTTCAGATTTCGATGGGTAATTCCAGATTAACTCTGGACAACCGTTGGCATTTGCGACAAGCAATGCGCAAGCTCGTACGTCTATTTCCATCACCATCCAAATTATCAATTTTGATTTCGCCTCTGGAGGGGCAAATGTCCGAAGAACGCATGCACTTAGAGAATGCTCATTATGATCCGTTCTATGCGAGCCAACACGTAGCTCGTTATGAGATGTTGCGCCCCTTTTGTGAAGGGAAGGTTATTCTGGACGTTGCTTGTGGCGAGGGTTATGGCTCAGCACTCCTTTCTCGGTGGGGCGCGAGAGAAGTCGTCGGCGTTGATGTGTCAGACGACGCGATAACTAACGCCAGCAAATTATTCGCAAGCGAAACAGTCAGTTTTATTAAACACGACGCCCACTTGATTGACGAACGATTGAAACCGAAGAAGTTTGATATCGTCGCTTGTTTCGAGACTATCGAGCACCTAAAGGATCCTGCCAAGTTCCTTTATGCCGTTAAAAAGCTTCTAAACAAGAAGGGGATAATCGTCATAAGCTGCCCAAATGAGAAAAACGATTTCTCTGGCGAAAACGATAATCCTTATCACCTTGCCGCTTACTCGTTCCACGAGTTCCAGTCATTGACCGAAAAGATTCTTGGCAAAGCAAGCGGATGGCTATTTGGCACGCCAGCCCAAGGCATGGTAAATTTCTCGTTCAATGATAGCTTAGCATTAAAAACAGACGCGAAGCTATTGGATATTACTGAAGCTGCAGATATCCACTCATCGTCGTTTATTGCACCCGCCTCGCACATCAGCCCTTCCGAGCAGAACTGTTTGTACTTCGTTGGCATGTGGGGTACTCGACCTCAAAGGTCTTCGATCGTTTCTCCTGTATCCTACCCCGCATTCATATCGCCTTGGGTAAAAATTGAACATCTCGAAAAAACTCTGGCCGCCAGAACAGAAATGGTTGAAACGTTGAGCCAGCGCTTGAACGAAGTCCGCTCCGAGGCTAGCACTTATAAGACCAAGGTCTTGCGCCTTGCGAAAGAGCTAGATTTTGAGAAGTTACAATCTGGCATTCGATTTTCCTCTAATGCTCAACAAATTCAGCAGCTTACAGCTGAATTAGAAATGTATAGAAGATCGAAATTCGTTCGAGCGGGAAGGTTGGTTAACCGTTTATATAGCGTTCCAGTTATCGGCCATGCATTAAGACTTACTAGAAAAATCTCTAACATTTTTATTAGGTAAGTCTATGTACTCTCCAATCAAATATGATGTTTCTATTATCGTAAGCATTCACAATGATGCAAAATTCTTGGCGCGGACAATATGGTCTTTCGCCGAGGCGGCAAATTTCGCATCCCTACAGGGCATTTCAACTGAGCTGGTGCTAGTTCTTGACAACCACCACGATACGGTACCCCATGCACTAGACCAGTGCGACTACTCTGCATTTGCTAATGTGCAAAGAGTGATGGTTTCGGTTGGCTCGCTTGGCCCGTGTCGCCAAGCCGGCATTGATGCCGCTTATGGGAAATACGTCGCACTGAGTGATGCGGATGACTTAATTTCCTACAACATGATCTCAGAGATGTTTCAGCAGGCTGAGAAACATGGTGGAAAGATTGTCATTTTCCCGGGTTGGCTTGTTGCATTTGGTGGGCAACATCACCTCTATAAAATGTTCCCGCTTAATCAGGTCAGTGAACTAGCTCTATTCGATCACCATCCTTTTATTTCCCGTTCATTTTTGGCCCGCGATCACGCTAGAGAAATTCGTCTGGCGGATGTCCCGGCAAATGGTCAATATGCTTATGAGGACTGGCACCACAACGCCACCTTGGCTGCGAATGGATTTGAACTGACTACATGTCCAGACACCGTGTTCTTCTATCGCAAGAAGGGCGTCAGTTTGTTGAATACGGTGAATGCATCTTCAAGCAAGGTTATTCCGTTTTCGGACTATTTCGCTCCTGAGAAGTTCTTGAAGCTTTGCGCCCCCGCGCAACAGCACTATAAAAGCGTGATGGAGGGGACTGAGGTTCCTCCAGATATGATCTACTCTTCATTCGTATCTTCAACAGCTTTAGTAGAGCTATGTTCTTCCGCCAACGTCATTGACCCTGCCGTCGATATTCGCCATCTATCGCCTGGAAACTCATTCTCTAATCGCAAAGACGATCTTACCGCAGGAAGTGCCTATTACAAAATATGTGAACACTTCAATGGTAGAACCAACTACACTGATGTTTTCATCCTGCCGTTTTTCACAATGGGCGGGGCTGAAAAGGTCATTATGAATATCATCGAGGATATTCTTTCGGTCGATGCGAACCGTGAGATATTGTTCATTTTTGGCATGCAATCCAGTGCGCCGCAGTGGTTAGAGACGCTCCCAAAGCAAGTTACAATCTGCGATATGTCGCAGTTCTGCAGCCTTTCACGCGAAGAAACGGTTGATCTGCTTACCCTAAGAATTATTCAAGCGTTCGCTCCTGGTGCAAATCTCTATATTAAGAGTTCACCATTTGCTTACCGTTTCTGGGGGCGCTACGGCGATCTCCTGAGCGGGCAAAAAAGCACTCTACTTCGCTTCTGCGATGGTTCGTTTGAAATGCAGTCGCTGCCGTTCACGGTGGGCTTCGATTTCAATTTCATCTCCGAGTACAGCGATACTCTAACGCTTATCCTTTCTGACAATCGCTACATCAACGATGCAGACCATGCACGCCTGCCCCATCTATCGGGCAAGCAAGATGTCCTTTACTCCGTTGCCACCCCGGCTGCGACGGAAGATGAGTTAGACGAGCGATACGATCAACTTCATGATAGGGTAATTTGGGCATCTCGATTCGACCATCAGAAGCGACCGGAACTCTTGCCATTACTTGCAGAAGCCCTCGAAAAAGAGTTTCCATCGGTGACACTGGAGGTATGGGGCGCCGCTGTATTGGGGACTGGCGACATTTCCCAATTGGCTGCTCATAAGAATATCGAGCTAAAGGGCACCTACCAATCATTTGAAGAAATCCCGTACGGTTGTTCTGATGCTTTCATATATACCTCTAGGTTTGACGGAATACCGACCGTAATCCTGTCTGCACTCTCTGTAGGTATGCCGGTGATCGCACCCCGCTTGGGTGGCATTCCTGAGATCGTGATAGATGGAGAAACAGGCGTACTCGTAGAACCATATTTGGCCGACGATGGATTAGTAAATGCCTATATCGAAGCCATTCGCCACATTCGAAGCAGCCCAGAGGTTCGGTGCACCCTAGGGAGAAATGCATTGCGAATAATCCGTAACCAGCATTCCCCGGAAAAACATCTCAATATAGTCAAAAAACACCTGCTCTCATAGAAAGCAATCTCATTCTAGTTCTTTCTCCACGTACCGGATGGACCTACTAATTATTGCCGCGGCACCCTACCACTGCGGTCGTAGACGAAGCATTTAATTATATTCGGCCAAACTCTAAGTTTGAGGAAAAACAACTGCATCGCTCGTTATTTGCTTCAAATTTTAACTTGAAATGCGGCGTCGATCTGGGCTTGCGTGGTGATTGATCCAGATGCGATAGCGGCCAGCAATTGCGCCTCGATCCCGTAGCTGTTTCGGACGTGAAGGCGGACGGCTGCGGCAAGATCGTCCATTTGTTCGTTCGTCAGGGGGCGAAACCCACCGTCGGCAAACTTCCACGGATCGCCATCGACACGTTCGCATTTTTCGATGGCAACAGCCTCAGCAATGATCTTACTCTGGCTTTTGCGGTCGGAAAGAACCGGCCAGCCATTCCAGACGGTTCCGCCAACTTCGCGCTCCCAGCGTTTGGCGGCTGCATAGTCTTGCAGCGACATGCCAGTCGAACTTATTGGTGGTGGGCTTCCTAACACACCATCCTGCGATATCCACAGCAAGCCTTGCGCCGCATCTTCCCACTGTTCGTCCGTCACATCGACAGCATTGCCCGGTATGCCGGGGTGTTCCTTGCCGTCGTCGCTTGGTGGATATGTGGCGTCGTCATAAAAATAGAGCGGATAGCCCTCTGTTCCGAAAACGATCTTTTTCATTTCGTCACCCTAGAAGAAAGCCAGATGCCCAGGTGCGACCGCCCTGGAGTGCAGGGTTTCCAGACATACTGTCCAGAGATGTGTAAAATTGCACGGTATTACCAGCTGCTAAGTTCATCGCGCACGAAACCGAATTCGGCATGTAGTAACCCGTTTTGGCTTGAAACGAACTGTTGTATGTCGCACCATTCAAGCGGATAGCGCAGCCTCCCTGCCCGATATTTGTTGTGCCGTCTATGATTTGCACCCAAAGGCCAAACCAATACACACCCGCAACAGGTGCTGTGAATGTCGTTCCGTTCCAGTGGTTACCGATGTTGAACTGGGTTGATGTGAACGAAATAAGAGTGTCGCCGTTTGCGATATTTACGCTTGAAGCCAGTCGAGTATGAAATGCCGGGCGATTGGCGCTGATAGAAGCTCGCAAAGTGGCTACATCTGGATCGTCGAGAATAGTGCGCATGAATGGCGTCAAGGGCGTTAAGCCCGCTGCATCCCCTGCTGTTAGGTACGGCATCGTGTTTGCCGCAGCAGTACCGCTGAGATTAAGCAATGCGATTGCTGCCGCGCCCAAATCGCTTACAGCCAGATCGCCATTCGCATCGGTGCGCAAGAATTTATTGGCTGCCAGTGCAACTTGCTTCAGATCGCCCGTAGCATCCGTCTGCAATATCTGGCGCGCCGCCAACGTCAGCGCCGCCAGCTTGTCGAGACTGCCGTTCGGGTCTGTCACGAGGTCCGCCAACTCATACTCACCCGTAGGCCCACCGACCGGAACCTTCCCCTCCTCGACGCCGAGTTCGGCCAAGTTCATCAACACGCCATTGCCAAGCAGTTCGATAATGGTTGCGGCTTGCGTCGAAACCCGCGTGCCGTCACCCAGCTGTCGGGCACGGTAGGCGCCGTTGACGATATCGAGGCCCGTCCACGGCTCTGCAAGCGTCAGTTGCGTGTCGCTATCGACGCTGGCAATGACAGCGGTCAGGTTCTGGATTTGAAGAGTGTCACCTTCGCGAAACCGCGTTACCTCGAACAGCGTGCCGGTTCCCGTAACGGTCACTGACCCATTGGCGAGCGAAATCGTTCCCGACATGTAGTCGGACAAAGTAGCCATAGATTTTTCTCCTGAGATCAGTTCGGCGTTATGCCAAAAATGTAGTACCGGACACCCTGAATACGGGCACCGTAATCAAGTCGCGTCCAGCTGCCGGCCTGACTGAATGCATCAGACCAACCGCTATCGGGCGAACAGAAGAAATCGACATAGGTGTCGTTCACTTCGGCCAGCATGGAAATGTTGGAAACATCAACCCCGCGTTCGGCCCGATAGATCGGCGTCGTTACACAGTTCGGGAACACGGTTGAGTATTTTAGGTAAGGCACGAAACCGGCATTATTGAAGTTCAGCCGATAGGTTCTCACGCCTTTATATACCGCGTCTCCTGCCGACGAGTTGCCAAAGCTCGATATCGGGATAAAGCCTTGTGCGATGATCTGGAATTGCGGATAGCGGCTGTCAAACAGGATATCGTTCGGACGGCTGGCAGGGTCACTCGTGCCCGGCTTTTTGATTTGCACATAGTCACGCGTTCCATCATTGCCCCGGAATATGACCTGATTGCCGCCCGTCGATTTCGGCTGGTCATCCACGTTGAAGACGACGTACCGCAGGTCAACCGCATCTTTCTCAGAATTGTAGAACGTGATGCTGTTGCCTGACACGGCATAGGACAGCTGCCAAGTTCCCGCCGCCGTTGTATCGGTCAGCAGCCCAGGTACGCGCCACGTCTGCCCGGAGACACGGAACATCACGTCAACAACTGCCCTTTGCGAGAGAATGACGCCAGCCGGTGCTGCAATAGTTCTCGATCCATTGGCCGGGATATTGTTTTCCGTTCCGTTCATGACGCAGAGAGCCGGTGAACGATTGTTCGAGCTTATGATCGTGCCGAACTCATTCGTCGTGTTCACATCATAGCCTGGTCTGGACAGCACAAACCGGCTGGAACTCGCCTCCAGCGACAGGAGGTTCGGAGCAGATGTATAAGTCCGCATGGCCGATGCGTCGGCGGGCAAGTCCCATACACTTGGATAAATGGCGTTGGGATTTCTATTGTCGTTATAGATTAACTGCTGTTTCCAAACAAACCACTCGCCCATCCCAACGAAACCGGATTGTGAACTGCTGATAATCCCATTGTAGACCGTCGGGAAAGTCGTTTGTCCGCTAGTGGTTCCAACCAATCTTCCCATGACAGTATAAAACTGTCTTGCTGTGACAACGTTGTGGTTTGTCGATCCGACCAGTGCGTAGTAGCTTTGAAAAGCACCGCATTCAACTCGATTGGTCAGAAGATCAACCTGTCTGAATTCAGACATCGGAACATACCCCATATTTGGGTACGCATTTGTTATTCGATAGAACGTATTGACGTTAAAAAACGCGTCACTCGTACTGCCAACATTGCTACCTGAAATAACAACATTGCCCCGATCATTGGTGATGTTGAATGTCGCCGGAAGCGCGGATAGCTCTGCCGAGCGATAGAAAAACGGGTTGGTCGGGAACACATAAGACAGGTTCTGCGTCTCCGAATTGAAGAAGAACCTGTCAAATGCCGTGTTGGCCAGTGTCAGCGGATCATCCGTGTCATATTTCAGGCACTTCAAAACCGGGCCGACGCCCGGTTTGTAGCCAATAAATGTCTGGGTCATGTGAATATCCGCAGATCGGCTAAGTTGTCATAGCCGCGCATGATGAACTTGCCGTTGTTGGACTGGAGCACGTCGAAATACAGCGTTCCGAGACGGGCATTCTGAATGTAGACCTGCCCATTCTGCACAACGAACGGATAGGTGAAGGTGCCGTTATTGTTCGGATCGGCAATCGCGAACTGGTTGGACACAACAATGAACTGGCTACCCGTCGGGGTGACATTGATAAACCAGCCTGCCTGTTTCCAAGTGTCGCCTGTGTTGATGCGGGCGTAAGCCGATATTCTGGCCGATGTGCCACCGCCGCCAACCGTCGCCGTCATGCGCCAACCCGAGTTAGCCACCGTGCCGTCGACCGACGCGTTCACGTCAGTGATCGCATCTGCGACGGCTGTGTACTGCCCTTCGACATTATCCACTCGCGTGGACAGAAGCGTCACAACGCTTGCGTCTGCCTTGTCGTCAAGCTCGGCGTTCAACTGTGTCAGTTGCTGGACAATGGCGCTGTTGGGCCCGGTCGCTACATAGATATCTTCCGACCACGAAGCCCTTGCCTTGCCGTAGGTGCTGGCAAGCTCGCGGCGAAGCGACCGACTATCTGCATAACCGGCCAGCATGCCGTCAGCGGTCTTGGTGGCGTTTTCCTGAGCCTGGCGAAGCGCTTCGCGCCGGTCGTCGGTCATCCAGTTAATGAGGCCCTTCACGTCACCGTCGAGGCGCTCGTAATCGACTGGGCTATCATCGCCTGCCGCCTTAAGTGTCGTGAATGGCGTTTCTGTCGACCAAGCGACCGACCGGCCATTGTCGACACGCAACCGAGTCCGGACGAACCAGTCAGTCAGCGAAGTCAGGCCTTCAACTATTGGGACGTTGATCACGTCCCAAGTCACGAACTTGTTAAACACCTGCGACGGGTCGTTCGCTGGCCAATATTCGATATCGACGCCGACGACCGAGATATCATCAATCGGATCCCAGATTAGCCGCACACCGGGCAGTTCGCCTTGTCCATCTGCAACGACAACAATTGGAATGGCGAAGAAATTCTGCACTTCGGCCAGATATTGTGGCGGCGGCACGACTATGATGTTCGGCGGGTTTGTTTCGTAAGCTGTCGGATCAAAGACACCATTGCTGATCTGCTGCAACGACAGTGAGATATCGCGAGCGCCATCGGTATTGATCCCGCCAAGCTGGCGCGTCAGCACCTGAAACGTGCGGTCGCCATATTTTGCACTATTCCAGCGAACCCATCGACCTTCCTTGATTGTGTCGAGGAATTTCGGATGAACGACGATTTCCGCTGATGCCTGATAACGCGCCCCACGGATCGCGATATCAGCCAGCCTGTCTACCTGCCGCACGTCAGTGACGGCTGCATATGGAATGGCGCTGGCAAGCGTTTCGCGATCTTCAGCTAATGCACCAGCATCGATGCGGGTTGCCGCGTCCTTCGTTTCATAGAAGTCATCCGGCGAAACGTAAGAGGCCGCAACCGTGTTGATTAGCTCGGTGCGCTTGCGTTTCGCACTGAAGCGAAGCGGTGCACCACGCTTGATATCGGCATCGGTGATGGTTGCAACGATGGCCTGTGGAGCGCCTGCAATCGGGAATTCGCCGTCAACACGCTCCACCCACGAGCCGCACATGGCTTCGAGTATCGGCGTCAGGTTGGCGTCGTGGTTCGCGCCGGGACCGTCCTTGGCAATCGCGTGCGCGCGATACCGCTTAGAACCGTCCGGCATACCTTCATCGCAGATATTCGCCGCCTGGGTGTATTCTGCCAATGGCAGGCGGCTTGCACGAACCGCCTTGCCGACCATGCGCTGCGTACCGTTGAAGAACCCTCGCTCCAGGTTATAAATCTGCACAACCGGATTATCGGAGTATTCCCACGTGCTCTGATCGTCCCAGCGATGTGCGCCCGCACCGCCCATCGTGGTGTCTTTGCGCCAGTCATAGAGCGGCGCGCCAACGACTTCGAACAACAGCTTTGCGGGCGAGGTCAGTCCATCGCCATTCTTGCGCAACTCCGAAAACACGATCGCATAGGCTACGCCTGCGCCGCGATGGCTTGCAGTCCAGCGACCCGCAGGTCGGGCATTATTGATCAGCGTCGGTTCCGCCTGCTGATCCATCGTGCCATAGAAGAACTTGACGCGGACGTTATCGTGATCGTCGCCGCTGGTGCCTTCGTTCGGCACATGCCAATAGCCGTCAGCGTCTTGCGCAATCAGTGTACGCCACTCACCGTTGTAGCGAACACGAGGCACAGACGTAATGCGAAAGCTCGACAGAACAAACACATCCTGAATGAGACGCCCGCCACTGCCGTAGCTGTTTCGATAAATATGATGGCCTTCGGTCGCACACGTGCCGAGAATTACCGAACGCGGGATATTCGCACCGTACTGGGTTTCCAGCTCGGAAGCGCGGCTCTGCGTCTTAGGAGGGAATAACGCGTTTACAGCATATTTAAGTGCAATGCCGAATGCGGTCTGAGCAATACCGGCGAGAATCGGACTGGCAGCAGCCCACGCGGCCACGCTCGACACGATGCCGCCGATAGCGGTGAAGATAGGCGCTAAAAATGGCATACGGCGACCTCATGCAGGCGCAACAAAAAAGGCCCGCTGCTGGCGGACCTTCAAAGGCGCTGATTGTCGTGGTGGTTAGCTGCCGACCCTGTAGGCCTGCTCGATTTCGGTCACCGGAAAGAACGCAAGGCCCGCAGGCTGTTTGACCGCAAAGCCAGAACCGCAAATGAACCCCGCGACGTATTCGTCATTGATTAGCATCACGCCGACATCCCCCCGACGGGCAGAAAGTCGATTGACGGGCTCAAGCTGGAGATAGGTTTCGAACACATCCTTGACGCTCTCGCAGCCATTGGCGCGCATCTTGCGAGCGGCGCCGGCTTCCGTTTTGTATTTGCCGCGAAACTCGGCGAGCGGATGTTCACCAATAACCGCTTCAATCGCATCTGCCGCAGTCATGAGGCAGTCCGAGATGCCCCATTCGGGAGTGATGGATACGTGGGCCGTCGCAATATCTTCCAGCGCCCGATCCCATCCTTGCACCCTAGCCGAATCTGATTTTGAAGAATTCATTCTTGATCCTCGCTGCGTACTCGAAAAGCATGTCGCCTAACGAAACAAGCTGCTGATCCTCGTGCGAGGCATAACGATAGCCTTCGCGGAAATTGTCGACTGCACCGGTCTCGATATTGCCTTCCAGCCAGACATTGTCGCCCTCCTCTCGGTGGTCGATGGTATCGACATAGCCGTACCAGGTCGGCTCGGCGTGAAGGAACGCGTTCGTGTCTGGGTCGAAATAAAAGTCATAGAACGTAACAGGGCGGTTCTTGTAATCTTCCTGCTCAATCAGCTTCAGCTTATCGGGTGTGAGCCCAAAATCAGCAGCAGCGGGCAACCGCATCGTCACCGGCTGGGCAGCCGTACCGAGCGCATACATAGGCTCGTCGATGTCGATCAGCGTGTTTCCGTTGTACGTAAGGCCAGCATAACTCACGCTCCCCTTGCCAGAGAAAAAGCCATAGGTGCCGGTACCGAATTCGACTTTGACGGCCGAGGCAATCTTACCCCTGCCCTCGTCGAGCAATTGCTGTAGACGTGATGGGAAGGCCATTAGTTACCGCCAAATCATCGAAAGGGTGGATTGAACCGCGCCCAGATGATATCTGGCCGGCATGATTAGAAGCGTTTGCATGTTGATTGTCGGTTTTGGTGCCTTGATCCAAGGTGTACTTCGCCTTGGAAATCCAGCCCAAGCAGTAGAAAAAACGGGCTGGTTATATCAGCAGTTCGGAGACCAAGGCGTAGCTTTCGGCATGATCGCCCTTGGCGCCGTCGCATTGGTCATAGGCGCCATTATGTTCAACAACACTTGGATTCGTGCTATTCGCGCTCGGCGCCAACGGTAGGCAAGCCTACTTCGGCACCTCAATCAACTGAAACGACGCATCGGGAAACTTGCCATCGCCAATTTCCCACGTGTTCGGCATTAGCCGCATGTTCATCACCGGACTCTTGAAGCGAACTGCCGCGCCGACGGTGATGTAGGACGGTAAGAACGGCTCGATCTTCACCTGCACGCTCGTGCTGGCTGCTGTGGCATCAGCAACGATGCGGGCGATGAAGTTGTAATCGCCGACCGTAAACCCGACCAAATCGCCTTCCTTCAGTTTCAATCCGACCACCGCGCCATTTAAGGTGAGCGAGTTGCCGTTGATCGCAGCCAGCGTAGCGGTGCCAGTTATTGCCGGGTTATTAGCGTCGCTCCAATAAGCCTGCGGGATGCAAACATGCTTTGGGGTGTAATGCACCATAACCAGACCGCCCCGACACCGATCAATGAACGCCTCGAGCAAATTGCGCTTGGCATTCGTCAACGCTGTAATCTTGGCCGTCCAAGTCCAGAAAGGATCGCCGTTCTCAATCGCTGAAATCGCCCGATCCCCGTACTGAGACATGGAAACCGGGCGATTCAGGACCGGGAAAGTCGGCTGATATCGAAGGCCAGTCGGAAGAAGTTCAGCCATTACCTTGCCAGCCCCCTTGAATTGACTTGCCGTAGATCGCGTGCAGTTCGCATGGCGCCTGTTTTGTCAAAAGCAGTAAGCCCCTGTTTCACGTTCCGCTGCGAGATGCGTTCGACCTCGGCCTGCCAGTTGCCGTCGCGATCCACAAAGACACGAACGTCGGCAATGCCGGATTGCGCTTGCTGCGTCGCAGCAGATGACCGCAGGATCGGCATGGATGGGGCGCGCAAAGGTGGGCCGCCATCCTTCAGCCCGATAACACGGCCGCTGTTGATGGCTTCCAGCAAGGCGCGGTTGCGCTTAGTGGCGGCTGCGTTCACGACGAACTCCTCGTCGCTCAGCATCGCCGGTATTTTATCGCCACGCGGCCCGCCAGGACCGCGGACAATGCCACCACCTGCGCGTTTTACCGGTCCACCGTTCTTGCGGAAAATGCCACCCAGAGCGCCGAATAGGTTGAAGCCGCCCTTGTCGGTATCGAAGATGTTCGCAAGGCCGATCTCGATAAACTTGTCTGCGATGCGTCCGAGAGAGTTAGCAAATATCTCCGCTGCGTCAGCCCCGTTCAAAAGATCGCTGGCAATTCCTCCAACCCATTCTTTCTGAAAGGCCGCCATGTCTTCGGCGTTTTCCCGAATACGGTTCTGCGCCTCGGCAAGCTTATTAGCCTCCGCACTCGCAAGTGCCCACTGATCGGCGGTCTGGGCAATCTGCGCTCGCAGCTCAGGAGTGAGCGCAACGCCCGCCTTTTGGGCGGCGTTGAGCAGTTCCTGCTCTGTGCGCGCCTTCTCCATGGCAAAGCCATAGTCATTAATCAGCGGGTTGATCTGACGCTGCGCTTCAGTCTCCGCGACAAGAGCCGATGTGCGGTCGGTGATACGTTGGATGTCACTGTCGAACCGCTCCGCGGGTGTCTTCTTCGTGCGGCCCTTCTTCTTGTCGTCTGGTGTGGTCGCGATACCGCCGCCGTAGCCAGAAGGCGTTGAGGCGAGGATCTTTTCGGCACGCTTCTGCTGAACTTCGAGCTTATCGACCGCGCCGGCTAATGCGATAGCATTGTTGCCAGCGCTTTCAGCGGCATATTCAAACGGCTCGAATTTCAAACCCGTCATTCTATAGAATGTTTTGGCTCTTTCGTCGGCGGCGTCGGCGTCTGCGCTTGCCTGCGTGTACGCCGCCTTGGCTGCTTCAAGCTGCAGACTAATCTGCTTCGTCAGTTCAGTCTGATACTGACGAGAAGCTGAAGCAGCATTTTCCAGCGCAACCTTGTTTTCGTCGACAGCATCGCTGAATGATTTCGCAGCACGGTCGCCAGACGACATATTGTTATAGAGCAAATAGACGGCCCCGGCGGCTGCACCAGCCAGAAGACCAATAGGGCCGAGCGATGCACTGAAGGCGGCAACTACGCTCGTACCTGTACGAAGTGCGGTCAGGAACGAGCCCAATGCAACAACGGCCTGGCCCAGTCCGACGACTACGCCAGCGATTGCCCGACCGGTGAACGCGGTAATCAGCACTGTCGCAAAGGCTGCGACGACATCCGCTATTTCTTTGAAGTTGTCAGCTACATACTGCAGCGCTTGAACCAGCTGCCTACTCACGCCAGCTGACTTATCGGCATTGCCGATATAAGCGGTAAACTCGTTATTAATCTGCGTGAAGGCGTCGGCAATCGTCGCGTTGGTGGCCTTGAACTGAGCCTCAATGCCCTTTTGAGCATTCAGGATAGCCTTGAACACGCGATCGGACGTCAGTTTTCCATCGGCGCCAAGCTGCTTCAAGCCAGCAATCGTGGTCTTGAACTCGTCAGCAATTGCCTTCGCAATTACCGGCGCGTTTTCACGCAACGACCGGAGTTCATCGCCCTGCAACACGCCAGAACCCAAAGCTTGCCCGAGCTGGAGAATGCCAGCAGCTTGTTCCTGTGCGGACGCACCGCCAGCCTTAAAGGCTTTCGAAACAAGCGACGTTGCCAAAGCGATCTCGTCTTCCGACTTGGCTACGGCGGAGGCCGATCGGATCAGCCGAGCATATAAGTCAGTATAGGCTTCAAGACTTGTGCGTGCTTCGTTCGCACCGTCCTTCAACTCATTCAGCGAACGTGCGCCAACACCAGCTGCCGTCGCTGACGAACGAATGAGGTTTCCAGCCTGCGTCCAAGCATCCGCATACTGCATCAACTCGCGCGTGCCCAATGCGGCAGTAATGCCGGTTATGGGAGCAGCGAGGTCTTGCATCGCGCCCTTGCCGATGTTGCCAAGCGCCGCATTTATGCGCTGCACGCTTGCGTTTGCTGACTTCTCCATCTGGCCCATCTGCCGCGTGAATTGACCACGCTGCCGATTAATCGCGTTCTCCAATCGCTTGAAATCGGCGGAAAATTGAACGACAAGAGTCTCTAAGTCAGTGGCCATGGTGGGGCACCTATGAAAATAGAACAGAGATTTAATGGAGTGGGCTGGTTAGGAATCGCGTTCCTATTCGTCGGCCCTCTGGTGTCCGCTTATGGCTACTGGGATATGATCGCGACCGTTGCGAAGAACGTCCAATTTGGCGGCTATTACAATCAAAGTATGTTGATGCCGTATGCGCTACTGATCATTGGCGGCATCGCATCACTGGCGTCGTTGCCGCTGATTATTATCGGTCGTGATTTCGAAGGATTTGCCACGGGAGTCGACGGCACCAAGTCTGGATCTCGCGTGAAGGAACCGACGTTTTAGCGAAAGCATTTACGATGCACCCGGACTTAGAGTCTCTTTGCTCCGATGTAGATGAGATCGTAGCAATATTGCGTGCCCATAATGTGCATGGATGGGCGAGTGTGCTCGAAAAAGGCGCATCAGAAATCAGGCTTTCTGACTTTCACGGCGTGATACGGATCCTGCACTGCTATGGCGGCATGGGAACGCTCAATGACATCATCATATATGAGCAAGACAGTAGATTGTTCGATGCTCTTAGAACCCGAATCTATCAGAAAGCTGACGCGATCCGAGCGGAAGAAAACATCATTGCGCGTGCGGGTTTTAACCCATTAACTTAGAAAATTGTCCGAGGAGGGGGACACACATGAAAGCCATCGTCACTATTTGCACCATCATGCTGGCTATAGGCGGTTGCGCCAGCAATAAGGCATCTGACCCGGCGAACAAAGAACTGAGATGCCAGCAACTGCTTAGCCGGGCTAACATCCCAAGATTGCTGGAAGCGGAGCGCGCACAGGCGCAGGCCGAGGCAACGCAGTTGGGTTGCTATTAGTAACCCACCCTACCCCTCGCTCACCCACTCCCAAAGCTCGTCTTTTTCCGCCTGGCTCAAACCGCCATCGTCGGTCGAGTTAGCTTTGACGTAACCGTCAACGGCAGCCATGAACTGCCACATGGACATTCGTCTTACTTCTTGCGGCGTGAAGCCGAGCGCCGCACCATTGCCGTAGACCGCGGCAAATCTGACTTTTCCGTTGGGGAGACTGTCAAGTTGTTCTCCGTCTGATTTGCCGCCGCTGGCTCCCCCACCGGCTCCTCCGGCACGCCTTGAATACCTGCCTGCAAAATGATGGTGGCGAATACGATGTTCTCAGCAGGCGGGCGTTTTTCGATGTAGGTTCTCACCAGTTTCGTGGCCGCCGTGGGCTCCAAGCCTCCACCAATCAATCCCTGGCGGATAACATGGGCGATATCGCCGACGCGGCATTGTTTGGTGAATAGCCGTTCCAGAATGACCCACGGACCCGCATCGCACGCCTCCTGTAATGCTTCCAATTCGCCCCAACCGAGGCGGAAGGTATAAGTACCATCCGCCCAGTCGAGTTCTATTTTCGCATCTCTGCTCATTACGGAGCCGTGGGAGCAGAGGTGCGCACCATTTCGCCATCGGACTGCAGCGAGACATTGTTCGTCGCGCGCTCACCGTTATTGCCGCCAATATCGAGGTTCTCGACATGCATATTGCCGGTGTATGTGTACGTCGTGGCAGGGAATTCCAATTCAACCTGGACGGGAACGGAATCAATGCTTTCACCTGCATCAAGCCAATCTTCGACCGATTCCGCAGCCAAGACGCCTTCACCGTTAATACCCATCGACAGCGACGCGGCGTCGCGACCGATCCAGTCCACCTTGTCAGGATTCTCACAATCAGGAATCGAAACTTCATTGAGGTTTTTGGTAAGGGTTATAGAGCGCTGCGTGAAACCACACGGTGCGGTATAGGTAATTTCACCTCCCACACCAACCTTGCCGAGCTTCACGCGGACCTTGCCGCCTTTGATCGTAGTAGGTTGAGCCATTGAGGCCTCCATACGAAAAGGCCACCCAAAGGGCGGCCATTAGTAGTTTTCGGGGTGATCGGCGTGGAGGCCTTAAGGCTGCTCGACAATCGCCGTGTAACGGATCGACGCGTGATTGATTGCGCCGTCCTTGATGTAGTCAGTTCGCCAATATTCGAATGTCACGAGGGCGTTTACTGTCAAAACAGGAACCCACCCTCGCGTTGCGAGACGCACTGCGTTTGCGACGTCGCGCATCTGTTTCTTTGCTGGCTCAATCGACCAGACATCCAGTTGGAAAATGATATCGTCGGCGTAGATGCAGTCGGCGTTGACCTGTTGAGCGCTCGACGCACCGATACTGACGTAAGGAAAGATAGAGGGCGAAACCTGCCCTTGATCATTTGTAGGCGGGTTATCGTAGCTACGCTGATCAATCAGCGAGACAAGCGCGGGAAAGCTGCGCAATCGCTGAATAATTGCGCCCTGAAGTTCTAAAACCGGGTCCATTAGCGATCCGCCGCAATCTGTTTGGCTGCCTTGGTGATAGCGCGCGACACTCGGGCCCGTGCACTTCGTCGTTTGGCTCGCCACGAGACGTAAAAGAACGGCTGTGCTTTTGCCCCAGGGTTGATCGTGCCCGGATACATGCCGCCGTTCACATGTGGCGCGCTGCCGAATTCGACCAGATGGGCATAGCGCACCTTAGAATTGCCAGCGTAAATCGTGATGGTCAGCTTGCCATCGTTAGACTTAACGCTGCCAATTCGCTGGCTGTATTTTGGAGCTTTACCCCACGTCCAGCCGATGCTTTCCATTAGCTCGCCATCATCGACGGGAACCAAGTTTTGCATCATGTTGACGATTTCCTGAGCGCCTTGCTCCATCGCCGCTCTGACAAGCTTTTCAGCAACTTCCGGAAATTTCGTTAGCTTGATCTGTAGGCGGTCCAGACCTTTAATCTTTACCGCCATCAAGTTTCCTCGCCTTCAATCGCTAGCATCTCGATGTACTGCCCACGCTCGTCCGGATTGACGACGGTCTTGATTCCGAAAACCCGGTTAGGCTTGCCCCCAGTCTTCCCCGCCCGAGCGTCGTATGCCCGCCATGATGCCGTAATCTGTCTTGCCGCTGCGCTACTGCGAATGGTCAGATTGTAGGGCTGCATTGACTGCATTCGCGCGGCCATGATGCTTTCTGCATTGCTGCCGTATCGCGGTTCCAGCCTCCCGGGCACGGTAAACTGGTAAACCCACTCACCGCGTGTTCCGCCGAAACCATCATCCACGTCCTGCCGAACCTGAAACGTCAAACGGCAATTCAGGCTGCCGGCACCTGCGCGCTTCGCCATGCTACAGCCTCGTCTTTCGTAGGAGTGGGAAGCTGCTCGGCCTTGCCAGCAGCGATGGCGCGATTAGCGCAAGGCGTGGTCACTAAACCGACGTAGCCTGCCGGATAGCGGATGGTCACCGCGGGCTTGGGGATGAAGTCGTAGGTGGCTGTGAAATGGAGCCAGGGCATGAAGCCTCAATTTTGATTTGGCGTGGATTTCGCAAGCAGCGATGTAAGAATATCCAATTGCTCTTGCTGCTTTTCAATGAGCGCCTTGAGTTCGTTCGAACGCAACTGGTCAAACTTCTCATGTAGCGCCATTATTTCAATTTCAGCTTTGAGGTTCACTTCGTAATCATGTGCAGCATCCAGCCGGTCCCTTGCAGCTTGGCGGTTCTGACTCATCATAATTATCGGCGCTTGCACCGCGGCCAACATCGAAAGCACGAGATTGAGAAAGATGAACGGATAGGGATCGAAAGCGAATGCCGCCACAATTGAATTTGCAGCCACCCACGCGACGAGCACGAGAGCAAAAAGCATTATAAATGTCCATGAACCACCGAATTCGGCGACCTTATCTGCGAGCCGTTGACCATAGGTCAGCTTCTCGTCAAACGACCTGTTTACATCGCGTGCAATCGTTTGACGCTCAGACAATCGCGCTAGGACAGACTGTTCTCTTGCTGTCAGTGTATCCGCAGATCGCCCTAAGTACCTGAGCGACCGTTCTGCAACCTCGTGACGAAAGCCGGTATCATTCTTGTCTGTGCGGGCCATTGCGATCTCCAATCATTCAGAGGTCCATATGTTCCACAATTGCTAGAACGATAACAATCTCAAACCCTCAACAGCCGATATGGATCAAGCAGCCAGCGCGCCGACCTGTTTTCGAATAGTTCAACAGTCGACTGTCGCTCGCGGTTCTCGTGGAGGTCTCCCGCAATAAGCAGGATAGCCGCATCCACCTCGGCTTCGGCGCCTGCGGGTACGGCGTCGCGGTTCATATAGCGCAACGCAGACCCTTGAGCGGCGGCTAAATAACCTTCAAGCTCCGTATCCTCATCATCGAATTCAATTCGAAGATGTCGCTTTAACCGATCAAGATCCACCGCCACGGTCGAAGCCCTTCTTTTTGGCAGGCTCATCTGCGACGCAACCCAGCGTTCGCGCAACCTCGGCCATGCGACCAGTCACAGTATCGCCAACCTCAAACTGGCGGGGATAAACCTCGCCTTCAGGCACCGCCTTGAATGCCTTCGCAACACGCACTTCCATCAGCGCCTCCTGTAGGAAGGGCGCCCGAAGGCGCCCTTGTATTGTTAAGCAGCTGCGATCTTGTGGTAACGCAGGGCCGTCGGATCGGTAACGCCGCCGCCAACGCGCTTCGTGGTGTAAAACTGCACGAAAGGCTTGTTGGTGTACGGATCGCGAAGGATGCGAATACCCGTGCGGTCAACCACAAGATAACCGCGCTGGAAGTCACCGAAGACAACCGGGATGGCGTCAGCGGCAATGTCCGGCATTGCAGCAAGCTCGCTGACCGGGAATCCAAGGATCGTCGCAGGCTGGCCAGAAACCAGACCCGGTTGCCAGATGTAATTGCCCTGACCGTCCTTCAGTTTACGGATGGCGCCCTGCGTCTTGCGGTTCATAGTAAACCGCGCATTCGGAGTGCGCTCACTTGGCAGGTCGTAAACCAGATCAATGAGGCCATCGGTCGTAAGACCAGCTGCGTCACCGCTATTCACCGTCGGGATTGCGCCCCACGGATGCGAGGCCGCAGTCGTGTAGGTCAGCAAGCCTTTAGGCTTGTCGGTGCCATTGCCGGATACGAACGCGATGCCTTCCTGATATGCGAACTCAGTCTCGACTTCACCGGCAAGCCAGTTTTCGAGGTTGATTTCGGAATCATCCAGCAGGCGCTGCGTTGCCGCAGGATTCGCGTAGATTTCGCCGGTGTTGAACTTCACCTCGGCGAACTTTGCAGCCGGGGTTTCAGGACGGGCAGCGGATTCGCCTACCCAGCCAGACGCCGTAGCGCGGTCATTGTAGAGCTTGGAGAAGCCGTTACCAGAAATCTGAATGACCGAAGCGATACCGCGCATCGGAGAAACGATCTTCAGCTTGTCGGTAATGGTGCGGTCCCATTCGGTCGGAGCCGTATAACCGCCGTCTTCTGGAACGGCGACGCTCATCGCGGCCTGTGGATTGGCCTGAATGAATGCGTCAATGCTTGCCTCATCGCCCTTACGGAAGAAGCGGTCAAACGCCTTGGTATATTCGGCATTCTTGACGGCATCGCCAGGCTTGGACGCACCTGCCGTCTGGAGAGCTGCGAGCTTCTGCGCCTGCTCATCGAGAGCCGCCTGAAGGTCGCTTACAGTGGCATTGATGCGCTCGACCTTTTCGGTGCGAACGACATCTTCTGTGCCCTTCTTTACGTCATTAAGAGCTGCGCTGTGTTCTGCCTTGAACGCTTCAAATGCGCGGCCTTGCGCTTCAATGAGCGCCTTGATTTCATCGGGTTCCATTTGGTTATCCCTTGGAAAGAATATTCGTTGTGCTGACAAGAGCGGCCTTGATGCCGGTCATGTCCTTGGCTCTGGTCTTGCCAGCGTCGCGCGTGGCGTTCTCGGCGGCATCGCGCTCGCCTCGAATTTCATGGAGAAGTTGAGTACGCGAACGGCGCGTCTCACCTGCGGCAGCCAACGCCCGGTCAATCCGGCGCATCGCTGCGATATGTGCGGGAAGTTCAGCTTTTGCGTCAGACTTGGCAGTTCCGGCGCCCTTCTCGTCCGCAAAGCCCTTTTCAATTGCCTCATCAGCTAACAGCCAAGTGCCGTCCGACGCCTTTGACGGGCCATCCAATAGAGAAAGCACGACGTCTTGCGCCAGTCCGGTTCGGGCGGCGTAAATATCTGCCATTGAACTATCGAAGGACTGAAACAACGTCGCAGCGTCGGTAAAATCATGCGTGTTGCCGACCGCGAGACCCCACGCTCGATGGATCATCATCATCGAACCGGTCGACATGATCACCCTGTCGCCAGCCATCGCGATGATTGATGCCGCAGACGCCGCATAACCCATTACGTTGACGGTGACCTCGCCGGGATGGCTTGCGAGGAGATTGTAAATCGCCAGCCCTTCGAACATGTCGCCGCCTGGCGAATTCACGTTCACGGTAACTGGATTTTTCCCGATAGATCGAAGAGCGGCAGCGGCTCGCTTGGCCGTAAACCCGCCTCCGCTCCAATAATCCTCTCCGATCACGTCAAAGATCGAAATTGTGTTCGGATCGTCAGCTTCTGCCGCTTGTGGAGCGCTCTCCCACCGCTCCAAGGCGGAGAGAGGCACATCCCACTGATACGACTTCGGTCGCGCAACGGCTGCAACCGGCGTTCTGTTAAGGCTCATTGCGTGTTCCTGAAGGAAGGCGGCCAGTTTCTGGCTGCGTCATTGGATTTTTGAGGCTGTCCGCGTCTGGATCGTCGCTCTGGCTCAAGCCCACATAATCGCGAGCTTCATTCTGGGACATCCACGGTCGGGAACCGCCAGAACCCAGCGCTTTGGCGAGGAATTCGGCCTGATCTTTAATCGAACCGCGCAGCAATTCGCGCTCGTCGAAGTCAGCCTGATACGATCGACGCTCTTCGCGCGTCAGCAGACACCGAGAAACCGCCTGCTCCCAAGCGATGAACCACGGCGCCAAGCCATAGCGAACGAAAAACTGGCCAAGGGTTTCAATACCGCTGCCCCACGATGTGTCGTCCATCATCAAAAGCGGCCGCGGCACACCAAAAGCGCGCGCAACCTCCTCGATCTGATGATTTCTTGTCTCGATCTGCTGGCTGTCTCTTGCCGTCTGCGAGAACGGCTCGGCCTTCATGCCCTCTTCGAGGATTAGCCACTTATGTGCGTTCTCCGCACCGGAGAACTTATCCTTAAGGCTGGTGTCCAGGTTTTCGAACTCGTCATCACCAAGCTTGCCGGGATGCGTGAGCGCACCGCCGACCATAGTACCGTTCTTAAACAGACGAGCCGCGGCTTTCTCGGTCTGCATGGCAAGGCCGATAGCCTCTTTTGCCTGCTGGACACGGGAAAGGCCGATGACGCCATCGTCCGTCATGTCACGGAGATGAAATACCTCCGACTGGGGCAGCTCGACATACCGACCGCCCTTCAATACGACCTTGTAGATGACGGTCAGATCGTCTTTCTGCTCGACGGTGACATTGGTCGGGTGCAAAGGCTGCAACGCAACGACGCGCCTACCGCTTCGAACAATACGGGCGTAGGCATTGCCGTAGGTCAGTGCATGCGACTGGAGCTGTCGGCGGAATTCATACGCCGTCTGCCAGTTATTCGGCTGCGTAAGAAGAACATCAAACAGAGTATGATCATCGGCTGGGTGAAGTCGCCCCTTCCCGTCCTTGTACATCAAGTAAAAAGGCAGCATCCCGATGCTGCCTGAGATGAGGTCGACACAGCGAAAAACTGTTGTGTTGAACAGAGCAGCTTTGGGCGTCACCGCCATGCCGCTTGCGGTTTCTGCGCCTCCGCCAAGAAAGGCGGCTAACCTTGGATCGTCCAAGCCGTCGAAATATTGCCAGTCAGCTCGCGGCGCTCGTTTCGGCGCGACCGAAGGCGCTGCCTCCGGTTTGGACCGGAACAGGTCAAGAATTCCCATAGATATTCCTTGTTCCGATTAGCCGGCCATTCGGATGCCGCGTTTCTTGTAGACGGACTCGATTTGCTCGGGCTCAACCTCGCGAGCCTTAAGCCCTGCTGCCATTGCGGTCGCGACTGCACCGTCGATGCGAAAGCGTGTCTTGCTCTTGTCGAGTTTGCGATTGCCACTGGCGTCGGAGACGGCGATTGCATTGGCAAAACAGAAGGCTAGCACTGGATTGCCGTCGTGCTTGAAGCGCCGATGGATAAATGACGCCTCAAGCGCTTCTACTGCTGGCGACATATCGCGATAGCCTTGACCCCACGGCACCAACCGCAGCGCGCCGTCGAAAGGCTTGTCCTTGCCGTCGATATAAGCGTCGACGCCGATCCGCTGGAATTCGACCAGTAGCTGTTCGATGCGCCAGCGGTCGTATGCCAATCCGCGAATGGAATAGTCCTCACGGATTTCAGCGATGCGGCTGGCTACATAGGAATAGTCAATCGCACGGCCGGGCGGTGTTTCGAGCCAGCCGTCTTTCGCCCACAAGTCATATGGGGCACGATCTCGCTTGGCGTGATCAAACAGGAAATCATGCGGCTTCCAGTGCCAGGCCTTTACCCGTTCTTCGCCAACCGCTGCGGATATGCCGACCAGTGACGTAAGATCGTGCACGCCAGACAGATCGAGCGCGAGATAGATATCTTCGCCCAGCATTAGCGTGTCGCCGGTTTGGCAGGCCTTCCACTCAGAACGCGGGATAAGCGGCGAATTCTGGTCGACGCGCTGATTCAGATAGAGGTTCCGAAAGCTGGCTTCCATCGACGGCATTCTGCTTGCCTGTATAGCCAGCGCGCTCAGGTCTTCGACACTACGAAAGTCTCCCAGCGCCGGGTTCGCCGCCCTCCACGCATCCTCGTTCATAATTTCCGCTTCGTCGTGGGCGCAATAAAGATGGACAAGAACAGTGGCATCATTTGCGACCAAGCCATCGTCGATCAATTTTGAAAGCGGGTGCTCAGGATCTGGCGACTGTGTGGAAATCACTATGCCCAGCGGCTCTTTTCGGGCGCCCTGCGAAGTGTTCATTACCTCGTAGAGTTCCTGATTACGCGACTGTGCCAGTTCGTCATAAATCCAGACAGACGGGTTCAAACCATGCTTAGTACCGGCGTCCGCCGACAGCGCTCGATAGAACGAACCGTTTTGCTTGCAAACCACCGTCTTTGTCGATGGCACGATGTCGAGAACCTGTGAAAGCTCCTCGTCGGCATCAATTAGCTGACGCAGAAACTTGAACACCTGCCCCGCCTGTTCGCGGTCATTTGCGGCAGAATAGATTTCGCCATTCTTGATGGCTTCCGGGCCAATGAGATGAGCCAATGCGATTGCAGCGATAATCGCTGTCTTGCCGTTCTTACGAGCAACCGAGAGAATTGCGCGCCTAACACGCCGGTTTCCGTCAACATGCGGCGCATACAAATCTCGAATGAATTGCTTTTGCCAAGGACGAAGCCGCATAGGCCCGCCCTGTCCCTCACCGCTGGGGACGCGTAGCAGTTCGATGAACTTAATAACCTGTTCCGCACGGTCCAGCCCCGCTTGGTCGACGCCTTGTCCGCGCTTTGCCCAATCAGGCCGCTGTAAACTCACGGATTATCACTTCTCCCCGCCAATAAGCCCGGCGAATTTGCTCTTCGGCTTTTCCTTTTGCGGCGTCAAAGCCGCGCGTGCCTTTGGATCAAGGCCTAGCCTGTCGCCCATGCTCATCATGATGCGCGCTGCTTCGTTCTTGATCTTGAACCAAGGATTCACGGTGAGATTGCCGGTCGAACCAGCAACGAGTGCCGGTTCTGTCTTAAGTGCTTCAGTCGCGCGTTTGTGGTCGGCCCATGCCGCAGCATAAACAGCAATACCGCCCGCATCGGTGGCGGCGTACGTTTCTGGCGGCATGGCCGAAACGATCATCTCGAAGCATTCGCGAGCGTCATCATCCAGATAATTCGGTATGTAAACATCACCGGAAGGACGGATCGAAGCCGCCCTTTTCTTTCGTTTGCCCGGGTTGCCCTTCAGCGCTTGCATTTCGGGCGTTTCGGGCCTTGGACCCCTGGCGCCCATAAATATCACCTGTCAAAAATAAACTTCAAAACTTGCGGGATAACGCGTTCGAGTTCCCCGCCGGTCCGGGAATTGTTGGCTTTTGGACTTTTTGATGCCCCCCCCGGGTGGTCAGCTGACCGGCCACCCGTCCAGACCAAACCGGATAACGTCCTGCCCTAGCTCTTCCCGCTGCTTGATGCGGTCATGGCACGGTGCGCAGAGGCTTTGGAGGTTGTCAGGGTCGAAGAACAGCGCCTCATCGCCTTTATGTGGCCTGACATGGTCACACACCGTTGCTGGCGTGACATCCTCTTGCTGCAGGCAGTAGGCGCACAAGGGTTGCGCGGTCAGTTGCCGCTCACGTAAGCGCTGCCAGCGTGCGGTCTTGTAGAGCTTGCGGTAAGCAGCTGCTTCCGTGCTGCGCTGATCACGTCTGGCCATGCTTACCTTCGAACTGGTGCCCTAGCGAGGGATCGAACCCCGGACCATCCGCTTACAAGGCAGCTGCTCTACCATCTGAGCTACACGGGCAATTGGTTGACCTGCGACCGCAAAGGCGATCTCGCGGGCCAGGCCCTGGAACAGGTCGATTGGTTGCGGCAGGTCGGATTCGAACCGACGATCTTCTGGTTACGAGCCAGGCGAGATGACCACTTCTCTACTCCGCATAAAATCAGATGGTGAACACACCCGCAACTCAGAATTGCGATCCTTGATTTTCTAGATCGACTCATAAATGAGTCGTGCTAATTCGGGTTGTGTAGGGGAAATCATGAAGTTCTTGACGCTCACTGGTGCGGTATTCGTGGCTGTAACTCTTGCGGGTTGCCAAACTCCATCAAACACTTTTCAGCAGCAAGCCGACGCCGTACCCCAACATCCAGCTATCAAAATTTTTGAAGATATTTGCCTAAACAGCTATCCAACTAATGAATCTGCGCTCAAGTCGGCTGCGGCTAGACACGGCATCAAAAACTTCGAGACCAAGCACGGCAAGGGGATGTTTGGACCCTATCAATATCAAAGCGGCACGAACTCGGACCAATCAATGTTCGTGACATACTGGCCAGGGAAGATGGGTTGTTTGGTGAAGGTAAGGGCCAACACTCCAGAGTCGGATAAGCTGATCTACCATGTACAACTTGGTAATGCTGTCAAAAAGAAATTCCCGTATGTGAGCCCAATGCAGAAAAGAATGACAACCGTCGAAAACGGTAAAGTCATTGAGTTTATGTATTTCCACAAAGACGGCTTTGACTTCTTCACGCTTGGCTAAAATACAATCGGCGGGGAGTAGCACCTAAAACGACGGCTACTCAACCCGCCGAACCAGCAGCCGGAGGAGAAACGGCGCTGGAATAGTTACCCCACCGGCAATGCCGACAGGGGCGGCTCTTGTAACCGCACTGAAATGAGAAAGGCCGCGCATGGCGGCCTTGATGTAGTC
Organism: Ochrobactrum soli; assembly: GCF_003664555.1. Lineage (NCBI taxonomy): Bacteria > Pseudomonadati > Pseudomonadota > Alphaproteobacteria > Hyphomicrobiales > Brucellaceae > Ochrobactrum > Ochrobactrum soli. Next base: position 3,545 of record NZ_RCHH01000006.1, on the reverse strand, counting down.
TTCCCCTCATTGGGGAGTTGGCGGGGATTGGCTTATAAGTGGCTAAGCTGCGTCTTCGAGTTCCCAGATGTTTCGATACGCCAGTGGGTGAAGCTCCAGATCGTCCATCGCTCCTTGCACTGCTGACAGCGCTCGCAGAACCAGAGCCCGTCCGACAGCTGGGGCTTGGACACCCTTAGCGCCTTCCTTTTCCCCGATCTTGGTTAGCGTCTGCCCACCAAGCACCGCATCCTCGAATGGCTCGATGAGCGGCCCGAGTCTTGACCGCAGATAGGCAAGTATCGGTCTTGTATCAATTTTCTCCAGCAGGAGATCGTCGGTGAATTTCAAACTCAGGCTCGGCGTCTTACCGGTCTTGGGTATTGGAACCGTGCCATCGTCGTTCTCGAAGTAGGCGTCAACTTTCACATTCACCTTTCGCATGGCAGGAAGGGCATATGCTCCCTTGCTTCTGCGAAGCTTGCCGGAATATTCGATATCTCCACCCTTCACTCCGCCTTCCCAGTTCCGCGCCGCGGCAGCCTCAACCTCTTCAGTGCCTTTCAAGCGTTTGCTTTCTTGAGCAGCGTGCAGGCCAGCATCATACCCATAGTCCTGACCTTTGAGGGGCTCCGCTTCGGCGATCGCGACCATCCGACGATATTGCATAACCTGTTCGATGTAGCCGTGCAGCTTGTCCCGGCGCAAAACCGCCAGCAGTGGGAAATCCTCGTTATCATTCGCAGGAGCGGAAGGATCTCCAATGGACTGGCGCTGTTTGATGCGTCGCAGTTGCGTGGCCATTGCTTTGGTTTCCTGCTTGGCCCGTGCTGCTCGGTCCAGATAGATCACATTTCCCATCAAGCTGCTTCCTCCAAAAGGTCTGCGAGATAAACCCCGTCGACGGCGTAGAACTCGAACTCTTCCCGGCGCTTTATTGCCGCGATCTGCCAGCCTCTTAGCTCCAAATCTCGTGCATATGGAGGTGATGAATGCTGGTCTTCATCGATCGGGCAGTTGTCATTTGCGGCGAAGTATTTGTCTTTCAGTTTCTGCCTCATACTGCTTTCCCCTTCTCCTGTGCCAGCCACCCCAGAACCGCCGTAACGGCCCGCTCAGCGGCTTCTGTCGTTGTGGAGGCCCGAATGACCAAAACAGTGTAGCCAAGCCGCTCAAGGGCCGCGTGGCGGTCTTTCTGGGCTGGTGACAGTCTTCCCTGCCCGACCTTGTTCTCGATCATCAGCAGACGCCCGTATTCGCCATAGATGCGTAGGTCAGGCTCGCCGCTGGTCATTCCCGTTGCGAGTGCCAGTGCCTGAGCCCTTGGCCCACGCTTGCTGGCGTTCATGTCTCCCGCCAGCAGGAACTGGCGCTGGAACTGTGGCAAGCGACGAAGTGCGGACACCTGTGCCGCCTGTAGTTCCCATTCGAGCGGCAAGGCTGGCTTTGTCGTCACCTTCCCTGCCTTGGTGGTAATCTTGACGCGCGCGCCATTGATGCGGACGATTTGGGTTTTGCTGGCGGTTGTGGTCGTAGACGAAGGCGCGCGCGTGCGGTTGCGTGCCATGTGAGCTCCTCGTGTTGATTGCGGTATGCCGTTGGTGGCGGCAAGAGGAGTGTGGAACGTCTCAATAAATGTGGTGTTAATGGCCGACGCAGCCCGGCAAATATTTTGGCCGCCCTCAAATCAGGTTGTATTTTTCTTGCCGCGCAAGTGCGTAAAGTGCGTAAAGTTAAAAAACGCAACTTGATGCGCTGCGCGCTCAAGTGCGCAATCTCTCTATGAGGATGATTGCGCACATTTAGCAGCGTGCATTTGCGTAGAGTTGAAGCAGAGAAAATCGACTCTACGCACCTCACTTACGCGTTACCTATGGTTGTATTTTGATTGTGACGGTAGGTTGTGCCGCTGGATAAAAAAGAGAGGAACGACGTACCGCCTTCCTGTTATGATGCGCAGGGAAATGCCATTCGAAGGGAAATTAAATGTCAAAGTTTGGACCTTATCAATTCGATAAACTGCTGGGCGCAAAATACAAGGTTCTAAATCATGACCCGTTGCTCGGAATTCTCAGTATAAAGACCGATAAGGGTGTCATTGAGCTTGGTATGATAAAGCCGGTCGCCGAGGTTCTAATGGGCGAACTGATGGACTTTCTGCAGGAAGGGAAAGGCGAAGATGCCCCAAGCTTCGCGGTCGAGCGGAGTCAGTAAAATGCAGCATCTCGCAACTCGACGAGCGGTTGCGGAAGCGTTTAACGCACTGGGCCGACCCGAGTTAATTGAAGGCCTTGGCATCTCATCGAGATGAAAAACCCCGCACGGTGGCGGAGATTTCGCGCGCATAGCCAGGCCAGTAGGAAAGACTTGGAAGTGGATCAGCTGGTGCTGGCTTGCCAGCAGACGGGTTTCTCCCGCCCTCCCAGCACCAATCGTAGTGCATCGTATTTAGACAATCTTTTTCAGCAACTTATCTGCAAATCGTTCGAAACTGTTTGATTTCGGACCCGTCGACTACCCCTTTCATAAACACTCCAGTTTCGTAGATTCCCATAACGGAGACCCTATTCGGCCGCGACGGCATGAACCAGTTTTCCAAGTTGTTAAGAACTCCGGGGCTAAGTGGTGGACTTGTTATGGTGTCAGGTTCGGCCTCGTCTTCCTCGTTGAACCACGATTCAACCAACCCCAGAGGTCTGCCAACGGCAACAACATCTACTGCAATTTCCTGTTCTTGTTTGATGCCGTTAACAAAGAGAGATGCTGGCACGTTTTGGCCGAGGACAATCCCGAAATCGCGTCCTGGCAAGCGTGTGACTAACACAAGCCTCAATTGCCCGTCGCTATCGCAAACCAGACTTAATGTAGCGGACCGCCTTTGAGAGGCCTCGTCTGCAAGCAAAAGTCCAGATTTGATCTGGAATGGCACGTTCTTTGCGCGTTGCCATGGTTGCTCGTTTGCGCCGCTAATTAAGATAAATCCGGACAACGTCGCGACGCATAAAGATAAAATCCTAAGCAAATTAAACATGCGATGTGCCCCCAATAACTGGCAACATACTATAAAAAAGCGCCCCGTAAGTCGCTGAATCGCTAATATTCCCTCACGAAAAAAAGCGGAGCCTAAGCCCCGCTTTCTATCTGTCAGCACCCGTTGCTAGCCTGCTGGCAAAAAACTAGAACTTCGCACCAACCCGCAGTGCAATCGCGTGGTTTCGCGCGCCGGAGCCACCAAAGCCGGTTTGATACTCGACGCCTGTGGTCCAGGCATTATCAAAGCTGAAATCGAGCGACAGCCCCACATTGGCGCTATCGCTGCTCGCGCCTTCAACATCGAGCGCATAGGGAAGCCCGCCAAGCGCGCTATATCCCATGGCGGCCCGGCTCGAGCCCTGAAAATCATGAGCATATTCGGCGCGGACACCGGGGGTCAGGCGCCCCCACGAATAGTCGATGGCGTAATTGGCGCGCAAACCAACCACACCCGTGACGGTGTCCACGGTTTGATCGCCATAGGTCAGCCGATAGATGCTGTCTCCGCCTTCGGCATAGCCATCGAGCCAGGA
>NZ_RCHH01000005.1:0-52887 GCF_003664555.1 Ochrobactrum soli | reverse complement strand
CGGCGTGTTTGCCATCTGGCGCATCATCAACTCGCCCTTCGGCATGATCCTGAAATCGGTGCGCGAGAATGAAAACCGCGCCATATCGCTCGGCTACTCCGTCAATCGCTACAAGCTGGCCGCTTTCGTGATGTCGGCGGGCCTTGCCGGTCTGGCAGGCGGTCTGAAGGCGCTCGTCTTCCAGTTTGCAACGCTGACCGATGTCGGATGGCAGATGTCGGGTGAAGTGATCCTGATGACGCTGCTTGGCGGGATCGGCACGCTGATCGGGCCCATCGTCGGTGCAGCCTTCGTCGTCGCCTTGCAGAACTATCTCGCAACGTCCGACTTCCCCGTCACAATCGTCACCGGCATCATCTTCATGGCATGCGTCATCCTCTTCCGTAAAGGTATCGTCGGAGAGTTCTATGCCTGGCTGGAGCGGAGGAAATGAGCATGAGTGAAACCTTACCCATTTATCGCACAAGCGTTTCGCCGAGCTGGATAGACTATAACGGCCATATGGGGGACTATGCCTATGGTATCGTCTTTTCGGATGCCGCCACTGCCTATATGGACCGAATTGGCATTGATGCCGCCTATCGTGAGGCAAATAATGCCACGCTCTATACCCTTGATAGCCGTATCGGATATTTGAAAGAATGCCACGTCGATGAAACATTGAACGTGGAGCTGTCTGTCTTGAATGTCGATCACAAGCGTATGCATGTTTTTATGCGGATGCTGAATGGAGACGGGGAGGAAACGGCCTTCTGCGAGCAGGTTTTGATGCATGTCAGCCGAGCGTCGGGATCGCCGCGTTCAAGCAAAATGCCTGAGTTGGTACAGGAGAAGCTATTTGCCGATCTTGAACTGTCCAAAGCCACCATCAAGCCCGATTGGATCAATCGGCGGATCGGTTTGGAAAAGCATCGTAATTGAGCTACGCCAGCGGCTGCGGTGCATGCAGACTGCCCAAGCATCACACGGCGTATACCTTGGTATATGCCGTGTACCATAATGCACCTTGCAAAAACCATGCATTTTCGTAGCTCGCGAAAGGCGCATCTGGTAAAGAGATGCCGTCGGAGCAACAAGCTCCTTAACACAGGAAAACACAATGCCAAGCGACAGTAGTCGAAAGCTGTCGCCACTGGGGTTGTTCGACGAGAGCTAATCTCATGCTCTTGCCCGGACGCTCGCAGTGGCGCGTCATGAGGTAAGAGATGAATATTGCAGCCGCAATCGCAAATTTTGGCGCGCGCTTTGGTGTGCCTATGCATTCCATTAGCCGCAAAACCGCTCGCAGCAGCATAACCACTTATAGCCACGTGTTTGAAGCCGATGTGAACCGTGACGGAGCCATCCGGAAGGCTCCCCAACTGACAACGATCTGGTACGTCAATCCTGAAAACGGACGCGTGGAATGTCGCTGGACAACAGACCGCGAAGAGATTGCACACTATAGGTCGTTGCCGGTGTTGGAACGTTTCGGCCTGTTGCTTGCTGCCGGGCAGCAGAACCGAACGTCAACCTGGGTGCATTGATAAGCGAAATCATTCAAACAGTGAAATTAGACCATGGACGATGACCCCAGTAGGTCCGCTCGTTTATCCCCGGTAGCGCTAATCGGGCAGGCTTTTCACAATCTCGACAGGAAAACAAACCGGACGTCGCTTCGACGGTGCGGCATGGGTTGGCATATCCCTTAAGGGGGGCATGTCAGCGCTCGTGCCGGACGTGGCGGCATGAGGATAATGACATGAATGCCATATTGAAACAGCCCGTATCTGCCGCTGCCCGCAAGGACGACAGGAAACTGTCAATGCGTGCGGTGCGCGAGGCACAAAACAGCGTTGATACGACGCTCGCAAATTTCAGGACGACCATCAACGGCCTGACTGAGACTGAAGCGAAACACCGCCTGATCAAGGACGGACCCAATCATGTAGCACATGAAAAGCGTCCGCACGCGTTGGTACAGTTTCTGCTCGCCTTCAAAAACCCGTTTATCGCCGTGTTGGTAACGCTTGCGGCTATATCGTCCGTTACGGATATCATTCTTCCGCTGCGCAACGGCGAAGACCCGGAATATACCGGCGTGACGATTATCTTGACGATGGTGTTCCTCAGCGCATTGCTGCGTTTCTGGCAGGAATTCCGCTCCGGCAAAGCTGCGGAAGCGCTTAAGGCCATGGTGCGCACAACTGCAACAGTGTTGCGCCGTCAGGGAAGCGGAAACGCACAAGGTGTGGAAGCAAAACTGGTCGAAGTTCCCATGGCCGAACTCGTCGCAGGCGATATCGTCAAGCTTTCAGCTGGCGATATGATCCCTGCCGACGTGCGACTGCTTGAATCGCGTGATCTGTTCGTCAGTCAGGCGGCCCTGACGGGTGAAGCTCTACCGGTTGAAAAATATGACACGCTTGGCGCTGTTGCTCAAAAGTCTGCCGAGACTAAAGCAACCGTCGGTGATCAGATGGACATGCTTGATCTGCCGACTGTCTGCTTCATGGGCACAAATGTCGTCAGCGGCTCAGCGACTGCTGTTGTGGTCGCAACCGGCGCACGCACTTACTTTGGTTCGCTTGCGAAGGCGGTCGTGGGTTCGCGCGCAGAAACGGCCTTTGATCGGGGTGTTAACAGCGTGAGCTGGCTTCTGATCCGCTTCATGCTGGTAATGGTGCCGGTGGTCCTGCTGATCAACGGCTTTACCAAAGGGGACTGGCCTGACGCCTTCATGTTTGCGCTCGCTGTGGCGGTTGGTCTTACACCCGAAATGTTACCGATGATCGTTTCCTCGAACCTTGCCAAAGGTGCTGTCACAATGGCGCGCCGCAAAGTCGTGGTGAAGCGTCTGAATGCCATCCAGAATTTCGGGGCGATGGATGTGCTTTGTACAGACAAGACCGGCACATTGACTCAAGACAAGATCATCCTCGAACACCATCTTGATGTTAACGGCCAATGTGATCCAAGTGTATTGCGGTTGGCATGGCTCAACAGCTACCATCAGAGCGGCGTGAAGAACCTTATGGATCAGGCCGTTATTCGCTTTGCCGAAGACAGCCCCTCAAGCACTGCTTCAGCTCGGTTCTACAAAAAAGTGGATGAACTGCCGTTCGATTTCGTTCGTCGCCGCTTGTCGGTTGTGGTTGAAGGTTTTGGTGGCGAGCATCTGCTGGTCTGTAAAGGCGCAGTGGAAGAAATGCTGGCGATCTCAACCTCAATTCGCGACGGCGATGAAATCAAGCCGCTGGATGATGCGCGCCGTAAAGCGCTTGTCGAACTGGCACGCGATTACAATCGTGATGGTTTCCGTGTGCTGGTGGTCGCCACACGAGAGATCGATCCGTCTTCCACCGTGGCGCGCTATGATATCCCGGATGAGAAAGAGCTGGTGGTGCAAGGCTTCCTGACCTTCCTCGATCCGCCAAAGGAAACTGCACGTCCCGCAATTGCCGCCTTGGCCGAGCATGGCGTTGCCGTCAAAGTACTCACTGGGGACAATGATGTCGTCACCACAAAGATCTGCCGTGAAGTTGGACTGGAGCCGGGCACGCCAATTCTTGGTCGAGAAATCGAGAAGATGAACGACGAAAAATTGCGCGCGACGGTTGAGGAAGCCACAGTTTTTGCAAAGCTCACGCCATTGCAAAAATCACGGGTTCTCAAAGCGTTGCAGGCAAATGGTCATACGGTTGGGTTTCTTGGCGATGGTATCAACGATGCCCCAGCATTGCGCGATGCGGATGTGGGTATTTCGGTTGATAGTGGCACTGATATTGCGAAGGAATCTGCCGATATTATCCTTCTCGAAAAGAGTCTGATGGTGCTGGAAGAGGGTGTTATCAAAGGTCGTGAAACCTTTGGTAATATCATCAAATATCTGAATATGACCGCCAGCTCGAATTTCGGCAATGTGTTTTCGGTCCTTGTGGCGAGCGCTTTCATACCGTTCTTGCCGATGCTGGCAATTCATTTGCTGATCCAGAATCTGATGTACGACATTTCCCAGCTTTCCCTGCCATGGGATCGCATGGACAAAGAGTTTCTGGCAAAACCCCGGAAATGGGACGCCCGGAACATCGGTCGTTTCATGATTTGGGTAGGGCCGACGTCATCGATCTTCGACATCACGACTTTCGCGTTGATGTGGTATGTCTTTGCGGCGAACACGCCGGACATGCAGTCACTGTTCCAGTCGGGCTGGTTCATTGAGGGCCTGCTGTCGCAGACGCTTGTGGTGCATATGCTGCGCACGCAGAAAATACCGTTCATCCAAAGCACTGCCGCTTTGCCCGTGATGCTGATGACCGGTTTGATCATGACGCTTGGCATCTACATTCCATTCTCGCCGCTTGGAACTATGGTCGGCTTGCAACCGCTACCCTGGGCTTATTTCCCATGGCTGCTCGCAACGCTGTTCGCCTACTGTGTTGTCGCCCAAGGCATGAAGAGTTTCTACATTCGTCGCTTTGGTCAGTGGTTCTGATGTGACGCTGTCGGTGCCTCGCAGCGTCACATCGAAGGAAGTGGCCAGCAGCTATGCTGCTGGTCACTTTTTCATAGAAACGACTGTGTGGCTTGAACGCATGCCGGATCTTGCGAAGTATCATGGTAGATCAAACCAAAGGATTGGAGCTATAAGGTTCAAATGAAGCTTCAAACTTAACACCAGAGAGGAGCGCTAGATGCGAATGAAAGGCCTTCACCGCATGTCTCCGCAGGACATTGCGGCATCTCTGGTACTAGCGATTTTCTGCGCCGCCATTTTCGTATTCGACACAGTCACCGATTACGCGATAGCCGCCGCTGTTTTCTATACAGCTATCGTGCTGGTTTCGGCCAGATTGTTCTCGCACCGCACAGTGATTGGTGTCGCCGCTGGCTGCATCGTCTTGACTGTTGTAAGCTTCGGCCTGACGCGCTCGGGCTCTTATAATGTTGGTTTCATCAACACATTGATCAGCATTGTGGCCATCGCGTGCACAGCATATCTGGGCCTGAAACTGGTCGATGCGGAAGCAGAAGCCCACGAGACGCGGGAACGCTTGTTGCGACTTGCACGACTGACCACCCTTGGTCAGCTGACCGGCTCCATTACCCATGAAGTCAGCCAGCCACTGGTTGCAATCGAAACCAGTGCGGGCGCCGGCCACCGTTGGCTGTCACAAACTCCGCCAAACGTGGCGCGTGCTCTATCAACGTTTGAGCGGATATCTGCGGATTCTCATCGTGCGAGTGAAATCCTTGATCGTGTTCGCCGCTTGTCCAAAGGCGAAAAGCCAAAGATCGGGCGCTTTGATTTCAACATGGCCATCCGTGAAATGGCCGATCTGGCCGCAGCAGAGCTTCACCGGAATGGGATACGCCTTCAACTTGACTTGGCGAACGATCTACCGTCCGCTTGGGCAGATCGGGTGCAAATACAGCAGGTCATCGGCAACCTGATCCTCAATGCCATTGAAGCAATGGCGGGGACGGATAGGGACGATCGGTTTCTCCTGATAAAATCCCAGTTCGGCGTAAATGCCGGCTTGCGGTTTTCGATAGCTGATACGGGATCAGGTCTCACGAATGCAACGCGAGAACGCCTTTTCGATGCGTTCTGGACCACGAAAGACGGCGGCTTCGGGTTGGGGCTGACGATCAGCCGCACTATCATAGAGGCCAATGGTGGTCGTATCTGGACCGATGCCCAAGGTGCATTGGGTGCCGGGTCGAATGGCGTGACGTTTCTGCTGGAAGTGCCAGCGGTCAGGATGGGCGAGCAATGACGGCTACACACGAGAACGCAGCGGTCGTTTACATTATCGATGACGATCTCTCGGTTCGGCGCGCCTTGGAAGATTTATTTGCTTCCATCGATATGAAGGTGATCAGCTTTGAATCTGTGCGGAGTTTCCTTGATTTCGAACGCCAGTCCGGCCCGTCCTGCATGATACTTGATGTGCGAATGCCGGAGCAGACAGGTACGGATTTTTTCGCCCAGATGACAGGCCTCGGTATTCGTATTCCGGTTATCTTCATTACCGGTCACGGCGATATCACCATGGGCGTCAATGCCATCAGAAACGGGGCTGTTGATTTTCTGCCGAAACCATTTCGTGATCATGATCTGTTGGACGCTGTCTATCGGGCCATCGACGGCGATAAGAAACGTTTGCAGGACGAACAAGCGCGTTCTGAGATTCACGACCGTTGGATGAGCCTGACAGCGGGCGAACGTGATGTGTTCGCGCTCGTCGTGCAAGGTCTATTGAATAAGCAGATAGCCGCTCAACTCGAGGTGAAGGAAATCACCGTGAAGGTGCGTCGTGCGCATGTCATGCAGAAGATGCAGGCAGGATCGCTGGCCGATCTGGTGCGTATGTCCGCTCTGATGGAATCCTAGCAAGACGTAGTTCGCTACACACACAGAAAATGTGCTGTTTGTTACTGTAACAAACTTCATTTTCCGTGCGTTTAAGATACCTTTTTCGATATGAAATGGGGAAACTTGAGATGTCGATCTTCACGCGTACAGGTCTTGGACTGCTGTTGTCCTTCGTTTTGATGAATGGCGTTGCAGCGCAAGAGCATCAGTCGGTAAACGACGCCAATAATCCCCTGACACCGAAGATTACCGTCAACTTCCATAACTATTATGTGCCGGAAATATATGGATTATCCGGTCGGCGATCCAATCAGTTTCTCCTGCGTGGACTGGTGCCAGCGGAGATAGCCGGTTTGCCGCAATTGTTACGGTATACGCTACCCATCGCCACAGCGCCGGAGTTTCCCGACGGATATGTGACAGGATTGGGTGATCTGACGCTGATGGACATTTTCATTCTCCCCAAGCATGGAGACATCACATTCGGTGCGGGGCCGATATTGGTTATCCCAACCGCGACGGATGACGCACTTGGCAGCGGAAAATGGCAGGTCGGGGCGTCGGGCGTAATCGTCGCGCCGCAAAGTTGGGGTCTTTTGGGCGGCCTGGTGACCTATCAAACATCGTTCGCAGGGCATGGCGACCGAGAGAGGGTAAGCTTGGCAACCGTCGAGCCGATCATCAATTACAATCTGAAGGATGGCTGGTATCTTCGCTCGACAGCAACATGGAACTTCAATCTTGAGGACAATGAAGGGTATATTCCGGTCGGTTTTGGTATCGGTAAAGTTTTCGAGCTTGATAAAGGCATCACCATGAATGCGTTTATCGAGCCGCAATATACGGTTTGGCATCAAGGCGACGGCGCGCCGAAATGGCAGATATTTGCGGGCGTCAATTTTCAGTTTCCTGTTAAAAAATAATAGTGCCTCGTCGCGGCTTTTGTGCGGCGCGTTTGAGCGTATCAAAACTTGTTTGAGGCAAATTGCTGTCTCAGCCATTTGGCAGCGGGTCCGTGCGGGCGGAGCTTGTTCCAGACCAGTTCAAGCGCCACGGGATGGGCGCCACCGTCGAATTGCAGTTTTGGGATGACAAGTTCATCCGCCAATGGTGAATCCCTCAATATATGTTCCGGGATATAAGCCCAACCGATGCTCTGTTTCAGAATTTGCAGAATGACCCAGTGGCTTTCCACCCACCAGACCTCGGCGGCCACGCGAAGCCTGTGTTTTTCGTCCTCGTCACTGCGTTTGCGAACCATGATCTGCCGGTGCGTCCGCAGGTCTTCCCAATTCACAGGGCTGCTCGCAAGGGGATGGTTTCGACCGCAGACAAGCACAAGCGGCACCCAGCCAATGGTCTTGAACCCGAGTTCGGGCTGTATCTGATCCAGCCGCCACATGACGCCAAGATCAACCTTGCCGTTTTTAAGCAGCCCGGCGATCACGGATGAATGCGGAAACTGCAATTCGAGTTCGACATGGGGATAGTGCTTCGCAAACGCGGCGAAAAGGGCGGCGACCGCCGGTTCGGGATAGAGTTCATCCAGAGCAACCACAAGGCGGGACTCGACATGCTCATCGAAGTTTCGTGCGACTGAAATGAGATGTTCACGCCGATCCAGCATCAGACGCGCTTCGGGCAACAGCCTCGCGCCTGCTTCGGTCAGTGCCGGGCTGCGTGTCGCTCTGCTGAAAAGTTTGACGTTAAGATCGTCTTCCAGAGAGGAGATCAACACACTGACGGCTGACTGCGCTTTGCGCAGATGGCGGGCCGCAGCCGAAAACGATCCGTGTTCAGCGGCGGCAACAAATGCTTCCAGTTGGTCCAGCTCGACATTCATCTATCGCAAATCCAGATAGTATCTAACTTTTAAAATCCATAATAATAGATAGAAAGGGCACACCAATATCAAGGAATAAATAAGTGCGTAGTTTTGCAGATCGTGTTCGCCACGCGGCGATGTTTGAAATTATTGGACTGGCAATCTTCATTCCATGCTCGGCGATTATTTTTGATAAGCCGGTGGATGCGATGGGTGTCATCGGCGTCATATCCGCCACTACCGCGACTATCTGGAATTTTCTTTTCAATCTTGGATTTGATCGGGCTTTGCTGCGACTGAGGGGAACGGTGCATAAAACTATGCCCATCCGCGTTGCACATGCCATCTTGTTCGAAGCGGGTCTGATTGTGCTGCTGATACCGTTTATTGCCTGGTATCTGGGCATTTCGATCATCGTCGCGCTGATGATGGACGTGGTGATCGTGCTTTTCTATCTGGCTTATGCCTTTGTTTTCAATATCGCTTATGACTGGCTTTTTCCGATCTCGCCACAGCTTCCTGAGAAAAGTGCCGCTTAAAACTGTGCGGTGAGGCATTATTCTGCCTCACCGTATTCTGTGACGTCAAACTGGCAAACGGTGACGCACCAAAGTTGTCCAATAAGAGCAACCCCAGGCAATGACATCGTCGTTGAAGTCATATTTGGGGTGATGGAGATTGGCGCTTGGGCCGTTGCCGATATTGATCATCGCGCCCGGAACTTCGTTTAGCATGAACGCGAAGTCTTCGCCGCCAAGTGTGGCCGGCATGTCGCGCGTGACACGATCAGCGCCAGAGACGGCTTCGGCAGCAATGGCTGCAAGTTCGGTTTCGTGCTCGTGATTGACGGTCACGGGATAGTTGCGCTGATAGTCGAGCGTTGCCGTTGCTCCGAAAGCATCGGCAATGCCCTGCACTGCACGGGTCAGTTTTTCCTCGATGTGATTACGCACGTCCTCGCGAAGCGTGCGAACCGTGCCGGTCAAACGGATTTTCTGCGGAATGACGTTGAACGCATCGCCTCCCTGAATAGTCGTGATCGAAATCACGGCAGAATCCAGCGGATCGATGGTGCGCGCAGTCAGGGTCTGGATTGCCTGAATGAGAGCGGCTGTCACCGGGATTGGGTCGATGGTCTGATGCGGCGAGGCCGCATGTCCGCCAACACCTTCAATGGTGATGTCGAGAACGTCGACTGATCCCATGATCGGACCGGAATTGATGGTGAAATGTCCAACCGCAAGGTTTGGGCGGTTGTGCATGCCATAAACTTCGCTGACCGGCCAGCGCTTGAACAGGCCGTCGTCGATCATCGCCTTGGCACCGGCACCGCCTTCTTCGGCAGGCTGGAAGATCACGATAACCGTGCCGTCGAAAGCGCGACTTTGTGCCAGTTCGCGGGCCGCACCGAGAAGCATCGTCGTGTGGCCGTCATGACCGCAGGCGTGCATTTTGCCTGGCACTTTCGAAGACCATTCCGCGCCGGTTTCTTCCAAAATCGGCAGCGCGTCCATATCCGCTCGCAAGGCAATGGCACGGCCAGACTTGTTGCTCTGACCGCGTATGACGCCGACAACACCAGTGCGCCCGATGCCGGTTGCGACCTCATCGACGCCAGCCGCGCGCAGTGCATCGGCAACCTTGTCTGCCGTCCGGTTCACATCGTAAAGCAGCTCGGGGTTTTCGTGCAGGTCACGACGAAATGCGACGAGTTCATCGAGCTGGTTCGACGTCCAGTTTTCAACCGGCATATCAGGCTTCCTTCGTATTTTCTTCGGTGGCGTCGAGGCGATAGCGAAAATCGCAGTGGCTCGCGCCCTTCATGATGGTCTGCGTGCGTTCCAGCTTCATTGCGGGATTATAGCCGATGCAAAAATCGCCATCGCGATTGCAGGAAAGCAGATGCCCGATATGGCCAAGGCCCATCTCGCGGTACATTTCCGAATAACGGCAGCGCGTGACATTGAAATCGAAATGGTTTTCGCCCTGCGAAATCACGTCGATTTCCAGCGCGTTTTCCTTCGTCCACAGCGGCTGGATGTCGGCAAAATCCTGCAAGGTAGGCGTGCGACCCAGTTCTTCGGCAAAGCTTTTGCCCTGTTCAATTGCTGAACGGCTGACGGCTTCGCCCACCACGGCTTGGGCTTCTTCGTCGCCGGAGCGTTCGCGCAGCACATCATAGATGTTCTTGATGACCATCGCCTCAATGCGGCGGCGTTCGAGAATTGGCATTTGATTCATGGACCTGACCTTTCACATGAATAAGCTGATTTAGAGATTGGGTTCGGTGAGATCCTTGCGCCGAAGCCAGGCGAGATAGAAAGGCGCGATTTTCCGCGCGACTTTGTGAAAAGGCAATGGCGCGGGCTCTGAAACGGGTAGCGCAAGCTCCTGCACCGATTCTCCATCGAGCGCACGCGCGAATTCGCGACCAAGTGATGTGCCAAGCGCGACGCCACGTCCGTTGCAGCCGATCCAAGCCCAGCCATTGGTGCCAAGCTGATGAACGCGTGGGAAACGATCCCACGTCATGCCGATAAAGCCGCTCCACACATGGGTGATTTCCGGTTCCCCGAGGGCGGGAAAAGCTTCCGCCATGCCGCGCGCAGTCTTGCGCTTTACGCGCTCGGCGACATCGTAGTCACCCATCACAATGCCGCCGGTGATCAGCCGGTTGCGCGCATCGTAGCGGAAGAAGCGCAGGTCACCGCGTGTATCGGAAACCGCCTGCCGTCCGGGCAGAATTAACGCGCGCAGATTATCGCTGACGGGTGCGGTTGCCATCTGCCATGAGAGTACGGGCACGATTGTCCGGGCCAGACGCGGGGCAAGCCTTTCGCGAAGCTCGCCGGTATAAGCATTGGTCGCGAGCAAAAAGCCTTTAGCGCGCACTGTGGCGTTGTCGGTACGCACTTCCCAATGATCGCCGACTTGCCGATAGGATGTAACCGGGCTTTGCTCGTGAATGATTGCGCCATGGCGCTCCGCAGCAGCGGTAAGACCGCGCGCGAAGGCCAGCGGATTGATATGGCCGCCGGTGGGGTTGAACATGCCGCCGTACCAGAAATCGCTGCCGATCAGTTGCGATGTCGCGGATCGGTCAAGAAACTCCGCCGGAAAGCCGAACCGCTTCCACGCCTCGACACGCATTTGCGAAAGCTTTACCCGACCCGGCGAATGGGCAGGCTGGAACCAGCCTTTTTGTTCGGCTTCAGCCTCGATATTTTCATCGCGCACGATGGAAAACAGAATATCAGCGCTATTGCCGATCAGGCGGGCAAAGCGTTCGCCCGCAGCGCCATAGCGCTTGGCAATCGCATCCGGCTCGGCGGACGTCATGGTCGGGATGACCTGACCATTGTTGCGACCCGAAGCACCCCAGCCGACCGCATTGCCTTCCAGCAGGATGACGCGCTTACCACGCTTTGCCAGATGAAGTGCTGCCGACAGGCCCGTAAAACCGCCGCCGACAATAACAACATCGGCTTCCGCGTCACTGGTCAACGGCTTTGCAGCTGTGCGGGGAGGTGCCGTGGCGGCCCAGATGGAGGGTGGGAATTCTACTTTTTGCATGACGTCACGCATTCTCAAAACGAGGTGGCGTCCAGTTCTTGCCGGGGATCGAGGCAAGCAGGCGCTGGGTATATTCGTGGCGCGGATTGGCGAAGACTTCAGCCGTCGGGCCGGTTTCGGCGATCTCGCCCTTGGACATCACGATGATGCGGTCGCAAAGCTGCGCTGCGACGCGCAAATCATGCGTTACGAAAAGCAGCGACAGGTTCAGCCTTTCACGCAGATCGGCCAGAAGCCGCAGAACCTGCGCCTGTACCGAAACATCGAGCGCAGAGACAGGTTCATCTGCGACGATGATGCGCGGCTCCAAAGCGAGCGCACGGGCAATGCCGATGCGCTGGCGCTGCCCGCCTGAAAACTCGTGCGGAAAACGGTCGGCAGCAGCGGGCGAAAGCTCGACCAGTTCCAGCAACTCACGGGCCTTTGCGTGCGCCTCTGCCTTCGGTACACCATGGACGATAGGGCCTTGTGCGATGAGGTCCACGACACGGCGGCGCGGATTGAGGGAGGCCATCGGGTCCTGAAAGACCATCTGGATATCCTTCCGCATGGCGCGCACTTCACGCGGGCTTGCGCTCAGAAAATCCTTGCCGTTCACATCGACCGTGCCGCTGTCTGCTTCCAGCAGGCGCGTGACGATGCGCGAAACGGTCGTCTTGCCCGACCCGCTTTCGCCGACGACGCCCAGCGTTTCGCCTTGGCGCAATTCGAACGAAAGGTCCTTTACGGCGGGCACGGCACTGCGTTTGCCGGTTAGCAATCCGCCACGCGCCTTGAAGGTTTTGCGTAAAGCGCTTGCCTTGAGAATAATCGGTTGGGCTTCAACTGACGGCTTCGGTTCGGGCGGGGTGAGTGCGGGAACCGATGCGATCAGCGCTTTCGTGTAAGCATGCTGGGGATGGTTCAACACTTCGTTTGCAGGGCCTTGTTCGACCAGTTCGCCGAGCCGTAACACGGCGACGCGGTCGGCGATTTCTGCCACCACGCCAAAATCATGCGTGATGAAGAGAATGCCCGTGTCATGCTCGCGTTGCAGATCACGGATCAGCTTCAGAATTTGCGCCTGCGTGGTCACGTCGAGCGCAGTAGTCGGTTCGTCGGCAATGATGAGGCGCGGCTTCAGGATCAGCGCCATGGCGATCATGACGCGCTGGCGCTGCCCGCCGGATATCTGGTGCGGATAGGCGTTATAGGCGGATTCCGGATCGGGAATTTTCACCTCTGCCAGCATGTCCAGCACGGCGGCACGGCGTTCCTTGCGGCCAAGTATGGTATGGAGGCGCAGCACTTCATCGATCTGCCAGCCAACTGTCTTCTGCGGGTTGAGCGCTGTCATCGGCTCCTGAAAGACCATGCCGATGCGGTCGCCGCGCAGCTTTTTCATGTCAGCTTCGCTGAGCGAATAAAGGTCAGTGCCTTCAAGCTTGATCGTGCCATGCGTCACGCGCACATGCGGTTCCGGCAAAAGGCGCATGATCGCGCCTGCCGAAAGCGATTTGCCTGAACCGCTTTCGCCAACAAGGCAGACGATTTCACCGGGATTGATGGTCAGTGTGAGGTCCTGCAAGGCAAAAGGACGGTCGGCGCCCTTCGGCAGCGCGATTTGCAGGTTGCTGATTTCGAGAACGGGTGCAGCGGTCATTATTTCTTCTGCCTCGGATTAAGCGCATCGTTCAGGCCTTCGCCAAGCAGACTGAAGGAAAGAACGGTGAGCAGAATGGCGATGCCGGGAATGACCGAGCAGAACCAGTCGGTGCGGAGCACGGCGCGGCCCTGGCCGATCATGTTGCCCCAGCTGGCATAATTAGGATCACCGAGACCGAGGAAGGCGAGCGCGCTTTCCATCAGGATGGAGGTGGCCATAACGACAGATGCGAACACGATCACCGGCGGCAAAGCGTTTGGCAGTATTTCGCGGAAGATGATCGACATATTGCCGACACCCAGATTGCGCGCCGCGTCGATGAATTCGCGCTGGCGCAACGCCAGAAATTCGGCGCGCACCATGCGTGCAGGCGCGGTCCATGAGACGATGCCTATGCAGATGATGATATTCTCGATGGACGAGCCGAAGATTGCCACCAGCGCCAGAAGCAGCACGAAGCTCGGCACGGTTTGAAAGGCTTCGGTGATGCGCATCAGCACATCATCCACCCAGCCGCCATAATAACCTGCAAGCGCACCGATAACGATGCCGATGACAATCGAGATCAAGGTTGCGACGACGCCGATCAGCAACGAGATGCGTGCACCGTGGAAAATGCCAGCCATAATGTCACGCCCGAGCTGATCGGTGCCAAGCGGCGTTATCGCATTGAGGAATGGCCAGACAAGCGGATCGCCCGCACGGCGCAGCGGGTCGCCGGGCGCAATGACATCGGCCAACAGGGCAATCAGAACCACGGCGATGAAAAGAACAAGGCCCAGCACGGCAGCGCGGTTGCGGCTGAAGCGCTGCCACAGAACTTTCGTGCGGGAGACCTGTGGGCGGGTGAGGGAAAGGTCCTGGGATGTCATGACAGTTCGATCCTGGAATCAAGCCGCGCATAGATGAGATCGGTAATGAAATTGACGATCACCACCAACACCGAGCACAGGAAGATTATACCCATCAGCGTGTTGAGGTCGCGCTTGATCACGGAAGTATAGGCGAGCTGGCCAAGGCCGGGCAGCGAGAAGATCGTTTCGATCACAACCGAGCCGCCAAGCACGGTGGAAAACTGAAGGCCGAGCAGCGTTACGACCGGCAGGAAAGCGTTGCGCATGATATGATGGAACATCAGCCTTGCGCCGCTGGCGCCCTTGGCGCGGGCGGTGCGGACATAATCGAGGTCGGCGACTTCCAGCACGCTCGTGCGCATCAGGCGCATGTAGAAGGCAAGATAGATCAGCGAAAGCGCCGTCGTCGGCATGACGAGGTGTACGGCAATATCCCAGACATTCTTCCAGCCAGTGTAAAAACCGCCAAGCGTCTTGTAACCGCCGACGGGCAGCCAGCCCAGCTTGACGGAAAAGATAAACATCAGGATGAGGCTGAGAAAGAAGCTCGGCATGGCGTAGAAGACAAGACCGAGCGTCGAGATGACATTGTCGGTCAGCGAATAAGCCTTGCGCGCAGCAAAGGCACCAAGCGTGATGCCGAAAATGAACGCTACGGAAAGCGAAGAAATCATCAGCAGGAGCGTCGGCACGAGCCGCGCCATCAGCACGTCCAACACGGGCAGTTCATAGACATAGGACCAGCCGAAATCGAACCGAGCCAGCTTGGTCATGTAAATCCACAGCTGCACCCAGACTGGTTGGTCCAGACCGTATTCCGTGCGCAGATTGGCGACGAATTGAGGGTCTGCACCGCCCATGTCACCGACAAGCGCGTCAACCGTGTCGCCAGGCGCAAGCTTGATGAGCAGAAACGCCCCGATCATGATGAGAAGGATGACGGGAACCGCCTGCAAGATGCGGCGCAGCGCAAAGGTCAGGATTGGGGGCAGGGACATTGCGGATTATCCTGCAAGATATTCATAGTCAGCATTCTAAAACTGGTGAACCGCTGCCGGGTGACCGGCAGCGGTTGGCATTGCTTATTGGTCGATCCAGAGATCGTACCAGCTTGAAGAATCCCACCGTGGCGTGTTGTGGTGGTTTTTGAGAACCTTGTTGGTCACGCCGACGAACGGATGTTCGATGGCGAAGATGACTGGCAGGTCTTTCATCTCAAGCTGCTGGATCTGGTGATAGAGATCGGCGCGCTTGGCCGGGTCGAGCTCGCTTGCGGCCTTGTCGATCAGGCTGTCCATTTCGTCAGACTTATAGTCGAACTGGTTGGACCATGCCGTGCCGACCGGAGCGCCGGAGCGCAGCCAGACGGTGGTGGAAACAGCCGGATCGGAACGGAACTGGTGCCAGCCGCTTGCCGTGTCGAAATCGTGATCGCGATAGACGCCGTTCAGGAAGCCCGGTGCGTCATTGGTCAGGATTTCAACGTCGATGCCGACTTCCTTCATGGCTTGCGCATAATATTCAGCCCAGAGCTGAGTATATTCGCCCCATGGTGCCGGACGGTGACGCAGCTTGAAGCGGACGCCGTTTTCTTTGACGGGATACCCAGCCTCGTCGAGCAGCTTCTTGGCCTTTTCCACGTCATATGGATAGGTCTGGACCTGATCGGTATAATTTGCACCGCCAGCGCTCGGGATCGGACCGCGACCCGGCTTGGCGTAGCCGCGCATGATCGTCTTGATTGCAAAGTCGATGTCGAGCGCGTGATAGATCGCCTGACGAACCTTCAGATTGGCAAGGATCGGGTTGCGCAGATTGAACTCGATGGTCGAGTGGGCAACGTTGTTTTCGAAACCCTTGGTGCCTGTGTCGAAGCGGCCATCCTTCTGGAGGCGCTCGGTGTCCGACATGGAAATGCCGTTGAAAGCGGTTTCCATCATTTCGCCAGCCTCAAGCGCTGCCGCTGCCGCTGCCTTGTCCGGCATGAAGCGCCAGATAATGCGGTCGAGGTAAGGATATTCCTTGCCGCGCCAGTAATCATCATTGCGCTCGGCGATGATGTGCTGGCCGCGCTCATATTCGACAAACTTGAACGGACCCGTGCCGACCGGCGCGGAATTGTACTTGTTCTTCAGAATGTCGGTGCCTTCATAAAGATGCTTCGGCACCGGATGACCGAGATCCGGCATCGCGGCGACCAGCAATTCCAGCGGCATCGGCTTGGAATAACGGAACACGGCGGTATGCGGATCGGTGCAGTCGACAGCTTCGAGATTGGCCTGAAGCGTGGTCGAATAGTTAAGCAGCTTCTTCCAGAGGTTCATCGCGCTGAACGAAACGTCATCGCAGGTGAATGGCTGGCCGTCGTGCCAGCGCACATTTTCGCGCAGCTTGAAGGTGATGGCCTTGCCGTCTTCCGATGAAGACCAGCTCGTTGCCAGAACCGGCACGTAGCCCTCGTAAGTGCGGTCGATCAGCGGCTCCATGATGCGACCGGTGATCTGGTAAACGCCGGTCGAGGCGCGCAGCGCAGGGTTGAGGACGCCCTGCTCGGTATTCATATGGACAATGACCGTACCGCCGCGCTTCACTTCTTCAGCGTTGGACGACGCCGTAGCAAGTGAAAAGGCTGCGAGAAACAGGCCAAGGCCAGCTTTTCTGATATGCATTCTATGTTCCCCTGAAGGACGTTGAGGAGGGCTTTCCGGCCTCTTTTCCCGCACGTCCCGATATTGTTCAAGCCCCTGAAACTGCTCTTTAAAGCAGCGTTCAATGGCCTTTTCCTTATGCAAGCACCGTTATGCTAGAATCCGCTATGATTTTGTCAAGATAAACTAATTTGTGCGATAAAATTAGTATAATTTCTCGATAACCATGCGTTAATAAATGTCGATTTTCTATCTTGGAGTTTGTTGATGAGCCAGATTTCTCCCGAACAGAGTGAAAATGCGGGCAAAACCAAACCCGGAGCGGTCTGGGTCACCGGCGCCGGTTCGGGCATCGGCGCTGCAATGGCACGCCGTTTCGCAAGCGAGGGTTGGCCGGTGGCCCTGACAGGCCGGAAGGCGGAAGGGCTGGCCATCATCGCGGATGAAATTACTTCTGCAGGCGGCGAGGCCCGGATATTCCCGGCTGATGTGCTCGACCGCAAGGCGATGACAGATGTCGCTGAAGCGATCGTCGAATGGACCGGGCGTCTCGATGTTGTCTGCAACAATGCTGGGCTTAACATTCCGCGCCGCAGCTGGTCGGATATCGATTTCGATGCATGGGATGATGTCATCGACATCAATATCAAGGGCGCGATCAACGTGATTGCAGCCGCGCTTGCACCAATGCGGGCGCAGGGTGGCGGCCTGATGATCCATACATCTTCCTGGGCGGGGCGTTTTTCGTCGCCCGCTGGCGGCGTACCATATGGCGCCTCCAAACACGCGCTCAACGATCTCAGTGCGAGCCTGAACGCGCAAGAGGGACAAAACGGTATTCGTTCCACGGTGCTTTGTCCCGGTGAGGTGGCGACGCCGCTTTTGGCGCGCCGTCCGGGTTTTGATCTCGCACGCATGGATGACGTCATTCAGCCGGAGGATATGGCCGAAACCGCGCTCTATGTCGCCAGAATGAATCCGAAGGTCACAATTCATGAGATTGTGCTGGCGCCGACAAAGAAATAAGCCTCCATCCACTAACATCTGATTTTATCAAAAAAGGAAACTCCACATGTCTCACCCGGTAAAAGGCGTCGACCACGTTTTTCTGCTGGTTAATGATCTGGAGAAAAGTGCCGAGCAATACCGTCGCTTCGGATTCACGCTGAGCCCCCGCGGACTGCACAGCAAGGAAAAAGGCACCGGCAATTACACGATCATGTTTCCGGAAGATTACTTCGAGCTTCTAGGCATTGTTGCTGAAACCCCGGGCAATCAGCACCAGCGCCAGAAACTTGCGGCGCAAGGTGAAGGACTGCATGCCATCGCCTGCCGGATCGACAATGCACGCGAGGCAAAGGCGGAGCTAGCAACACTCGATATAGCGACGGGCGAAGTTGGCGCATTCCAGCGCCCGGTGCAGCTGCCGGGCGGCGGCGAGGGCGTCGCAGCGTTTGAAACAGTCTCTTTTGCCGACAGCGAAGTTCCGCAGGGCATGGTTTTCATGTGTCAGCACAAGACCCGCGAAACGGTCTGGCTGCCGGAGCTGATCGAACATGAAAATGGTGCTATCGGTCTCTCGACTATCGTCATCATCGCTGCCGATCCTGAAACAACTGCGAAAGGTTTTGCCCGTCTGTTCAAGGCCGGGGAAGCGGTTGAGCACGATGGCGGATGGAAAGTTCTGACCGGGCCGAACTCGGCCGATCTACTGGTTCTGGATCGCGAGAAAGCGTCGTCGCTTTACCCGAATGTCGATTTGGACAAAACGCCTGCCAGTGCTTTTGCAACCTTGCGCATTCGCGTGAGATCACTGGATAAAGCGCGTGCCGCACTGACCGCACATGGCGTGTCCTTTGCGTCAACGGCGGCAGGCGTGGCCGTTTTGCCCGAGAACGCCAGCGGCACAATTCTGGAGTTTTCAGAACAGTAGGCGTTGTGCCCCGTAAAGGACTCAAGGCGCGGTTGCCATAAACCGCGCCTCCAAGGCATGGATCGAAACGATCCAGTCGTACACTTGAAATGATTGCACTGGTAACTTTCAGTTGGCTATTTTTTACGCAAATGCTCGAAAACATTGCATTTTTGTATGTCGGATCTTTTTCTGTAGCGTCATTTCAGGCGCTTGGTGTCTGAAAAGAAGGTTGCCCCTGCTTTTCGCGCACAATTAATGCTTAATACTTATTCAAATTGATCAAAAATTATTCTAGAGAGTGATCATTATGAGATTACATACCGACTCTGGAGATGAAATTTTGGTCAACGTCCATGAAAAGCTCGAGCCCATTCTCGAAGATGTCCTCCATCGCAACGCGGGTGAAATTGAATTCCACCAGGCCGTGCGAGAGGTGTTGGAAAGTGTTGGGCGCGTCATTGCGAAACGACCATATTATGCCGACAATGCCCTGATCGAACGCATTTGCGAGCCGGAACGGCAGATTATTTTCCGCGTGCCGTGGGTTGATGATCAGGGTCGCGTACAGATCAATCGCGGTTTCCGCGTGCAGTTCAATTCGGCTCTTGGACCTTACAAGGGCGGGATTCGCTTCCATCCTTCGGTCAATGTCGGCATCATCAAGTTCCTCGGCTTCGAACAGACGTTTAAAAATGCGCTGACCGGCATGCCGATTGGTGGCGGCAAGGGCGGCTCGGATTTCAACCCGCGTGGCCGTTCCGACGCTGAAATCATGCGCTTCTGCCAGTCCTTCATGACCGAACTTCATCGTCATATCGGCGAATATGTGGACGTTCCAGCGGGTGACATCGGCGTTGGTGGGCGCGAGATCGGCTATATGTTCGGTCAGTACAAGCGACTGACCAATCGCTATGAAGCCGGCGTATTGACCGGCAAGGCGCTGTTCTACGGCGGTTCCAGGGCGCGCAAGGAAGCAACCGGTTATGGTGCGACCTATTTCGTGCAGCGCATGCTTCAGGCCCGCAAACAGGATTTCGATGGCAAGCGCGTTGTCGTTTCCGGTTCGGGCAATGTTGCCATCTACACAATGGAAAAGGTGATCGAGTTTGGCGGCAAAGTGGTCGCCTGCTCCGATTCC
This sequence comes from Ochrobactrum soli, assembly GCF_003664555.1. Taxonomy (NCBI): domain Bacteria; kingdom Pseudomonadati; phylum Pseudomonadota; class Alphaproteobacteria; order Hyphomicrobiales; family Brucellaceae; genus Ochrobactrum; species Ochrobactrum soli. Next base: position 32,931 of record NZ_RCHH01000005.1, on the reverse strand, counting down.
AATGGTTATATCGTTGACGAGAACGGTATCGATCTTGATCTCGTCAAGGAAATCAAGGAAGTGCGTCGCGAACGTATTTCCGAATATGCACGCCAGAAGGGCCAGTCCGTCCATTACATTGAGGGCGGCTCGATCTGGGATGTTCCCTGCGATGTGGCCATGCCGTCGGCAACTCAGAACGAGTTGACCGGCAAGGATGCCAAGACGCTTGTGAAGAATGGCGTTATCGCTGTCGGTGAAGGCGCTAACATGCCCTCCACGCCTGAAGCGGTGAAGATTTTCCAGGATGCGAAAGTTCTCTTCGCGCCCGGCAAGGCTGCCAATGCGGGCGGTGTGGCGACTTCGGCGCTTGAAATGCAGCAGAACGCATCGCGCGATAGCTGGACCTTCGAGCAGACGGAAGCGCGTCTGGCTGAAATCATGCGCAATATCCACGATCTTTGTGCGGAAACCGCCGAGGAATATGGCACGCCGGGCGATTATGTCCTCGGTGCCAATGTCGCCGGTTTTGTGCGGGTGGCAGAAGCCATGGATGCTCTGGGCATTATCTGATTGAACAGGAGGGCGGGACCGTAGGGCTCCGCCTTCAACTTTTCTACGCGGCTCATTATAGAATGACATTTGCTTCGGTATGAGCTTGCGCTACCATTATTTCCCATCAGAGTTGTTGCTACCATTAGCCAGCTTCCATTTTTGGAAGATGGATTGCCGCGATTCTCGGCAGTTTCGGCGAACCGTCGACGGGTTCGTCATTTTGATCAAATTGCTCCCACAAATTTTGCAAAATCCACGGCTTGAACGGTTGATCCATCAATGGAACTCTGCTCAATAGTTCTATGAAAGCGGTGACTTAGGGAGGGGATCGCTGAATGTCTGTAATGCCCGAATTGCGTGCTGATACCATAATTTATAACGGCACGATCTGGTGTGGATACGAAGAGGGCACAGTCGAAGCCCTGGCAATCTGGCAAGGCAAGGTGCTTGCCACCGGCACTAAAGATCAGGTCTGGGGCCTCAAGGGCGACAAGACGCAGTTGATCGATCTGGAAGGGCGTTTCGCCACACCGGGACTAAACGATTCTCATCTTCATCTGATATCGGTCGGGCTGACGCTCAAATGGATTGATGCAACGGCTGATGCCGCGCCTACGCTGGAAAGTCTTCTGAATGCAATCCGCGAAACGGCGGCTTCTGTTCCTCCGGGCACCTGGATCAAGGCGCGCGGCTACGACCAGACCAAGCTGGATATTGGTCGTCATCCGCATAAATCGGAACTTGATGCGGTTGCGCCAGACCATCCCGTGATGCTCGTGCGCGCCTGCGGTCACGTTTCGATCTTCAACTCGAAGGCCTTCGAACTTGCAGGGATCGATGAAAACTCTCCGGTTCCCGACGGCGGCTTGATCGAGCAGCGGAACGGCGTGCTGACCGGCATGGTTGCCGAAAATGCGCAAGGCGCGGTTCGCAAGGCCATCCCGACCGCGACGACAGAGGAAATGATCGAAGCTATCGAAGCAGCAGGCAATCTGCTGCTTTCTTACGGCATTACCAGCGTCATGGATGCAGCGGTCGGGCAGGTTGCAGGTTTCGACGAAATTCGCGCCTATAATATTGCCAAGCTGCAAAAGCGTTTGCCGGTGCGAACGTGGCTGGTACTGCTGGGCGATCCGGGCCCGTCAATCGTTGAAAAATGCTATGAGGCCGGGCTGGTCTCCGGTGTCGGTGATGACATGCTGACCGTTGGCGCCGTCAAGATATTCCTCGACGGTTCTGCGGGCGGTCGCACGGCTTGGATGAGCAAACCATATCTGGGTGACGACAACAATATTGGCGTGCAGATTTTGCCCGATGCGGAGCTTGAGGCACTTGTGCTTGATGCGCACAAGAAGGGATATCAGCTTGCGTGCCACGCGATTGGTGATGCTGCCATCGGGCAGCTCATCACCGCTTATGAGAAAGCTTTCACTGCCTATCCAGACCCGAACCGCCGTCATCGCATTGAGCATTGCGGATTTTCAACGCCGGAACAGCATGCGCGCATGCAGAAGGCGGGCATTTATCCATGTCCGCAGCAAGTCTTCATCTATGATTTCGGGGATGCCTATATTTCGGTTTTGGGCGAGGAGAGGGCTCTTTCAAGCTATCCGCTCAAGACGTGGAAAGACCTTGGTTTCAAACCGGCAACGGGAAGCGATGCGCCGGTCTGTCATCCAAATCCCTATCCCAACATCTATTCGATGCTGACGCGCGAAACGGGCAGGGGCACGGTGATGGATGCGCGACAGTGTGTGACCATTGAAGAGGCTCTTCAGGTCTATACGGAATATGGCGCGTTTTCGCAGAAGTTAGAAACCGTAAAAGGCAAACTGGTCCCGGGACAGGTGGCTGATATTGCAGTCTTTTCGCGCAATATGCTCACCGCGAAGCCGAAGGAAATTCTCAACGATACGCATTGCGTGCTCACCCTTCGCGAAGGTGAAGTGGTGTTCGAACGTTCGTAGGGAGAACAGGCAGCGAAGCCTCGGTTGCGCTGCCTGAATACGTTCATTCATCCGATCTACAAAAATCAAAAGGGGAAGATCATGAGGAAATTTGCGTTGCTTGCGGCGGTGTCCGTCGCATTGTTGGCCGGAACTGCGGCCTTTGCTGCCGATACGCCGCGCTCGGGAGGCGTCGTCAACTTCGTTGCGCCTTATGGCGACAGTTTTTCGACACTGGATATTCAGGCATCGCCTGCAACACAGGACGAATTCTACGCCAAGGCCATTCATCGCACGCTCTATGACTGGGATGCGGATCTGAACAAGCCGGTTCTGGCGCTGGCGACAGATGTAGGTGTTTCGGACGACAAGCTCGTCTATACTTATAAGCTGCGTCAGGATGCATTTTTCCATGACGGCAAGCCATTGACGGCAGACGATATTATCTGGAGCTACACCCGGATAATGGACCCGAAGAAGGCCATGCCTCCAGCGCGCTATATAGCGGAAATCAAGGGCGCTGAGGATTATGGACAGGGCAAGGCCAAGGAAATTTCGGGTCTGAAGAAGATCGACGATCACACGCTGGAAATCACGTTGAAGCAGCCGATTGATCCGGGCTTCCAGTTCATGCGCAACAATACCGCAATCTATCCTGTGGGACAGGGCGACAGCGAAGAGTTTCAGCGCCATCCGATCGGTCTTGGACCTTACAAGTTTGCCGAATATGTGCCCGGCTCGCGTCTGACGGTCGAGAAGTGGGACAAATATTACGATAACGGCAAGCCCTACGCCGACAAGATCAATATCATGATCATGGGCGATGCGGCAGCGCGCGATGTTGCCTTCCGTAACAAGGAAATCGATGTGGCCGTGCTCGGGCCGGCACAATACAGCACCTATCGCGCGGATCCGGAACTTGGCAAAAACATGCTCGAAGTTGCTGAAGCCTATACGCGCGCGGTCGGTTTCAATCCCGATTTTAAGCCGTTTCAGGATAAGCGTGTTCGCCAAGCCATCAATTACGCCATCGACAGTGATCTGATCATCAAGCGTCTCGTCAAGGATAAGGCTTACCGTGCGGTTGGCTGGCTCCCGAACTCGTCGCCTGCTTTCGACAAGGATGCCAAGCCCTACCCCTATGATCCTGAGAAGGCAAAGGCTCTGCTCGCAGAGGCCGGTTATCCGGATGGTTTCGAATTTGAATTGACGGCCACGCAGAATGAAAGCTGGGGCTTGACCATTGTTCAGGCCATCATCCCGATGCTCGCAAAGGTTGGGATCAAGGTGAAAGCAAAGCCTGTCGAAGCATCGGTTCTTGCCGATGTGGTTCCAGCCGGTAATTTCCAGGCCTATATGTGGTCGCTGGAAAGCGGCCCGGACGCGCTCACGGCGATGCAGTGCTTCTATTCCACGACACCGCAATCGGCCTGTAACTATCAGAAGTTCTCCAACGCGGAATTCGACAAGATTGTCGATGCCGCGAAAGCCGTCAAAACCGAAGAAGAGAAGAATGAGCTTCTGAAGAAAGCCAACAATCTGTTGCAGGAAGAAGCGCCGGTCTGGTTCTTCAACTATAACAAGGCTGTCATGGCGCATCAGCCATGGCTGCATGGCTTGCAGCCAAATGCGGCCGAGATTGCAATTCAGTCCTACGAAAAGCTTTGGGTCGACGACACGGTTCCGTCCGGTCGTTAATCCGAGCTTCCATGGACCGGCCCGCTCGTTTTCGGGCGGGCCACAAATCCCCTTTGCTCCAGCGTTTCATCGCTGATCTGAAAGGAGGACTGCGTGCTCTATTTTATTGTCCGCCGCGTCTTGCAGATGATACCGACAGTTCTGGCTGTATCGTTGCTGGTCTTCGTCATATTCAGCGTTGTTCCGGGCAGTATCGCTTCCGGCCTCGTCGCCAGTGGCAAAGGCATGAGCGACCCGAAACTGGTCGAAAAAATCACGCAGGAATTCGGTCTCGACAAACCCGTTCACGTGCGTTTTGGCAATTATCTCGTGCAATTGGCGCAGTTCGATCTCGGTACGTCCTATCGCTCGCGGCAGCCCGTTGTTTCGCTTATTCAGGAGCGTATGTGGCCGACATTGAAGCTCGCTTTTGCGGCCATGGGACTTGCGATTTTGATTGGTGTGCCGCTGGGCTTTCTGGCCGCGCTCAAGCCCGGAAGCATACTCGATAGCACGACCATGATCGGCGCGGTGTCGGGCCTTTCCATGCCGCAATTCTGGCTTGGTTTGCTGGCGATGTATCTGTTTGCGCTGACACTCGGCTGGTTACCAAGCTTCGGTTACGGCGATGGAGGCATACGCAATATCATCCTGCCTGCTCTGACTTTGGGCGTTGCGCCCTTGGCGTTGCTGGCGAGAACCACCCGTGCAGCCGTGCTGGAAGTGATGGGGGCCGATTTTATCCGCACGGCGCGTTCAAAGGGCATGAACAGTTTCAGGCTGGTGAAATGGCACGTCATGCGCAATGCGCTGGTGCTGATCATCACGACCATCGGTCTGCAATTCGGATCGATGATGGGGCAGGCCGTGGTGGTGGAAAAGCTTTTCTCCTGGCCGGGGCTTGGTTCATTATTGATCGACAGTGTTTCGCTGCGCGATATCCCGGTGGTGCAGGGTGCAATTCTCGTGATCGTTTTATGGTTCCTCGTCATCAATACGATCGTTGACATTCTCTACGCGGTCATCGACCCGCGTATCAGCCACGAGTGACGCCCATGAAGCTCCGTTTCAATCTCATATTCGGCGGGCTGGTATGCATCATCATTTTGATGGCGGCAGTCTTCGCACCGCTGCTGGCGCATTATAATCCGGTTCTTGATGCCGACCTGATGAATGCCGAACTGCCGCCCGACGCCCAGTTCTGGTTCGGGACCGACGCACAGGGGCGAGACGTCTATTCGCGTATTCTCTATGGCGCGCAAGTGTCTCTGACGGTTGGTATCGTCTCACAGTGCATCAACACGGTGATCGGCCTTAGCTTTGGCATATCCGCTGGCTATTTCGGCGGCTGGTGGGATGATTTTGTCAACGGGTTGACCAATCTGATGCTTGCAATCCCGTCACTGATCTTTGCGCTCGCCATCATGGCGGTTCTCGGTCCGGGCCTGCCAAGTCTCTTGCTGGCGCTTGGGCTGACAAACTGGTCATGGACGTGCCGCATTGCCCGCAGTTCCACGCTTTCCCTCAAGAAGCAGGGCTATGTGCAGGCTGCAAAGATGCTCGGCTACAGCGATATTCGCATCATGATCACACAGATCGTGCCGAATATGATCGGACCGATCCTCGTTATCGGCACGCTTGGCATGGGCGACGCCATCCTTGCAGAGGCGGCACTTTCCTATCTCGGGCTCGGTATCAGCCCGCCAGATCCAAGCTGGGGAAATATGTTGACCGACGCCCGCGAACTGATCGTCAGCGCGCCATGGGCGGCAATCTTTCCGGGTCTGGCGATTTTCTTCACCGTGCTCGGCCTCAATCTGTTTGGCGATGGGCTGCGCGACTGGCTCGACCCGCATATGAGGACACGCAAGGTATGAGCGAAGAAACACTTCTGGAGGTGGAAAACCTTCGCATTGATATCGTTTCCGGTTCTTCCCGACACAATGTGGTGGAAGACGTGTCTTTCACCATTGGCGCGGGTGAAACCTTTGGTCTCGTGGGGGAATCCGGTTGCGGCAAAAGTATCACGGCTTTGTCGATGATCGGCTTGCTGCGCAAACCTTTGGCGATTACTGGTGGTGCGATACGCTTTAAAGGGCAGAATCTGGCTGCCCTGTCGTCCCGCGAGATGCGCAAGCTGCGGGGCAATCGCATCGCCATGATTTTCCAGGAGCCGATGACGGCACTCAACCCCCTATCGCCGGTAGGGCGGCAGATCGCGGAAATGTTTGTGCTGCATCAGGGCGCGACATGGCATGAGGCTGAACGCAGGGCCGTCGAAGCGCTTGCAAGTGTTCAGGTTCCGGCACCCGATCAACGGGTCAAAAACTATCCCCATCAGATGTCGGGCGGCATGCGCCAGCGCGTGATGATTGCGATTGCGCTGGCCTGTGATCCCGATCTTTTGATCGCCGACGAACCGACCACAGCACTCGACGTGACGGTACAGGCAGAAATTCTGCGTCTGATGCAGGACCTTTGCACCGCCAGAGGAACCTCTGTGCTGATGATCAGCCACGATCTCGGCGTCATTGCCAAAATGTGCCGTCGTGTCGGCGTCATGTATGCCGGGCATCTGGTCGAGGAGCGCATAACGGCGGGGCTGTTCCGACATCCGTCGCACCCCTATGCGCACGGACTTCTGGCATCGCTGCCACAACTCGGTTCGCGCCAGAAGGAAGGTCAACGGCGACTTCAGGAAATCGAAGGCGTCGTGCCATCTATTTCCGCCTTTCCAAAAGGCTGCCGGTTCGAACCGCGCTGCACACGCGCAACCGAAATATGCCGTGCGGAAAAGCCCGGCTGGACTCCGCTTCAGGATATGGGTGTGGTGAGGTGTTTTCATCATGAATGACATGCGTTCAACCCAGACGACCAATGCGCTCGTTACTATTGACGATCTATGCGTCTATTTTCCCGTCAGCGGTGGACTATTCAGCCGTTCCAGGCAGTTGCTGCGCGCTGTCAACAATCTCAGCCTGACGCTCAATAAGGGCGAGTGCCTGTCGATCGTTGGCGAATCCGGTTGTGGGAAATCCACCCTCGCGCTTTCAATTGTCGGATTGCAAAAGCCGACGAGCGGCGAGATTTATTTTGAAGGCCGTCCGATCACTGGCAAGAACGAGCCATCGCGGCTTGAGCGCTCGCAAATGGCGCAAATGGTGTTTCAGGACCCATTCGCTTCGCTCAATCCGCGCCAGACCGTTTATACATCACTCGCTGCGCCTTTGCGGCTGCATGGGGTGGCATCGCGCAGCGAAGTTGACGGGCGGGTTGAAGATATTTTGCGTCTGGTCGGTCTCAAACCTGAGCATGCGAAACGTTTCCCGCATGAGTTTTCCGGCGGTCAGCGTCAGCGCATCGGCATTGCGCGGGCGCTGTTGCTCAATCCGAAGGTGATTGTCCTTGATGAGCCTGTTTCGGCACTCGATGTTTCCATTCGCGCGCAAATCATCAATCTGTTGCTGGAATTGAAGGAAAGGCTTGGTCTGTCCTATATCATGATCAGCCACGATCTCAGCGTCGTGGAGCATATGAGCGACCGCGTGGCGGTGATGTATTTCGGGCAAATCGTCGAAAGTGGGCCATGGGACCGGATTTTTTCGAACCCGACCCACCCTTACACAAGGCGATTGATCTCGGCTATTCCTGATCCGATGACCGAACTTTCCGGTGGGCGTCTGCTCGACGATGGCGCAGCGCCGCCGGCGCCAGAAGGCTATGCCTTCTATCCGCAGGGTTTTGGCGGGCATGATGTGCACCAGATACCACCGCCCACGCAATTCATCGACATTGGTGGTGGTCAACGCATCCGCGTTATTGAGAGAGCGTGAGAAGCAGCGCAGATTGATATAACGCCGATATTGAAATGCCGTCGCAGAACGCACCAGCATTTCTGTTGGAACGTCATCCGCTTCGCTTGTGACGGCGAAGCGGATGACCAGAATTAACATTACTTCGGCGGAGCCACCGCGACATAGACGACGCTGTGTCCGTTATACTTTGGCTCGAACCAGTTTCCGTTGCAGTCCTTATAACTTATGCCGTTGACTACAACGTTGGTACAATCTGGCGGAACATTGGCAATGACCGAATCGATGGCGGCGATAATTTGCCCCGTCGTATCTGGTTCATTTCGGACGGGATGAACAGGAAGAAAGGTCAGGAGGCCATTCTCAATTTGATCTCGGCGGAGATTGTAACGGACAAGTCTGCGAAATGCGGACAGCCTCGCATCGATCTGACGAACCTCAAATTGCCCATCCCCGCCTTGAAAGATAACAAACATGCGTTCGAAAAGCGGTTCGGCAAGGTAAGCGCCAAGCAATTTGCGCGTTATTCGAACGAACATTAAGTTTCAGGTGCGACAGGCGAGCAGTCGCTCGTCTACCAGCTGGATGGAGAACGGATTATTGGAGTGGCGTTCTCCCAGGCCGCAGCGAACTAGCATATCTCGTGTCCAATCAAGCATAGGTAAGAAACTCGGGCATATGGAATTTCGCTTCGCGTTAGCCATGTTCATTGCAATACGGAGTGTCATGGGTCTCGCGATTGGTATTTTCGTCTTATCGGCTCCATCATTTGCACAGTCTGCGAGTGACGACATCAATGAATTGGCGCGGAAAGTCTCCAACCCCGCTGACGTTGCCCCCAAGTTTTATCCAGTTTTGAGTTCGCTCCAGCGGTATTGTGAGGTGCACCCCGAATTTGGACCACGGAGAACTGGAATTTTCCGGGTTTTTGCACTGAGCCCCAAGATTGGACCGCCGGGAATTAGAATTTTCCGGCTCTTATGCCAATGGCGGGCTGATGACGCCATCGGGATTATGCAAGGCAATCGGCACGTTATATCCGATTGCCGAGTGAGGACGATCCTCATTATAGTGTCGACGCCAATTCTCCAACTTTTCGCGCGCATCTTCAAGCGTTAAGAACCAGTGTGCGTTCAGGCACTCGGCGCGAAGCTTACTGTTGAAGGCTTCGATGAACCCGTTATCCGTCGGCTTTCCGGGTCGGGAGAAGTCCAGTGTGACCTTGTTGGCATAGGCCCACAGATCGAGGTCACGCGAAACAAACTCACTTCCATTATCAACCCTTATTGTCTTCGGATAACCAGCACGACGACACACTTTCTCAAGTGTCTGAACGACATCCTCACCACGATAACTGAAGCGCGGATCGGTTGCCGGCGAGTAGCGTGAATGCGTATCGACAATAGTCAGAATCCGGAGTTTCTTTCCTGTTGCCAGCTGATCATGCACAAAGTCCATCGCCCAAACATCATTCGGCCCGATCGCTTGTTGACGATCCTCACGCAGCTTGGCCTTGACACGACGTTTCGGATGTTTATTCCTGAGCTGAAGTCCTAACTCATTGTATATTCGACGTGTTTTCTTCATGTTGATGGTCCAGCCTTCGCGACGAAGCAGGACGTGTACGCGACGGTAACCGTATCGCACACGGGTCTCACAAATCTCTTTGATCCGCTTCTCAACAGCGGCCTGCACGGTGCGGCGGGACTTGTAATTGATAGTCGATCTTTCGAAGCTTAGTGCTGCACAAGCCCGTCGGATCGATATTCCCCAATCAACAAGCATTCCCGCCACCAGATCACGTTTCCGCGCAGGCCTTAAAGTTTTCGGCGGATCACATCCTGCAACATCTCCCGATCAAGCGTGAGGTCTGCAACAATCCTCTTCAGCCGCGTATTTTCCTCTTCCAAGGCGCGCAGCCGCCGTATCTCATCAGGCAGCAGACCTGCATACTTTTTCTTCCAGTTGAAATAAGTTGCCTGGCTGATCCCGCTCTTGCGACAGATTTCCGCGACCGGAACGCCGTCATCTCCCTGCTTGAGAATAAACACCTTCTGAGCGTCCGAAAACTTCGATGCTTTCATGCCTTCCACTCCTTCTTCCAGCTAGGAAAATAGCGCGGAAAACTCTCATTATAAACGGTCCAGTTTTAAGGGAGCAGAGCACCGCTTCCTTCATGGTCAGTGTGCCAGTTCATTCTGATATTGTTTTTGGTCGTGGAAGCGGAAAGGTGCGGGGCTTCTCTCTCGATATCGAACCAGTCATTCCTATGCGGTTCAATGATCGCTGGAACGTTATTTCCCACACCGATATTCCGTTAGTCTATTGTAACCCGTTTGGCGAGGTAGGCAGCACTTTCGGGATCGGTGACAATAACGCACGTTCTCTTTGACCCCATCCGCCCATGGCCCATTCATAGGGGCGATAGGGCCGCTGTTCTCGTTCCCAACGGCGGCAGACGACTTACTGGGGTCTGGTAAGTTCTCTCTCGGGCCATCGGGTTTGCTGCTTTATCAAACAAGTGCAATCACGACTGGCCTCTCGGTAAACCATATCTGGTCCGTTCTTGGGGCGGATAGCAGGCCGGACATGAACCGCACCGAACTCCAGCCGTTTATCGGCTGGCATATCGGCAAGGGACGAACAATTTCGGCAAATCTTGATGCTGACTATCATTGGACAGCCAATCAATGGACTGTGCCAGTGTCGGGGTCATTCTCGAAGATCGTGAAGCTTGGCGATCAAACGATGAATCTGTCGCTCGGAGCGAAACATTGGCTGGAAGGTCCAGACGAAGGCCCCAAACGGTCAAATAGCGCGGTCGTCACACAGGAACAATGATGTCAAAGGCCAGCGACCTTTTTCAGATCATCGACGGCTCCGGAGGAGGCTGCAAACACAGGATGGCCTTTAAGTATATTCGCGCCGTTCACAGGGAATGGATGGGTGTACCCGCCAGCTTCGCGCACGAGACAAAAGCCAGCCATGCAATCCCATGCGTGCATGTAAGGCTCGTAGTAGCCGACGAGCCTGCCTGCCGCCACATAGGCGATCATTAGGGCGCCCGACCCATTGCGTATGAAAGTGCCACCGGCTTCCAGCAGATTTTCGACGATCTTCGCCACGGTTTGTGGGGTGACATAGTTATTTGCGCCGATGCCTGTGACTGCGTTTTGAAGTGTCTTCATTGAATCGAGCGCCAGAATCTTGCCATTCAGCGTCGCGCCAAGACCTTTTGCCGATGCATAGAGCTCATCGAAACACGGTGCCTTGATAACGCCAATAACAGGCTCGCCGTCTTTCAAAACGGCAATCGACACACACCAGTTTGGCATACCGTTTACGAAAGGGCTTGTTCCATCAATGGGGTCGACAACCCAGGTAAAGCCCGATGATCCGTCGTTCAGTCCGTATTCCTCACCCAGAAAGCCGTCTTCCTGAAATTTTTCGGAAACAAGCGTGCGAATAAGCTGCTCCACTTCCCGATCAGCAATGGACACAACGTCTTGGGGATCACGTTTGAATTCTATGGTCAGCGCTTCGCGATTGTTGAAGTAGTCGAGTGCCTTGGCGCCAGCCGCCTGCGCAATGTCTTTGGCAAGCGCCAGCCGCGTTTCCAGATCGTATTGGAGATTGTGGGTCATTCTTTGCTTCCGGCGAGAGTGATGATCGGCACGTTTTGGCGGGCTATTGATTGATAAGCGCAAGCCCGCGTGACTTGAAGTGTATCGAGACATCCGTGGATGTTGGCAAGGCTTGTTCCGCTTCGGGGTCAACTATGAAGAGCTTGCCATGTTCCGTTTCGATCTCATACTCGATGTGATCGCCAAGATAAGCGGCGTGCGCCACGCGCCCCGGAAAATCGCCGCCGGCGAGCGGCTGCAGGTTAACGGCGTTCGGTCGGATCGCCAGTTGTGCAGGCCCTATTTTGGCATTACGCGCAGCGACACGGTGGGTCATTGCGCCAATGCGTATGACGGCCTCGTTATTCTCGGTGGCGATCACTTCGCAGGGCATGACATTGGCCTCGCCCATGAAGTCCGCGATAAAAGCCGATGCCGGTGACTCATAGAGTTCACGCGGTGTGCCTTTCTGCGCAATATTACCATCCTTCATTACGATGATCGTATCGGATACGGCCAGTGCTTCATCTTGATCATGCGTTACATAGACTGCCGTGAAACCAAGCCGTTGCTGCAATTCGCGGATTTCCGTGCGCACGCGCCGCCGAAGCCGTGCATCGAGGTTGGATAGCGGTTCGTCGAGAAGCAGCACTTGTGGTTCCAGCACCAGAGCACGCGCCACGGCCACGCGCTGCTGTTGTCCGCCCGAAAGCTCGGCGGGCAGCCGGTGGCCCATGCCGCCCAAACCAACCAGCTTCAGTCCTTCTTCTGCTCGGTCGCGGGCTTCGGCTTTCTTGATGCCGGAAGATTCCAGCCCATAGGCGACGTTATCCAGCGAATTCATATGTGGAAACAGTGCGTAGGACTGAAACACCATCGAAACATCGCGTTCATTGGCTGGAAGATTTGTGACGTCCTTGCCGCCGATCAGAATGCGGCCCGAGCTTGGGTGTTCCAGCCCCGCCAGCAGCCGCAAAGTGGTGGTCTTTCCGCAGCCTGAAGGGCCGAGCAAAGTGACCAGTGTTCCCGGTTCGACAATCAGGGATAGATCGGGCAGGGCGGTGAAGTTTCCAAATTTCTTGGAGACATTCTCGAATGTGACGGAGCCGGGGCGGATCGTCGTCATGCTATTTTCTCCTGATTGGCGGATTTGATCGGCGTGACAGCGGCGACACGATTTTCTCGCCTGAGTTTTCGTTCTCCGACAAGTAACTGAAAGCCGGTGATGATGGCGATCATCACCACAATCAGCATTGAGGAGTAGGCGATGGCGACGCCGAATTGCCCATTTTCAACCAGTCCAACGATGTAGGATGTCGCCATGTTATACTGCGCGGAAACCAGGAAGATGACGGCACTGATTGATGTGATCGCGCGCACGAAGGAATACACCAGCGCTGCGGTTATGGCGGGGCGCAGGAGTGGCAGAATGACCTTGCGAATGGTGCGGAAGCTGTTTGCCCGCAAGGTCAGGGACGCTTCATCAAGGCTTTTGTCGAGTTGGCTCATTGCAGCGACGCCGCCTCGCACGCCGACAGGCATGTTACGGAAAACGAAGCAGGCGATGAGGATTGCCGCAGTGCCGGTCATTTCGAGCGGCGGCAGATTGAACGCCATGATGTAGCTGACACCGATCACCGTGCCCGGAATTGCAAAGCTCAGCATCAATGCGAATTCGAACAGATTGCGGCCGACAAAGCGTTGCCGAACAATCAGATATGCGGTGAGCAAGCCAACAGCGGCTGTGAGCGGTGCTGAGATCAGCGAGATTTCCATTGTGGTCCAGAAGGAGTTCCATGCAACACCGGTCCAAGCAATGCCGGTCTCGGTCCAGCCAATGGAGAAGGCGCGGGTATAATGCTCCAGCGTCAATGTATTATCGAGTCCCCACTGGCGCACAAAGCCGCCGATAAGGATCATGAGATAGACGATGACGGTGAATATCATCCACGGGATAACAAGCACGTAGACGCCGACTTTCAACCCGTGTGGCAAGGCGGCATGCACGCCAGAATCGCCCTTGCCGGTTACGGTCGCGAAGTTTTTGCCAGCGAGCCAAAGGCGCTGGATAAGGAAGGCGCTGAGAGTGAAACACAGCAACACCATGGCGAGGACAGCTGCGCGCGATGGATCATTTTGCGCACCCACCACTGCAAAGAAGATTTCCGTCGACAGCACGCCGTTGCTGCCGCCCAGAACCATCGGATTGCCGAAATCGGCCATGCTCTCGATGAAAGCGATAAGGAAGGCGTTGGCAAGGCCCGGCGCCATCAATGGCAGCGAGACCTTTCGGAAAGTGCGCCAGCGGTCTGCGCGCAAGGTTTGCGACGCTTCCTCCATCGACGGCGACACCCCCTCAACAACGCCGATGAGGACCAGAAATGAAATCGGCGTAAAGGAAAGAACCTGCGCAATCCAGATGCCGGTCAAGCCATAGAGCCAACGCCCCGGCTCGACACCGAATATGTTGGAGATCTGTTCCGTGACCACGCCCGCGCGCCCGAACAACAAGGTAAGGGCCAAACCGACGACGAAAGGCGGCGTGATGATTGGAAGGATGGTGAGAAGTCGAAGTCCTTTCTTGAAAGGGAAGTTTGTGCGCGTCGCCACCAGGGCAAAGGCAAGGCCCATGATTGTCGAGCCAGAGGCCGTCATCAGTGCAAGCCATAAGGTGCGCCATGCAACACCGCAGCGACCTTCCCCCACCACGCAGGCGAGGCTCCAGATGGAGGAATCTTGTATGTTTCCGATGAACCCCTCCGGCTTGAACGAACCGTCGAAGTCCTGAACGGAACCGACAAACATGCTGAGCACCGGGTAGAAAACAAATACACCTACCAATGCGACGAGCATGGTAATGGAGGAAACGACGAAAGCATCGCCTTTCATCACGCCACGTTCAGCAAGACCGAAGGCGAAAATTAGCAAAAAGCAGAGAGAGGTCAGGATTGCGCCTGCACCAAAGGCTGGTTGTCCATCGCTTAGTGCACCAAAGCAGTTTTCACTGATTGTCCAATTCCAACCGGAACCGCCAACAGCCAGCCCTTGAAGGACGAGAAACCCCAGACCAAAAAGGCTTGCCCAGATCAAAATGGAACTGCGCCTGCCCACAGGCAAGGCTATGCGGGCAAATGCACAAACAAGCATAAGGGCCGCCGCAACGCCGAGCCAGGGACGGGAAAAAGCAACGATTTGCAGGATGCCGGGTGCAGTTGTGCTTTCGCTGAACAGGTCGCCAAGCCAGCCAAAACCAAGAAAGCCGTCTTCTATCCGATACCAGGGCAGTAAGACGAAGGCCACCAGCGCAAATGCGAGAGCAATATCCAGTCTGCGGTTTTGCTGTACCATAGTGCGTCCGCTTCATTTCGGGTCTTGGAATTGTTGCGATGAATGGCGAGGCGTTAGCGGCAACGCCATTCAGGCAGACGCGTTGCCGGAAGCGGCAACGCGTTCAAACGGTGATCGAAGGTTTAAAACCCATCAGTTGGCGTGCGCGCCAATTTCCTTGTCCCAGCGCTCCAAGAGCTCCTTGCGTTTTGCAGGGTCACCATAGGTCTTGAAGTCATAATCGATGAGTTTGATGTCTTCGAAGCGCGGTGATTCCTTCGGCACTTCAGCAGACTTGTTCGATGGAAGCTGGAAGGATTTGGCATCCTTCATATGAGATTGTACTTCCGCGGTTAGCGCCCAGTCATACCATTTCTTGGCGTTGTCGAGGTTCTTTGCGCCTTTAATAATGGACATGGAGCCGATTTCGTAACCGGTGCCCTCACACGGCGCGACGGATTTGACCGGGAAACCTTCGGCAGTCATCGACACCGCATCATGCATGAATACGATACCAATGCCGGTTTCACCACGCGCGGCGGATTTGACTGGTGCCGAGCCTGATTTGGTATATTGGGAGACGTTCTCATTGAGCTTCTTGAGGTAATCATAGGCCTTGTCTTCGCCCATGATCTGTACCAGCGTTGCAAGCGCCGTATAGGCCGTGCCGGAAGAGTTGGGATTGGCCATCTGAATTTCGCCCTTGTAGGACGCATCCAGCAAGTCAGCCCAGCATTTTGGTTCTTTGAGCTGCTTCTTGGCAAGAATATCGGTATTGTAGCCCCAGCCGAGAGCGCCGGCATAGACGCCAACCGTGCGATAGTTCGCGCTTTCCGCCTGCTTCTTGGCCCAATCTTGCAATTGATCAAGCATCGGTGATTTATATTCGAGCGTCAGCCCTTCGCCAGCGGCCTGCAAATGGGGATCGCCCGTGCCCGCCCACCAGATATCTGTTTTTGGATTGCGGGCCTCTGCGCGAACCTTGGCATAGGTTTCGCCTGAAGAAAGCCGCACCATGTTTACACTGATGCCGGTGTCTTTTTCGAACATGTTTTTCATTTGCTCGCAGATCACTACATCTGCCGAACAAATCAGATTGAGATTGCCAGCCGCATGGGCCGCAAAAGCCATTGACGAGATACCGGCGGCAAGCGCCGCAACCAAAAATGTCGAACGCATTCTTTCCCTCCCATTTTACGACGCCTCCACGTCGACGTTTTTGCAAACGTGTGCACAGTCTTGGCCTTTTATCGATAGCTGTCAACGGTTTTGCAAAATTCATTCTGAATTTCCCTGAAATAGTTCAATTGTTCTGTTTGATACGAAAATATGCACAGCCGTGCAGGGTGCGCCCCAAATTGCGTTGGCGATTATATATGAATCGTATATGGTATGCTTATCAACCGTAAGTTTGGAGCCAACGATGGGTATAGTGAAGATCGCCGATGATCTGCATGAAGAATTGCGCAAGGCGAGCGATGTCATGTGCCGTTCGATCAATGCGCAGGCAGAATACTGGATGAAAATCGGCATGCTGGCGCAGGCCAATCCAGATATGTCATTCAACGAAATCGTGCAGATGCAGTTGCGCGCCGCACAGGTGGAAATTCCGGTCATGGCTGTACGGCCATCATGACCAAGACGCCCGCCGAATTGGAACAGATGGCGATTTCAGGAGCGTTGTTGGCTTCTGTTTTCACACTGCTGGACCGTACACCGCTTGCCGGTATGACAACGATGCAGGTCAACGATCTGGTTGAGGGTTACATTACGGGTGAGTTGAAAGCGCGACCCGCCAGCAAAGGACAATATGATTATCCCTTTGTTCTGAACTGTTCGAAGGACGATGTCGTCTGCCACGGAATGCCGTCCCATGGTGATGTTATCGCTAATGGCGAAATCATCAATTTCGATATTACGCTTGAAAAGGGTGGCTATATCGCGGATTCCAGCAAGACTTACATGATCGGCGACGTCGCGCCGTTTGCCTCCCGTCTTGTACGCGTGACTTATGAAGCCATGTGGAAAGGCATTGCAGCGGTTCGACCCGGCGCCACGTTGGGCGATATTGGTTACGCCATTGAGCGTCATGCCAAGCGGAACGATTACAGCATTGTGCGCGAGTATTGCGGCCACGGCATCGGACGAGAGATGCATGAAGAACCGCAGGTTCTGCATTTCGGCAAACCGGGTACGGGGGTTCGCTTGCGCGAAGGCATGGTTTTCACCATCGAACCAATGCTCAATCAGGGAACGGCCAAGGTGAAAACCGAAAAGGATGGATGGACCGTCGTCACGCGCGACGGAAAACTATCGGCGCAATTCGAGCACACAGTTGCCGTCACCGGCAATGGCGTGCGTGTGCTGACCTTGCGTCCGGACGAAAAGAAAATGCTGGCAGCCATAAAGCATGCAGTATGACTGCCGGTTTGGCTATCGATTGTTCTTACGCCGCCATGTCTGGAATTTCTGTTCGAATTTCTCCTTGGTGCAGGGATAAAGCCCAATTATCGCTTCACCGTTCTTGACCTCTTCGAGCACGAAATCTTCGTATGTTTCCATCCCGATGCACTCCTCGGCGATTTCTTCGCAAAGATGCGCCGGAATGACCATGACGCCATCCGCGTCGCCGACCAGCACGTCGCCGGGGAACACGGCGGCGTCGCCGCACGAAATCGGTACATTAATGTCGATGGCTTCGTGCAAAGTCAGATTTGTTGGCGCCGATGCTTTTGCGCAATAGGCGGGCATGGATAATTCGCCAATTCCGGTCACGTCACGAAAGCCGCCATCGGAGACAATGCCTGCCGCGCCACGCAGCGCAAGTCGCGTTACCAGTATCGACCCAGCGGTTGCCGCACGTGCATCCTTGCGTGCATCCATAACCAGCACCCAGCCGGGCGGGCAGGTTTCGATCGCAACACGCTGTTTGTGATTAGGATTGCGGAAAACAGTAATCGGGTTTCGATCTTCACGCGCGGGAATGTAACGCAAGGTAAAGGCCTGTCCGACCATGTTTTCGGGCTTGCGCGCCACCTGAAGCGCACCTTGAATGAACTGATTACGCAAACCGCGTTTATAAAGCGCCGTAGCAACCGAGGCCGTCGAGACCTTCTTCAGTTTGGCGCGGGTTTCTTCCGAGAGAACATAATCGGTCATGGTCTGCCTCTTAATAGATCACCGGTTCATCAACCGGACGGCCAAAGTCGGTTTTCAGGAAATCGAAGTCGCAACCCTTGTCGGCCTGTTCCACATGTTTGGAAAACACAAAGCCGTAGCCACGTTCATATTTGGGTTCAGGTGTCTTCCAGGCGGCGCGGCGTTCAGCCAGTTCTTCGTCTGGAACAAGCATGTTCAGGCTGCGGGCGGGGATATCCAACTCGACCATATCGCCGGTCTTGAGCAGGGCTAGCGGCCCTCCAATGAAGGATTCCGGTGCAACGTGGAGCACACAGGCGCCAAAACTTGTCCCCGACATGCGGGCATCGGAAATGCGCACCATATCGCGCAGGCCGAGCTTCAAAAGTGCCTTCGGCATCGGGATCATACCCCATTCCGGCATACCCGGTCCGCCTTGTGGTCCGGCATTGCGTAAGACAAGCACGGTGTCCGGCGTCAGGGGATAATCGGGATCATCAATGATCTTTTTCAGCTCGGGGTAGCTGTCTGCAACCAATGCCGGGCCTTTATGGCGATGAAATTTCGAGTCGCAGGCCGCTGGCTTGATAACCGCGCCATCGGGACACAGGTTCCCCTTCAAGACCGCCAGTGACCCCTCATGATAGACGGGGTTGGAAAGCGGGCGGATAACATCATCGTTCCAAACCTGGACCTTCTCCAGCCCTTCCACCAACGCCTCACCTGTCACGGTGATAGCCGTGGGATCCAGCTTGTCGGTAAGCTGTTTCATCAATGCGCGGATGCCGCCTGCATAATAGAAATCTTCCATCAGATATGTCGTTCCCGATGGCCGAATATTGGCGATCACAGGTGTGGTGCGCCCGATGCGGTCGAGGTCGTCCAGCTCCAGTGGAATGCCTGCGCGCCGCGCCATGGCAATCAAATGAATGATGGCATTGGTTGAACAGCCGGTGGCCATGGCGACGATAACGGCATTTTTGACAGCAGCAGGTGTAATGATCTGATCGGGTTTCAAATCGTCCCAGACCATATCGACAATGCGGCGTCCGCATTGGGTCGACATGCGTTGGTGGTTGGCGTCGGATGCCGGTATGGACGATGCACCGGGGAGGGAAAGGCCCATGGCTTCGGCAATCACGGTCATCGTGGACGCGGTGCCCATCGTCATGCAATGCCCATAGCTGCGCGCAATACCGCCTTCTATGCCTTGCCATTCTTCCTTACCGATGGTGCCTGCGCGGCGCTCGTCCCAGAACTTGAACATGTCAGTGCCCGACCCGAGCGTTTTCCCGGCATAATTGCCGCGAAGCATTGGACCTGCGGGCAGGAAAATGAAGGGTAGACCGGCGCTTGTTGCCCCCATGATGAGTGCAGGCGTGGTCTTGTCGCATCCGCCCATCAAAATGGCTCCATCGACCGGATGCGAGCGCAGCAGTTCTTCGGTCTCCATCGCGAGCATGTTGCGATAGAGCATTGTTGTGGGTTTCACGTAGCTTTCAGACAAGGACAGAGCGGGCAGTTCAAGGGGAAAGCCGCCTGCCTGCAATATGCCGCGTTTGACCCATTCGACCCTATCCTTGAAATGGGCATGGCAGGGCTGCGCATCCGACCATGTATTGATGATCGCGATGATGGGCTTGCCCTCCCAGTCCACCGGATCATAACCCATCTGCATGGTTCTGGAACGATGGCCCGAAGAACGCTGATCATCCGGCAACATCCAGCGCGCAGAACGCAGATCGGCATATTGCTTCCTGGGCATTTCAATATCTCCCCGAAAATTTTCGGCCCGACCTGTTATCAGCGAGCCTGCTTTAGTTGTGACTGTGCCCCACGGCTCGTGCAAAGCTAATCGCCACGCGTATAGTCCTGTGCTGTAAAAGCACCACCCTGATAGCGCCGCGTGATCGGATCGCCAGTTTCGGCGAGGTCGCCAAAACGCGAGGCGTCATCCTGCGGCACATAACCGATGCGGCTGGCATCGTCCTTTTCCCACCAGCGCCCGGCATTGGCGGAAATCCCCCAGACAACGGCAAAGCCGGTTTCCTGCGCCTCGACCGATCCGATCAACAACCGCACCAAGTCGTCTTGCGAAAGCCAGGTGGCGAGGTGTCGCGCTTCGGTTGGTTCAGGAAGGCAGGAGCCGATGCGCACGTGAACGCTTTCGACGCCGTGTTTGTCGAACATCATTTGGCCTAGCAGTTCACCATAAGCTTTCGACAATCCGTAATAGCTATCAGGCTTGAAGGGATCATTGCTGCTCAGCACCGCATCGCGTTCATAAAAGCCAATCGTATGATTGGAACTTGCAAAAATCACCCTTTGCTTTTCAGCGCGCGCAGCCTCGAAAATATGTGTAACGCCGAGAAGGTTAGCACGGGCGATCAGATTGTAAGGCTTTTCGATACTGATGCCGCCAAAATGCAATATCGCATCGGTTCCGCAAACCAGTTCGGCAACCGCATCGGCATCGCTCAGATCCGCCTGTATGAATTCTGCACCTTCGGGCAAGGCATCGGGGAAGGGCTCAATGTCGGATAAGCGCAAACGGTAACCGGCTTGTGACAGTTTTCGGGTGAGCATACGGCCAAGATTGCCGGAAGCCCCGGTCAAAAGGAGGTGTTTCATTCAATTAAATTCCCTTCATGCGCGCCACTTTTGCCCCGGCAACGGTGCTGGTTGCGAGATGCACACCGCCCGATTGCGGAGCTTCGGCCAATTTGTCGGCGGGCGCCAAGCGATGCGAAGTCAGCGCGATCTGCTTCAGATCGGGACCGCAGAAACAAGGCATTGTCGGTGCCGGAACCGGAACTGGAAAGCTAGCGAGCAGATTTCCATCCGCATCGAAGCGGTTCAGGACACCAGCTGACACACCCGCACTCCAGTAAGCGCCTTCGGCATCGCATGCGCCGCCGTCCGGTCTGCCGGTAATTTCGTCGAGGTCGCGAATGCGTCTCTGGTTGCTAATACGGCCCGCCGCGCGGTCAAAGTCGTAACGGTCGATCCATGGTCCCCGGGAATCCGTATGGAACATCGTGGTCGCGTCCGGTGTCCATGCAAGGCCGTTTGATACCTCAAATCCCTTTGCCATGACCGCAGCTTGCCCATCAGCAGTGACACGATAAAGCTTTGCGATAGGCTCACGTGTTGGGCGACAATCCATGCTGCCGATCCACAGCGCGCCGTCGGGACCGATCTTGCCATCGTTGAGCCGCGATGTTTGTGGCTCATTATAGCCGCTCCACAGGGGCTGCCTGTCACCGCTATCCGGATCGAACAGAATGATTTCGCGTGCCAGCGCGACGATCAGCTTACCGCTTTCGGCAAGCCCGACGCATGGAACCTCGGCTTCAAAGGTCCAGTCTCGAACCGGGCCGTGTTCAAGGTCGATTTCGTAAAGCTTGCGCCCATTGATATCGCAGGCAAAAAGCTTCGCCCGGCGCTCGTCCCAGACGGGGCTTTCCATCAATGCGCCGCGCAGATCGGCAATACAGTGAAACGGTCCAATCATAATGCGTCTGTCTTTCTGCGGATAACATCCGGGTGGTTAAGAACGAAATCGGAGAGCTCCAAGCCAAGCCCGGCCCCTTCAAAGGGATAGATCATCCCGTTTTCAATCCGTGGCATCACCGTGACCAGATCGCGATACCATGAAGTGTAATAGGCCCGGACCGACTCTTGATAGATGGCATTGGGCGCATTGAGCGACAGGTGAATGGAGGCTGCGAAAACGACTGGTCCCGTGCAGTCATGCGGCGCAATAGGGCGCTGGAAGGCTTCGGCCATGGTGGCGATCTTCTTCGCTTCGGAAAGTCCGCCGCACCATGAAATATCCAGCATCACATAATCGGACGCATCGGCGCGCAGGACGTCGAGGAATTGAGCGCGGGTTGCCATTGTTTCGCTTGCACAAACCGCAATGCCGGATTTCTGGGCATAGACCGCAAGCGCTTGCGGATTCATCATTTTGACCGGATCTTCCGACCAGAACGGGCGGAACGCCTTTAGCTCACGCGCAATGGTCAGCGCCGATGTCAGGTCCCACATGGAATGGAATTCGACCATAATTTCAATTTTGTCGCCGACAGCATTGCGTATCTGGCGGAACGGCTCCAGAGCCTTGTCCAGATCCTGCGCATGGATGAAATTTCCCCCCGAAGCCACGGCGAATGGATCAAACGGCCATATCTTCATGGCCGTTATGCCTTCGGAGAGAAGACTTTCGGCAAGCGCGCCCGCATCACGGTGAAAGGCAAGCTGGTCCTCGTAAGGTCCTTCCTTGCCTTCGTCCGTATCGCCGATATAGCGACGCGCACCGCTTTTGTTATAGGTGTAGCCTGCACAGGTATTGTAGGTGCGGATGGAGTGTCG
This sequence comes from Ochrobactrum soli, assembly GCF_003664555.1. Classification (NCBI taxonomy): domain Bacteria; kingdom Pseudomonadati; phylum Pseudomonadota; class Alphaproteobacteria; order Hyphomicrobiales; family Brucellaceae; genus Ochrobactrum; species Ochrobactrum soli. The sequence goes on along the minus strand of NZ_RCHH01000005.1, from coordinate 10,500 downwards.
CGACAACCCGCCCAGCAGCTGGTGGATGGGCTGGCCGGCGACCTTGCCAAAAATATCCCAAAGCGCGATGTCGATTGCGGACGCGGCGCGAATTTCCACGCCGGAAGACCGAAAGCCGACATAAGGCTCCAGCAGGAGTTTGGATATCCGGTCGATCTCCAGTGGGTTCTGCCCGATTAGTTGCGGTGCGATATCACTATGGATATAGGCCGCCACGGCATTCGCGCCGCGAAACGTCTCGCCCAGACCCACAATCCTCTCATCGGTGTGGATTTGAACCCACAAGATGTTGTTCAGGTGCGGCAACTGCACCGTCTCCACAGCCGTGATCTTCATCATAGGCTCCTGTTCAGTCTGTCACGCTAATGCGCGGATGGTTGACGGTTGCGCGCAACAATTTGCGTGGGGTTGACGAAGCGCAGCGCCAAAAGAAGCCATACCAGCGAAGTCACCATGTAGATCACGGCCATGGCGTCGATGGATTGGACGGAACGAACACCGGCTGCGAACACCGAATAATAGAGTGCCACGACGAGTGTTTGCGATGTTGGGCCCGCTGTCAGGAAGGTGAGTTCAAACATGGCCACCGTTCGCACCAGAACCAGAAGCATGGCGGCGAGAACACCGGGCAGCAACATGGGCAGGAGCACATGGATGAAGAGCTTGAATGTCCCAGCGCCGAAAACCCGCGCCGCCGCCTCAACCTTGGGGTCGATCTGTTCAATGAAAGGGATCATGACGAGAATGACGAAAGGTACGGTCGGCACGAGATTGGCAAGAACGACACCCCAGAATGTTCCGCCGACACCGAATTTATAAAGAACGGTCGCGAGCGGAATACCGAAGGTTATTGGTGGCACGAGCAGCGGCAAAAGGAAGATCAGCAGCACGAATTTCTTACCGGGGAAATCGCGCCGCGCCATGGCATAGGCGGCGGTTACACCGAGAATGCCGGATAGGATCACAACGGCAAAGACCACCTGAAACGTCACCAGCAAGACTTGATCCAGCTGGAATTCCGCCCATGCGGCTGCATACCAGCGTGTCGTGAAGGCATCCGGCAGCCATGTGCCAAGCCAGCGTGTGCCGAAACTCGACACGACGACAGCCGTAATAACCGCCAGAACGTTGAGGACAAAGAAGCCGGTGAGAAGCCAGACGGCGGTGATCCAGAGTTTGGAGAGAAGGGATGTGTCGCGAACCATGATTTATCCCTTTCCGCCGGCTGTCGAGCCACGATAGAAAAGCGAGCGGACGCCAAGAAGTGCGCCAACGACGACCAACTGTACCGCTGCCATGATCATGGCAATTGAAGACGCCATGGAGTCGTCATATTGCTCGAACGCGGCCTGCGCCGCGGCAATGGATATGACGCGCGTGGGGCCGGATGGAGCGCCCAGAAGCACGGCGGATGGGAATACCGCGAAGGCCTGAACGAAGGTGAGGCAGGCCGCCACGACCAGACCGGGAACCAGCAGGGGCAACATGACATATCGAAAGCGCTGCCAGCTATTGGCTCCATGGGTGGCCGCCGCCCGTTCCAGTCCCGGATCGATGCCGGTTATATAGGAGAGCGTCAGTAGAAACGTGAATGGAAAAACGGTGATGACAAGTGAAGCGAACACACCCCAGTAATTATTGGTCAGCTTCAGCGGGCTGTCGATCAGGCCGATGAAAATCAGCGTGCGACTGAACCAGCCTTGCGGACCGAGATAGTTGAGAAGGCCTTCCGCGATCAGAACTGTGCCAAGCGTAATGGGCAGGACAAGTATGGTCGTCAGCAGCCGCTGGCGTCGCATCAATCGAACGCGCAAGGCGATTGGTACGGCAAACATCACACTGATGATCGTCACCGGAACAGCAAGCCAGAGGGTCGCGCCGATGGTTTTGTAAAGAAATGGATCGGAGAAGAATTTGGCGTAGTTGGCGAACGCGCCGCCTCCGTCCAGCGGATTGAACGACAGCACCAGCCCATAGAGGAATGGGTAGATGAAGACGCCCACCACGAACAGCAGCGCTGGGAGGATCAGTAATGTCACACCGTCGAAGCCGCGATTGGCGAGCCTTTGTCGCAGGCTGGGCGTTAATGGCGCCTCGGCGTATCGCTCTTGAGCTAGATCAACCATGCCTCAGTCCTCCGCCGGAAAGACGAGCGCATTGGCCGCATCAATGCCGAGCGCAATCTGGCTGCCCGGTTCGACGCCTTTCGGGCCGTGAAAGATCAATTCCAGACCTGTTTGCGTGCGCGCTGTGCCCACATATTCGCGACCGCGATATTCGATGGTTTCAACGGTTGCCTGCAACGTATTCTGATGGCCCGAGCCTGAAACGACATCGTCGCCGCGTGCCATCAAAACGGCTTCGTCGCCAGTTTTTAAGGCGTCAACCGCACGTCCCGTCAGCGCGCTACCAGCGACGTCAATGGTTGCCTGACCATTTTCGATGCGCGTGACCTTGCCGGGGAGGGCGTTTCTGAACCCCATGAAGGCTGCAACATCTCTGTAGAGCGGCGCTTCATAAAGTTCGTTGGGCCTGCCGACCTGACGAATTTCACCATCGCGCAACACCACAATGCGGTCTGCAAGCGACAGGGCCTCGTCCTGATCGTGCGTAACGTAGATCTTGGTGGAACCAAGCTGATTGTGGATGCGACGAATTTCGGCGCGCATTTCGAGGCGCAGTTTTGCATCGAGATTGGATAATGGTTCATCCATCAAGACCAGAGGAGGTTCGATGACAATTGCGCGGGCGATAGCCACGCGTTGTTGCTGACCGCCAGAAAGCTGTCCGGGGAGTTTTTCTTCCTGTCCCTGCAAGCGCACCAAAGCCAGTGCCGCACGCGCGCGCTTTTCGATCTCGCTTTTGGCGAGCCCGCGCATTTTAAGGCCAAAGCCGACATTCTGCAGAACGTTCATATGCGGAAACAGCGCATAGTTCTGGAAAACCATGCCAAAGCCCCGATCCTCAGGCTTCAACTGGTCAACGCGACGATTGTCGATATAGATGCCGCCGCCCGTCGTGCCGAGAAGACCGGCAATACAATTAAGAGCCGTGGATTTTCCGCAGCCGGAAGGGCCGAGAAGTGCGATGAACTCGCCTTTCCGGATGGTGAGGTTGATTTCCCTCAGCGCATTGAAAGTTCCGAATGAACGGCTCATCCGGTCTAGCCGGAGTTCTTGAAAGGACATTGACGCAAACACCATGATTTGTTTGGCGATCATGGGCGCTTCCAGACGAGCCGATGTGGCTCGCCTGGAAATACCCGCTTAAGAGCGCATCCCGAAAAGTGTGAAACGGTTTTTGGAAAGGATGCGCTTTAAAACGAAGGCCTTAGCTGGCCGCGACCTCTTCATCCCAGCGCCGGAATGCTGCGACGAGCGCCTCGGGTTCAAGTGGAAGTTCAATCGGGTTGTTGGCGATCCACTCGGCATATTCGGGCCGCCCGAACTCAGCTATGATGTTCTGGCTTTCCTTCGGCGCCATCTCGATCGTAACGTCTTTGACGGCTGGGCCCGGATAGAAATAACCAGCATCGTAAGAATAAGCCTGCTGGTCCGGCTTCAGCGCAAACTTGATAAACTCCATCAGGACGGCGATCTTCTCTTCCGAAACGCCTTTTGGAATTGCAAAATAATGCGCATCACAAACCCAATGGAAACCGTCGAGCTTGCTGACGCCCATTTCCTTCGGCACCACGCCCAGTGCACGTGGATTGATATCCCAGCCGGTGGTGGTCACCGTCATGTCGCGGGTGCCTTCGCCCAGTTCCTTCATCAGGGCGCCAGTGCCTGCCGGATAATATTCGATGTTCTTGTGCAGTTCCTTCAGATAGGCCCAGGTTTTATCCCAGCCCTTGATCGGGTCTTTTGGATTGCTGTCGCCGAGAAGATAGGGGAGCCCCATCAGAAATGTGCGGCCCGGGCCTGAATTAGCCGGACGTGCATAAATGAACTTCTTGGGATTTTCCTTTGTCCAGGCCAAAAGTTCTTCAGCGTTTTTTGGCGCGGTCTTGACCTTGTCGGGATGGTACTCAAGCAGCGGTCCCGACGGGTAGTAGGACACCACCACGCCTTTGCCCTTCGACATTTCCTGCATGCGCCATGCTGGCTCAAGATAGATGTCCTGAAGCTTGGGCAGGCCGTTTTCCGGCAAGGCGATGATGTCGGTCCAGATATCATCGGCAAGTCCTGCCGAGAGCGCGTCTGGGCCGACAATGACCAGATCGATATCGATGCGGTTGGCGCGCTGTTGGGCCTTGATCTTGCCCGGCAGTTCCGGCGCTGGCGCTTTATTGAAAGTAAAGCGCGAAACAAGCGCCTTTTGTTCGGATGCAAAATTATCAAATATGGGCTGGGTCAAAGCGAGGTTGCCCGCAGCATCGATAACATTCAGCGCAACGGGCGATGATGGCAGTTTAGCCGACTGGGCCCAAGCACGTTTCGGCAGCATGATACCCATGCCTGTTGCAAGCCCGGCCCCCGCCATGAATGTACGGCGTGAAATTCCCTTATTCATGTTCTCCTCCATTTTTGGTTCTGCGGTGCGCCCATCTTCTCCCTGTCAGGACGCCCTGATTTCATCTGTCAGACTAAGCCATCTGTCTCCCAAACCGCGACAATCTGCTGGAGCGTTTCGCGGTCATGCTTTTCGAGTTGCGGCAATCCGGGAAGCCGGACCTTACCCACGGCAAGCCCCTGAATTTGCAAGGCTTCCTTGACGACCGTAACGTTGGCGCCATTGCGGTATTTGGTGCGCATGGTTTCAAATTCAGCGATGCTTTCGACGACCGATCGCGCGCGGTCGTAATCACCGGCCTCCAACGCATTCCAAACAGCAAGCGAACGCTGCGGTGCGACATTGACCAGTCCTGAAGTGAAGCCCCGTCCGCCGAGCGCGTAGAAAGGCAGCGCCCAGCTTTCCGCGAGACCGCAAATCCAGGTCGCGTCCATGCCTTTTGTCGCCCGGCAGCATTCGAAGAAAAGCATCGTGTTTTGCGATGCGAATTTTACCCCTGCAACTTTCGGATGGGTGGCGAGCCTGACCATTTCATCAAGCGGGATCAGGTCAGAACGGATATAAGCGACGATGGGTAGATCAATCGCTTCAGCAATCGCGATAAAATAATCAACCTGCGCATGCGGGGCCGCGAAGGGATCGAGCGGATGGTGGATCATCACGCCGTCGGCACCTGCCGCGCTGGCAGCCTTTGCCACTTTTATGGCCTCACGTACCGAACGCCCCGCAGCAGCTGTGACCGCTGCCTTACCGGCGGCAGCTTCAATCGCTATCGATTGCAGGCGAATAACTTCGTCTTCCGTCAGGCTGTAGAACTCACCGGTGTTACCACCGCTGACGATATTATGAACGCCCGCATCGGCGATACGCGAAACGATTTTCGCCGTCAGCACCGGGTCGATTTCGCCCTGTGCGTCATAAGCGGTTGCATGCACGCCCGAAATGCCGCGAAGCACTTGGCGATAGCCTGCTAGATCCATTGTTTCCTCCCAATAGGCTGGTCAGAAGACCAGCTCGATATGCGTCTCCCCTGCCTTTACGATGTGCTCACGCATCAATCGCTCGGCCAAATCTCCGTTTCTTTTGGTAATCGCCAGCATGATAGCCTCATGCTCGTTGAATGATTGGCGCCGGACGTCGTCGCGAGACAGCACCGTGACCCGGGCCGCATGGTCATACATGCGCTGAGCGTTTTGCAGTCGTCGCAGATATTCACAACCGGACGCTTCATGAATGCCGTCGTGAAATTTCTCGTTCAGTTCAATCAATTCATCGACGTCGCCGGTTTCGACCGCCGCGCGCATTTCCTCAATGGTGGCGCGAAGAAAATCAAAGGCTTCCTCGCTTCCGTGTTTTGCAGCCTGCCGCGCAATGATGCTTTCCAGCGCAGCGCGCGCCAGCATCATCTCTTCCGCCTGACGTTCGCTGAAGCAGACAAAGGTACCGCGACGCGATTCCGTTCGAACCAGCCCTTCGCCCTCAAGCTGCCTCAGCGCTTCCTTGAGCGGACTGGTGCTGATGCCAAGATCGGCTGCAAGCTGACGTTCATTCAATTTCTCGCCGGATTTCAGCCGACCGGAAATAATTGCTTCCCGCAAGCTGTCATGCACATGGTCTCTGAGATTTCTCAGCTTAATCGGCTTGAGAGCTAATGCCTGCGAATCCAAAGCTCAAATCTCCCTGAAACTCCTCGCTTAAAGAAATAGCCGCCTATTTTGTGATATGTCAATATCTGATGTATCAGATTTTATGTCGCTAAATCCTGCCTGTCACATAACGCGTGAAGCGCATTTTGTTATTTTGTGGAGGCGGCGTCGGCATGCGATTGAGTTTTACGTTCTGGAAAACAAAAATGGCGCTGTAGCGCCATTCTCAATAAGCCCGAAACTGAGGTGAGAGTTATTCCGTCAGCGCCAGACGACGGCGAAGCCGTGCAGCCCTTCCACCAGCAACGTTGGCTGACAGCTTTTGAAAAGCGTCGAGATAATTGTCCTTGGTGCGAAGAATATGCGCAGCCAGTATCGTGGAGAGTCGGTCACGCTTGTTCTCGGCAAAGAGGCTGATCATATGCGCATGATCTTTATAGGAGCGGTCCGGTTCACCTTCTGCGCGAATGGCAAGATGAGTTCTCAAAGATGCCACGCGGCCTAGAATAAGATCGTAAGCATTTTTGAGATAGCGATTACCGCAGTGATGAAAGAAGGCAAGGTGGAATGCGGTATCGGCGCGGCCATAAGCCTGCATGTCGCCACGATCGATGGCCTCGGTCATGGCTTGCAACTGCTTCTGCAATTCGCTGACCGCCAGCGGAAGCGATTCTTGGGGCGTAAGCGCAATCGCTTGCTTTTCCAATCCAACGCGATAGTCGCAAAGTTCGGCAATGTCTTCCAGCGTCGGCGTGAAGACATAGGTGCCGGATTTTGGGACGATGATCACCAGCCCTTCCATCTGCAACAGATTGAGCGCTTCACGCACAGGCGTTCGGCTGACTTCAAATGCAGAGGCCAGAGTGTCTTCGGAGAGGTTTTCCCCAAAATCGAGCTCGGCGTCGACAATAGCCGCGCGTATTTTATCAGCGATCGTCGGGACAAGACTCTTGCGCGGGGGCGTTTTCGGCTTTGTCATGCCAGTACACGGTCTCCTCAAAGAATTTCCGACAGCGCGTTCAAGATCGCTGCCGGTAATGTGGTCTAGTCGCGTTTCGCTTTCAAGCTCATGCAGAGGAAGAAGCTGATGATCGGAAATACTGCAAGTACAAGAAGCGAGATAGAAAAACTATCGGTCGCCGTTTTGACCCAGCCCACAATATAGGGGCCAGTAAAGCCGCCAATCTGTGCAAAGCCGTTGATTGCAGCCAGACCGCCAGCTGCTGCTGCACCGGTGAGAAACTGTGTCGGCAAGGTCCAGAAAACACCGAGATAGGACCAGAGAAAGAACGCGCAGATGCAAAGCAGCAGCAGGCCCAGATAGGGGTTGGGCGCAAGCGCGCTGGCTGCGAGGAATAGGCCGCCGAACAGGCCGGCAATGGCCGTGTGAATCTTGCGCTCGCCGGTGCGGTCGGAACTGCGCGAAATGACGACCAGACCGAGTGCCGCGAAAATGAACGGTATGGCCGAGACAAAGCCAGACTGCAGGGTGGTCAGGCCAAAAGTCTTCACGATCTGCGGCAGCCACATAATCACACCATACACGGCGATACCGTTGAACATGTAGACCAACGTGAGGAGCCAAACCCGTAAATCGCTGAAGATTTCGCGCAGACTATGGCGTGTATCGGGCTGGGCGTTCTTTTCGTCAGCGGCAAGCTGTTCCAGAAGCCAGGCGCGTTCGTCCGCATCCAGCCATTTGCTGTCTTTCTGTGGTGAATCGACAAGATAGAAGAACGTGATAATGCCCAGCAGGACTGCGGGCAATCCTTCGAGGATGAACATCGCCTGCCAGCCGTGCAGGCCGAACAGGCCTTCACCAGCGTCGATCAGCCAGCCCGAAATGGGCGCGCCAATGACAATCGACAATACGGTTGCGGCCATGAAGAGGGCCGTCGCACGGCCACGCTCTTTGGCTGGGAACCAGTAAGTCAAATAGAGGAGTACGCCTGGCGCAAAACCAGCTTCGGCTACACCGAGCAGAAAACGCAGGATATAGAAGGACGTCGGTCCCTGCACGAAGGCCATCGCACAGGAGACAATGCCCCAGGTGACCATGATACGGGCGATCCAGATGCGCGGACCGACCTTGTGCAGGATCATGTTGCTGGGGATTTCAAAAGCCAGATAGCCGATGAAGAAAATTCCCGCGCCGAGGCCGAACATATAAGGCGTCAGGCCTATATCTTCGTTCATATGCAGTGCGGCAAAGCCGATATTCACGCGATCCAGATAGTTCACGATGAAGCAAATAAAGCAGAACAGGACAATGCGCATGTTGAGCTTGCGGATCGTCCGGTCGCGTAGACTGGTATTCAATTGAGCGCCGTCAGCACGGATAGCATCCGCCATGACATTCCTCCCTAAGCTTTGATGTCGCCCTCCGCGACACCTTTCGGCGGCACCTATAGACTGGAAAAGAAGTACGCACAAGTGCCATACATAAACTAGAACCCTAGTTGACAATCGGACCGATCTGGTCATTCTTGCCGCCGAATGAAACATGACGCCCTTTGTGGCGGGAGGATAGAAGTGCAGCAATCACAATCGGCAAACATCGGCTCCGGTTATTTCGTTGACCGAACGGTTTTGGTTACCGGCGGCGCATCGGGAATCGGGCGCGCCGTTACCGACAAGCTGGTCGGTCTCGGCGCGAAAGTTGCGGTATGGGACATCAATGCTGAGCGGCTTGCTGAATGTCAGTCAGTTCACGGCGAACGCGTGCTGACGGCCAACGTCAATGTTGCGGATCGCGCATCCGTTGAAGCCGCCATGGACGCGCTTGTCGGGTCGCTTGGTGGTGTTGACCATCTCTTGAACAATGCGGGTATCATCGGTCAGCGCATGACTGTCGAAGATATGAACGAGCCGGAACTCGACCGTGTTCTCGGGGTCAATCTGAAGAGCGCTTTCTATGTTTCCAGCGCCTTCATTCGCGCTCCTTCCAGTCGTGCGGATCGTTCCGTGGTGAATTTGTCTTCGATTGCCGCGCGCACCGGCGGTATGGTTGGCAATATCGTTTACGCAACCACCAAAGGTGCGATTGCGTCCTTTACTGTCGCACTTGCCAAAGAGCTTGCGCCGAAGGCACGTGTTAACGCATTGGCGCCCGGCGTCATCAACACGGAAATCCAGCAGGACGTTTTTGCCGATCCCGCCAATATTGAAGCGATGGCCAATATGATTCCGCTCAAAAGGCTTGGCACCGCCGCTGAAGTTGCAAATGCTGCGGTTTGGCTCCTGTCTGGAGAGGCGTCCTATATCACCGGTGTTGTCGTAGACGTATCCGGCGGTCGCTAACAGGGATAGCATAATGAAGAACACAGCTGAAAAATTGAGAGCTGATATTGAATCGGGTCGTCTGCTTCAGGCTCCGGGTGCCGCCGACGCATTGACTGCACGTCTGGTTGAGATGGCACAATTTCCCGCCATTTACATGACGGGTTTTGGGGCGACGGCCTCGCGGCTCGGTCTGCCGGATATCGGCCTGCTGTCGCAAACGGAAATGACAACGCATGCGCGTGACATGGTCCGGGCGGTTGATATTCCTGTGATTGCTGATGCTGACACCGGTTACGGTGGCCCCGCCAATCTCTGGCGAACGGTTGAAGAGTATATTCAGGCTGGCGTTGCTGCAATCCATCTTGAAGACCAGCAACTGCCTAAGCGATGCGGCCAGCGGACGGGCGTACGCGTCATTCCCGCAGAGGAAAACATTCGTCGTTTGCGTTGCGCTGTCGAAGCGCGCGGCCGGCATCCCATGTTGTTGATAGCGCGGACGGATGCAATCCAGAGCGAGGGCATCGACGAAGCCATTCGCCGTGCAAAACTCTATCAGGATGCAGGCGCCGATCTCGTTTTTGTCGATGGTATCAAGAAGATCGCTGAAGTTGAGGCGGTTTCCAAGGGCGTGCAAGGTCCCAAGGTTGTCAGCATTGTTGATGGCAACGAGACCACCGCACTCAGCGCAAAGGACCTGGAAGAGCTTGGTTTCAACGTTGCTTTCTATGCGCTTTCTGCTCTTTTCTCTGCGGTTAAAGCCGTTCGAGACACACTTGATGTGTTGAAGGCAGAAGGAACACCGCATAATCGCGCAAGCGCCATGGTATCATATGCAGAGTTCAGTGCTGTCACTGGACTTGCAGGGTATGATGCACTGGACGATCGTTACGGCTGGCCGGAACACAAGGAATAGTCCCAAACCAAAACAGGTGGCCCGCTTTCCGGCGGGTCACCTGTTTTTTGTCATGGTCGGGTTGGGGCAGGGGCTGCCCCAAGTGGGTTGTTTGTTATGCCTTGCCGAGACGCTTGCGCAATTCGGTGTTTTCGGAGCGAAGCT
>NZ_RCHH01000048.1:0-1516 GCF_003664555.1 Ochrobactrum soli | reverse complement strand
CGGAACATCACTTCCACATGCTTCGCATCCGTGCGCCGACATCAATGCGGACATTGCGCGCGCTGGCTTCGCTGGCGGTTGCTGCTACTTTTGGCCAGTTGGTCGTCTCAAATAAATGAAGGAGTGTGGCGGGGATGAATCGCGTTCGCGAAGCATATACATGCCGGTCGCCCTTCGCATTTTGCCCATAGGTAAAAAAACGTTGCGGTGTAATGAGAGCAAGATTGTCGCGGGCCCGTGTCATGCCGACATAAAGCAAGCGGCGTTCCTCTTCCAGCTCGGCCGTCGTTCCCGCCCCCAGATCAGAGGGCATACAGCCGTCAACGACGTTGAGCATGTAAACGGAGCGCCATTCCTGACCTTTGGCGGAATGAATGGTGGAAAGGATGAGATAGTCCTCATCAAGAAGCGGCACGCCAGCCTGATCGCTCGTTGCATCCGGTGGATCAAGCGTAAGCTCGGTGAGAAAGCGTTCACGGTTCGGATAGCCGTTGGCGATCTGTTCGAGCTGAACCAGATCCGCCTTGCGTGTATCGTGGTCTTCATGAAGACGTTCAAGATGGGGCTCGTACCAGACGCGCGCCAGGCCGATTTCTCCTGGCCAACCGCCTTCGGCTTTTCGAAGGCTGGAGAGGAGATCAATAAAAGCTGGCCAGTCGTCCCCACTTCTTGGCGGTGGCGGAATTTCTGCAAGCGACTGCAAAGGTTCCGGGTCCAGGGCAATGGTGTCAAGAATCTTGCCAGCCGTTTGCGGGCCAACGCCGGGTAGCATCTGCAAAAGGCGGAAGCCCGCAACACGGTCGCGCGGATTCTGCGCAAACCTCAATGTAGCGAGCAGGTCTTTCACATGCGCACTGTCGAGGAATTTCAGTCCGCCGAATTTCACGAAGGGGATGTTGCGACGGGTAAGTTCGACTTCCAAAGCGCCACTATGGCTCGACGTGCGAAACAGCACCGCCTGCTGTTTGAGCCTGACGCCCACCTCACGGTTCGCCAGGACCTGCTCGACAATATAGTTTGCCTGATCGCTCTCGTCCCGAACCGTTACAAGCATGGGCCGTTGCTCCGATTGACGATCAGTCCAGAGGTTCTTGGTAAACCGTTCGCGGGCGAGACTGATCACTCCATTCGCGGCAGCAAGGATGGGCTGTGTTGAACGATAATTGCGATCGAGTGTGATGACGTCGGCTGGCTTTGGAGAAAATTCCTTGGGAAAGTCGAGGATGTTGTGAATGGTTGCTGCGCGGAAGGAATAGATCGACTGCGCATCATCACCAACAACCGTCAGACCATGCCCGCTCGGTTTCAGCGCCAACAGGATCGATGCCTGAAGACGGTTTGTGTCCTGATATTCATCAACCAGAACATGGTCGAAACGATGACCGACATCCTCGGCAAGCGCGGCATCCGACATCATCTGCGCCCAGTAAAGCAAGAGATCATCATAATCGAGCACATTTTGATGCTGTTTGGCGTCCACATAGGCGGCAAAGAGCTGTTTCAACTGCTCTTCCCA
>NZ_RCHH01000047.1:0-1532 GCF_003664555.1 Ochrobactrum soli | reverse complement strand
TTGCATTATGGCGTGACTACACTGCTGAAATGACGGCTTGAAAAACACACGTGCAACCTGCTCGATGCCTTGATCAAACAACTTGGCAATGCCATGAGATCCATTCGTTCGTGAAAAATTGCGACCACCAAGGCAGGTGCATTTTCACGCGGCAAGCAAAAAACGTAATGATGTTCGCAATGCGCCATCCGCAACATCGGAAATAGTGCGCTCATATCCTTAAAAATACCTTGGCCAGCTGCAAGCTTGGCGATTCCACGTTCGAGCTTGCCGATATAGCGCCGAACCTGTGTATCACTCCATTGCTTGCGCGTGTAGCGGATGATATGGCGCATATCCGCTTCCGCCTCTACCGTAAGGACATAGGCCGTCAAGCGCGATTCCCGTCCAGTTCATCATCCAGAATTTGGCCGATGCTCTTGGTAGATACATTGCCCGCAAGACCATCGCTGATGCGACTTCCCAGCACGGTTTTAAGTTCCTGCCATGCCTGATCGGCATTAACATCACCTGGAAACAGACGTTCGAGAGCGTATTGCTTAATAGTCTTGCCCTGCAAGGCCGCCAATGCCTTGAGGCTTTGGTGCTGCTGATCTGTTATGTCGATTGTCAGACGGCTCATAACGGCTGCCTCCATATAAATACACAAACCCACATTAGCACATTTGCGCGGAGATTGCCACCACTACATCTCACCAATTAGCGCTCGTGGAGACTCCATAGTTTAACTGCAGCGATTGCGAGGCGGGGAAGCATTGCTAGGGCACAAGCAAGGATGTTCCCTTTTTGTTTCGAATGCTCTAGTAAAGCACACATGGACATGTCAGCCGATTACCCGCGGTCCCGTGTTCAAAACCATTCATGCGTGACGAGGACATATGGCAGCGGCCCATCTGGAAAAACTGAATGATCGCCAGCGCGAGGCGGTTGAGCATGGCGTCGCCATGCCGGATGGTGCGATCGGCGGTCCACTTTTGATCATCGCTGGTGCTGGATCGGGCAAGACGAACACATTGGCGCATCGTGTGGCTCACCTGATCGTCAATGGCGCTGATCCGCGCCGGATATTGTTGATGACATTCTCGCGTCGCGCGGCGTCCGAAATGGCCAGGCGTGTCCAGCGTATCTGCAAACAAGTGCTTGGCGATCATTCGTCCGTCATGACGGACGCCCTGGCCTGGGCGGGAACGTTTCATGGAATTGGTGCGCGTCTTTTGCGTATTTACGCCCAACAGATCGGGCTCAGCGCCGACTTTACCATTCATGACCGAGAAGATAGCGCCGATCTCATGAACCTCATTCGTCATGAACTGGGTTTCTCGAAAATGGAAAGCCGCTTTCCAACCAAGGGCACTTGTCTCGCAATCTATTCGCGGGTCGTCAATTCCGAGAGTACAATCGGCGCAGTGTTAAAGAATGCCTATCCTTTTGCCCTTGGCTGGGAAGAGCAGTTGAAACAGCTCTTTGCCGCCTATGTGGACGCCAAACAGCATCAAAATGTGCTCGATTATGATGATCTCTTGCTTTACTGG
>NZ_RCHH01000046.1:0-1566 GCF_003664555.1 Ochrobactrum soli | reverse complement strand
AGCGCTTCAATCCCATTGGTGGTGGGGAGCAACACGGTTACCACGACTGTTACCGCGCAGGATGGAACCACCACGAAGAGCTATACGGTCAATGTCATTCGCGCGCAGTCCGGCAATGCCGAACTGGTGGGCCTTGTTCCGAGCGCTGGATCTCTTGACCCGGCATTTTCGCCGAGCGCGACGACTTACGCGCTGGCGGTTCCAACCGAAACATCGTCGTTACAACTGACGCCCACTGCCGCTGATCCGACGGCAACCATCACGGTCAACGGAGCAGCCGTTGCGTCCGGTAGCGCGAGCAGTGCGTTCCCGTTGGGCATCGGCAATACGACCCTAACGGTTGTCGTCATTGCGCAAAATGGAACGACACGCAGCTATATGGTGAATGTCACGCGCGCCGTGTCGGCGGATGCAACGCTTGCGAGCCTTGTTCCGAGCGTCGGATCGCTGGACCCGGCATTTGACAAGGAGACGCTCAGCTATTCTGTCAATGTCGAGAATGGTGTCGAGAGCATTTCATTCGTGCCAACCGTTTCCGAGCCTTCCGCCCGGGTAAGTGTTGCAGGAAGCAATGTTGCGTCGGGAAGTTCAAGCGCTCCGGTGGGGTTGGGGGTTGGTGCGAATACGGTTTCGATTGTTGTAACTGCGCCAAGCGGCGCCAATCGCAGCTACACGGTGGTTGTCAGCCGTGCGGTGCCGGTCTTCCCGGACCCGACGCTTGATCCCGAAGTGATCGGCCTGTTGAACGCGCAGACAAGTGCGGCACGACGTTTTGCGCAAGTTCAAACCCGGAATTTTCAAAACCGGCTTGAGCAATTGCATGATGAAGGCGACCGCAGAAAGTCCAGTCTCGGTGTACGGCTCGGCGGGCAGGCGTCCAACGCGGCATCGGTGGACCCGTCCGACCGGTCTTCTTCAGCGTCTGCAACGCCCAATGCGGCCCTTGGCTATGCGCCGGAAAAGCGCAATGCTTTTCCGGGCAAGGTGATCGGCCTGAAGGACCCGGAACAGCCCGCACCAGCTTTGGACCCTGACCTTGGACCATTCGCATTCTGGAGCAGCGGCTTCGTCAATTTTGGTGAGCGCGATAGTGGCAAGCTCGATCTGGACTATACGCTTGTGGGCGTGAGTGGCGGTATCGACTATCGGTTTTCGGAACGGTTCGTGGCCGGTTTTGGCGTAGGCTATGGGCGGGATCGGACCGACATTGGTGACAACGGCACGGAAAGCCGTGCCAATGCTTACAGCGCTGCCTTCTATGGCAGTTTCAAGCCGCTCGACAATTTCTTTATCGATGCGCTGGTGGGCGGCAGCATTCTGGATTTTGATTCCATCCGTTTCATCACGACAGACGGAAGTTTGACCGACGGCAAACGCGACGGCAGCCAGATGTTCGGGTCTCTGACGGCGGCCTACGAATTTCGTCAGGAAACGTGGCTGGTTTCACCCTATGGCCGGTTGGAAATGTCGCGTTCCTGGCTCGATGGCTATGCCGAAAGCGGAGACAGCATCTATCGGCTGACCTATGGCGATCAAACCGTGGACACCGTCACGGGTGTGGTTGGT
>NZ_RCHH01000045.1:0-1713 GCF_003664555.1 Ochrobactrum soli | reverse complement strand
CCCGTTTTTGAAAACTGGCTTGCCTTCCCATTTTGTCATTCGGTACATTCGTCTTGAGCGCAGCAGTGAGGAAACCGTTCCGTTTCTGCCCCTATCATTGTTGCGCTCAACCTTTTTGGCGCTCACGCGCTAGTTGGGCATGAAAGCCGCATCTGACTATTCGTCAGGGTTATCGACGTCACAGCCCACGCCGTGGCAGCCCATATAATTGCCTTGCGTGTCAAAGTTCGGATTGCCGTCCCGGTCAAATTGTGGCCGGTTATCGATCTCGCTTTCCTCGCGGCGGCGGCGTTCCTTTTCCTTCTTGCGCTCGCGCTTGCGTTCCTCACGCGCTCGGTCCTCTTGTTCCCATTCCCGTCTTTTTTCGTCAGCGCGGGCGCTTTGCTCCATCATGCAGTTTGCGAACGCGTCTGTACCTGGCTTGAAGCCGAAAGAGGCGCATGTATCTTGATCGACCTCCTCCGCTGTAACGCAGCCGGCAACGGCCAGCGGGACGAAAGCAAGCAATAAGTATCTGAGTTTCAGCTTTGTCATGAACGCTCCCATAGAAAAATGCTGCTTGGCTGGTTTCAGTTTTGATGACGGCGCATTTGACCGAACGCCTTGTTATCGGCGTCGGGTATAAAGGCTGGACCTACAATACGGATAGAGCGGGAAGGGGCGGGACGAAACGATTGCGATGGAATTTCAGCCACAGCCACGGGGTCCTGATCATCCGGTTTGACGCCTGGTTTCGGTAAGACAGCATCGGCAAGGTGCTTCGATTGCCTTTTGGCCGCAAAGCCCGAACTGACTTTCCGAACGTAGCCATTCCAGTCGCAGCGTTCGAACTTGCCTTCACCATGATAATCGTAAGCTGTTGCGAGATCCGCATAGACCTCACCAGTCAGGACCGAAACCATATCGGCGACTTCTTCATTCTGGTCATTGATATAGACCGCCATAGCGTCGGTCTTGCAGATCATCTTGCATTGAATGAGAGCGGCATCCGTACCGCCTTTTTGCTTGTACTGCGAATTGGGCGTCGGGAAATAATAGCCATCCGACAGGCGCACACAGTATTGAAGGGCATTTTTCGGCCCGCGCACCTTTTTAGGAGTGGTCGAGGCCGGTTGTGATCGCGCATTGCCAGCCGCCGACACGTTCATGGCCTTTGGCTTGGTAGCTGCCCTGGCTGTTCGGCCCGTTCGGGCTTCAGCCCAGCATTCATTATTTGCAGCCGCAGTTGCCCGCAACTCCTGCTGCGCCTCATTGATTTTCATCCCCACTTCACGGCAGGCATTGAAAAAGCCCCCGCCCGTGTCACCCGGCTTGCAGCCGCGCCCGCGCTGGATCGAGCGCAAAGCCGACAACTGCCTTTGCAGCATCTTCACGGCGGGGCTTTGACCCGAAATTCCAGAGCCGCATGAAGCGGCCATTGACGTACCGGGAAAAGACGCGGCTACAACCACCAAGGAAATTGCAGTCAGTTTCGTCATCATGTCCGTTGCCCTTCGGAACTGATTATCGAACAAGCCTCAATTGAACCGGATCGGCCGGAATTTCGGAGTGATACGCAGCGCGTACAAACATCGGGTCGGGCTGCAAGCTCTCCATCATCGCAGTCAGTGCAAGTTGCAGATAAAGCGGTGCATCCGGACGTTCGATTGATTTGAGCGCCGCACGCGATAATCCCAACCGGCTCGCAAGCTGACACTCGGTTGTGTTCAGTCT
>NZ_RCHH01000044.1:0-1750 GCF_003664555.1 Ochrobactrum soli | reverse complement strand
GCATGTGTGGAATTATCGGTATTATCGGCAAGGATGAAGTCGCGCCGCTTCTGGTCGATGCTCTGAAACGACTGGAATATCGCGGTTATGACTCCGCCGGTATCGCCACCTTGCAGGGCGGCAGGCTTGACCGCCGTCGTGCGGAAGGCAAGCTCGTCAATCTGGAAAAGCGCCTTGCCGGTGAGCCGCTTCCGGGCGTGATAGGCATCGGTCATACGCGATGGGCTACCCATGGCAAGCCGGTGGAGCGTAATGCGCATCCGCACATCACCGAGCGCCTTGCGGTGGTTCATAACGGCATTATCGAGAACTTTGCCGAACTGCGCACCATGCTGGAAGCCGAAGGCCGCAAGTTCCAGACCGAAACCGACACCGAAGCCGTTGCGCATCTGGTGACCCGTGAGCTGGAAAAGGGCAAGTCGCCGGTTGAGGCCGTGCGCGATTGCCTGCCGCAGCTTCATGGTGCATTCGCTCTCGCATTCCTTTTTGAAGGCGATGAAGAACTGCTCATCGGCGCTCGTCAGGGCCCGCCGCTGGCTGTCGGTTATGGCGATGGCGAGATGTTCCTCGGCTCGGACGCGATTGCGCTGTCGCCCTTCACCGACACCATTGCCTATCTGGAAGATGGTGACTGGGCTGTACTGACCCGCAAGGGCGTCACCATTTATGACGAGGGCAACAATCAGGTCGAGCGCACGATCCAGAAGACGCAGACGGCCAATATGCTTGTTTCCAAGGGCAATCATCGTCACTTCATGCAGAAGGAGATGTTCGAGCAGCCGGAAGTGATTTCCCACACGCTTGCCAACTATCTCGATTTCACCACCGGCAAGGTGCGTCAGGAAGCGATCGGCGTCGATTTCAGCAAGATTGACCGTCTGACGATTTCCGCCTGCGGCACGGCCTATTATGCGGCATCGGTGGGTAAATACTGGTTCGAACAGATTGCCCGTCTGCCGGTCGATAGCGATATCGCATCGGAATTCCGCTATCGCGAAATGCCGTTGTCGAAAGATTCGCTGGCGATGTTCGTTTCCCAGTCCGGCGAAACGGCGGATACGCTGGCATCGCTGCGTTATTGCAAGTCGCAAGGCTTGAAGATTGCCGCCGTCGTTAACGTCACCGGCTCGACCATCGCGCGTGAATCCGATGCCGTGTTCCCGACGCTTGCCGGTCCGGAAATTGGCGTTGCCTCCACCAAGGCCTTCACCTGCCAGCTTTCGGCCATGGCGTCGCTCGCCATCGCCGCCGCCAAGGCGCGCGGCGCGATTGACGATGCGCGCGAACAGGAACTGGTGCGCCAGCTTTCCGAAGCCCCGCGTTTCCTCAATCAAGTGCTGAAGCTGGAAGATCAGATCGCGGCAGTTTGTACCGATCTCGCCAAGGTCAATCACGTTCTTTATCTCGGTCGTGGCACGTCCTTTCCGCTTGCCATGGAAGGCGCGCTGAAGCTCAAGGAAATCTCGTATATCCACGCCGAAGGCTATGCCGCTGGCGAGTTGAAGCACGGCCCAATCGCGCTGATCGATGAAACCATGCCGGTCATCGTCATTGCACCGTCTGACCGTCTTTATGAAAAGACCGTTTCCAACATGCAGGAAGTGGCGGCCCGTGGCGGTCGCATCATCCTGATCACCGACAGACGAGGTGCGGAAAGCGCCAGCGTCGATACGATGGCAACGATCGTCCTGCCGGACGTGCCGGAATTCATCACGCCGCTGGTCTATGCGCTGCCGATCCAGATGCTGGC
>NZ_RCHH01000043.1:0-1883 GCF_003664555.1 Ochrobactrum soli | reverse complement strand
AGGGGCAGAAACGGAACGGTTTCCTCACTGCTGCGCTCAAGACGAATGTACCGAATGACAAAATGGGAAGGCAAGCCAGTTTTCAAAAACGGGTGAGATAACAATGCACAATATAGACCGTGGTTTCCTTGACGAAACCGTACAGAAATCAGCAACCGAAGACGATTTGCAAAAAGCGGTAAGTGATGCCTGCGATTTTATCATCAGGCTCAAAAAATCCGGGCTTAACATCATCCTTCCCGACGATCAGGATCAATGCAGGGATCGATTTGAATTACTGGTCAATCTTTTGATGACCGAAAAAGGCTTTCCCGGTGATCGCCCGGATTGGCTGACGGACCAGATGATGCGAAGCGCCGCGTATACAATCGGCGCCCGCATTTATCGTATGCAACCACATTTGGTTGAACCGTCGCTGCGGGATCGTATGAAAGCCTGATCAACGAAAATCAAGCTATGCCGTAGGAAAGGCGATCATTTGGTAGCCGCTAGCTATCCGCTGTCTTTTTAGTAGCTGTGACGTTGCCCCGTTGAAATAATCCATTTTGAAGTAAGCTCTGGCCCATTGAGAGGACCAGAGAATGAAGCGCAACCGTTTTACAGACGAACAGATCATCGGCATTCTGAAGGAGCACGAGGCGGGCACGCCTGTCGCGGAGCTTTGTCGCAAGCACGGCGTCAGCGATGCCAGTATCTATAAATGGAAAGCCAAGTTCGGCGGCATGGACGTATCCGAGGCCAAGCGGTTGAAGACGCTGGAAGACGAAAACACGAAGCTGAAACGGCTCCTGGCAGATGCGATGCTCGACAACGCCGCTTTGGAAAAACTTTTAGGGAAAGAAGTGGTGACGCCCGCAGCAAGGCGGAAAGCCGTCGCTCATCTGATGGATCACCACCAGATGAGCGAACGGCGGGCGTGTAAAGCCATGGGCTTTTGCCGTATGACGATCCGTTACGAAACCAGGCGCAGCGATGACCATGACCTTCGCGAGCGGATGAAGGAGCTGGCGCATGAACGTCGCCGCTTTGGATGTAGACGTCTTCATGTGCTGCTCAGGCGTGAGGGTCACCTTGTGAACCACAAGCGGCTCTTCCGGCTCTATCGGGAGGAGAAGCTGACGGTACGCAAGCGTGGTGGGCGTAAGCGGGCGATAGGCACCCGAGCGCCGATGTTGATCCCGACGACTGCCAATGTTCGCTGGTCGCTGGACTTCGTATCAGATCAGCTCACCGATGGCCGCAGGTTCCGGGTGCTTACGGTCGTCGATGATTGCACAAGAGAATGCCTGACTCTTGTCGCCGATACGTCCCTTTCCGGCTTGCGGGTTGCCCGTGAGTTGGACCGGATCATCGAAAGACGTGGCAAGCCGAAGATGATCGTCAGTGACAACGGCAGTGAGTTCACCAGTAACGCAATCCTGCATTGGGCGGATCGAACCAAAGTGGAATGGCACTATATAGCGCCTGGCAAACCGATCCAGAACGCCTTCATCGAAAGCTTCAATGGACGGCTACGAGACAAGCTCCTGAATGAAACGCTCTTCTCGTCACTGACCCATGCACGATCAGCGCTTTTAAACTGGCGCAGCGATTACAACGATCATCGACCACACTCTGGACTCGGCTGGATGACGCCTGCCGAGTTCGCTCAGACAATCAACCCGCGACGTGATGCGGTGCTGCGTAGCCGGAACGGCTCTGCACCGCAACCCGCCCCTACCGCCCCGAATACAGCAACCCAAAACCGCTGGAGCGAACTCAAAACTGGATAAAACTTGGGGGCAACGTCATCATGCTCAGGTGCAGACTGTTCATATCGATGATGTGGCAATGGCCGTAGTGGCAGCGGCAACGGGAAAGCTACCATCGGGCCTTATTGCCGA
>NZ_RCHH01000042.1:0-2494 GCF_003664555.1 Ochrobactrum soli | reverse complement strand
GTAAGCGCTGTCCTGACCCCACCTTCCGGATCATCGCTTGATCATTGATGTTCAACCTCGAAAGAGGGCTAGGACATATGTCGATTTCAGAACTTACGCTTAAATCCAAGGATGAGCCGATACGCCGGTTTGAGGTGTTCACAGGCAATGGCCGTCGTCGCGAATGGAGCGACGATCAGAAGGCGCAGATCATTGCGGAGAGTTGCGAGCCCGGCGTCACGGTGTGCTCTGTGGCGCGGCGGCATGGATTGACGCCGCAGCAGTTGTTCACATGGCGACGGCTCGCCCGAAAGCCGCTTGATGTGTTGTCGGTGCCGGAGCAAGCACCAATGTTTGCACCAGCAGTCGTCGTGTCGCCCGAGAATTCGGAACCGAAGAGGGCGCGGCAAGCACGTTTGCCAAGAAGAACTTCTCCGGAGGCGGCCATTGAATTGCGGATTGATGGAGCTTGGCTGCGTATTGCCTCTGGCACCGATGCTGCAACCATTGCCGCCGTCATCCAGGCGTTGAAGGCTCAGTCGTGATTGGCCCGTCCGGTGCGGTAAAAGTGATGATCGCCACCAAGCCTGTCGACTTCCGCAAAGGTGCTGAAGGATTGGCGGCATTGGTAAAGGCCCAGATGGGTGCCGACCCGTTCTCGGGCACGATCTACGTATTCCGGGCCAAACGAACGGACCGGATCAAGCTGATCTTCTGGGACGGCAGCGGCGTGTGCCTGGTCGCCAAGCGGATCGAGGATGGCGAGTTCCATTGGCCTCGAATGCAAGACGGTGTGATGCATCTGACGGCCGCCCAGTTCTCGGCTCTGTTCGAAGGATTGGACTGGAAACGCGTGCATGCGCCGAGCGAAACGCGCACGCCGATAAAGGCCGGATAACGGGCGCGACCAATTGAATCAGAGCCATTCAGCGTCTCGCTCCGAGCGGCAAAATATGCTGTTCTCGATCCATGACGATGACGGCAGACGAGCTTCCGGATGACCTGAACGCGCTGAAAGCAATGGTGCTTTCGCGTGAGGCGGAGAATGCCCGCCTGCGGCAGATCATCAAGGAATTACAGCGTCACCGCTTTGGTCGACGGGCAGAGACGCTTCCAGAGGACCAGCTTCTGCTTGGGCTTGAAGAGGCCGAACAGATCGAGGCTGCCGGGCTGGAAGAGAAGGAACAAGGCTCGACTGCTCTGCGCCAGGCGCAGGTCGCTAAACGGCGTACGAACCGGGGTTCACTGCCAGCGCATCTGCCGCGCGTCGAGATCGTGGTCGATATCGATAACCATGCCTGCCCCTGCTGCCGCAACGACCTGCATCGGATCGGCGAGGATGTCAGCGAGAAGCTCGATCTTGTGCCCGCCCAATTCCGGGTGCTCGTGCTGCGCCGCCCGAAGTATGCCTGCCGGGCCTGTGAAGAAGTCGTTGTCCAGGCTCCGGCCCCGGCAAGGCTGATCGAGGGCGGCATCCCGACAGAGGCAACCGTCGCCCAGGTGCTGGTATCTAAATATGCTGACCACCTGCCGCTGTATCGCCAGGCGCAAATCTACAAGCGTCAGGGCATCGACCTCGACCGTTCGACGCTCGCCGACTGGGTCGGTCGCGCCGCCTGGCATCTACGCCCGGTCCATCAGCGGCTGCTCGATCATCTGAAGTCATCGTCCAAGCTCTTCGCCGACGAGACGACGGCCCCGGTGCTCGATCCGGGACGTGGCAAAACCAAGACCGGCCAGCTTTGGGCTTATGCACGAGATGACCGGCCGTGGCAGGGCGATGACCCGCCCGGTGTCACCTATGTCTATGCGCCAGATCGCAAAGGCGAACGACCGATGGCCCATCTCGACGGCTTCGTCGGCATCCTGCAGGTAGACGGCTACAGTGGATATCGCCCGCTCGCGGCAAAGAACACCGTGTCGCTGGCCTTCTGCTGGTCCCACGTTCGACGCCGCTTCTATGAGCTTGCTGCCGCTGGTCCGGCACCCATCGCCAGCGAGGCGCTGCGACGCATCGGCGAACTTTACAGGATCGAAGAAGAGATACGTGGCCGGCCCCACGAGGAGCGTCGTGTCGCCCGTCAGGAAAAAAGTCGTCCGATTACCGACAGCCTCGCTCCCTGGCTGCGTGAACAACTCGGCTACATCAGCCAGAAGACAAAACTCGCCGAAGCAATCCGCTATGCCTTGTCACGCTGGGACGGCTTGACCCGCTTCATCGACGATGGCCGGATCGAGATCGATTCCAACGTCGTCGAACGATCAATCAGGCCAATTGCCCTCAATCGCAAAAATGCGCTATTTGCCGGTTCTGACGCCGGGGCCGAACACTGGGCGACTATCGCCTCGCTCATCGAGACGGCAAAGCTCAACAATGTCGAGCCACTGGCCTATCTCTCAGACGTCCTCACCAAGATCGTCAACAATCATCCAAATAGCCAGATCGACGACCTGCTGCCTTGGGCCTATGCCGCAACGCACGATCTCAAAGCCGTGGCCTGAAAACAGCGCTTAC
>NZ_RCHH01000041.1:0-3067 GCF_003664555.1 Ochrobactrum soli | reverse complement strand
AGGCGAACATAGGCAAGACCCGCATAAGGTTCGAACAGGGCTTTGCCATAGTGGATCTTATAGCCAAGTTCGCCGAAGACCTGGAAAGTCCCCGCATTGTAATCGCCGGTCAGATTATCGGCAAAGCCGGGGAAGGCGACAGAACGGTTCATGTCGACATCATGCCATGTATAGGCAAGACCGGACCGAAATGCCAGGGCATGGCCATTGTTGAGCGTCCACTCCGTTCCCGCATAGGCGCCGAGCGTATAATTATCGCTGCCGCCCGACGAAGCGCGATCATCGATATCGAAGCTGGAATGGCTGTAGCCGGCCAGAAGGCCGAGACGCCATGTGTCGAGGACAGTACCGTCGATACCGGTGACAAAGCCGCCAACAGAGGATTTTACCGATCCTGCATTGCTATTGCTATCCTGCCTCGTCCAAGCGCCATAGGCATAGCCCCAGGCGGTATAGAGATTTTGAGCAGGGGCAATGCGGGCAGGGGCCACGCTATCGATAGCGGTGGCAGAGGCGGAAACATGCTTCTGCGATCCTGCATAGGAAAGCGCATTGATCGGCGTTGCCGGAGCGCCGCCAAACGCCTGCTGCAAACGACCAAGGGCTGCATTGCGGATAAACTGGCTATCATCGATCAGCACGCCTTTGGCTGAAGCGTACGCCTCGCCGGAAAGGCTGTCGAAAGCCGCACGTGCTTCATCGGCGGACAGCATCAGCAAGGTGTTGTACAAGGCCAGTGACGAACCCGTCTGCGCCAGCGTATCCAGGCCGCCAGCCGTGGCATACTGATTGCGGGTCTGAGCGACCGTCTTAAAGAGGGCAGGGGAGGGCTTTTCAGGTTCGGGTGTGCCGGGGCCCGGAATCTCCGGATCAACAGGCCTCGGGCAACCTGCTTTCAGGCAGATATTGAGATCTGCCGTCGTATCACCATAGGCAAGGCTCATATCGAGAAAGGCTGAGTTCGACATAACGCTTGCGAATTCACCACTGACACCGCCGTGGGCGGTCAGGATATGGTAGAGTTGACCATTCTGATAACTGGTTTCTGGATCGATGGTGGCAACCGAGATACTGCTGCCGGAAACTGTGGCAGTTCCCGCCACATCGACGCGATCGGAAGTGCCATTGCTGGCAATTTCGATCTCAAGAACTGAACCAGGTTTCAGCGTCAGATCGCCGTCCACTGTAATCGTGCCAATTGAATTGCCGGGAGACAATATGCCGCCAGACTGAACCGTCGTTTCTCCGAGCGAGCCATGACCGCCAAGAGT
Source organism: Ochrobactrum soli (assembly GCF_003664555.1). NCBI lineage: Bacteria > Pseudomonadati > Pseudomonadota > Alphaproteobacteria > Hyphomicrobiales > Brucellaceae > Ochrobactrum > Ochrobactrum soli. Next base: position 1,796 of record NZ_RCHH01000041.1, on the reverse strand, counting down.
GGCACCGGATAAAACGTCGATGGTACCTCGCAGTGTGGCGCTGCTATGGTTGATATCTCCAACGATTAGTTTGCCATCTGCGACCGTCGTTGTGCCGGTAAAGCCTGAATTATCGCCTTTGAGGAGGAGTGTGTCGGTACTCCCCTTGACGAGTTCACCACCCGATAAACTCACGAACTGGCCTGAAAAACTGCCGCCATATATACGCAACAGATTATCACCCCAGGATACAGTGCCGCCTTGGCCCGGCGTCGTATCCTGTAAGTTGCGAATTGTGCCGCCCTGTGCAGAGAAATCGAGCGTCGCGCCAGAGGCGACGCGTGTTGCACCTGCAAACCCGGTAAGATTTCCGAGCGAACCGTTACCATCGACAAGGCGTCCAAATGCAACAGTTATTGTCGAAGCGGACGCTGCATTCGTACCGATGACGTCCATGATCACGTCACCTCTCGCATTATCGGTTCCGATGACCAGATCGCCCTCAATTGAGAAGCTTTGCCCCGCTCCGCCGTTGAGCCACAGCGAGGTGCCGGTTGCAGTGGTGATCGTCCCCGTTGTACCCGCTGCAACGAGATAGCTGTTGAGTGTGGAGCTCCCGAGAGCTGAGTGCAGCCGTCCCCCGTTGAGCGAAATCAGACCTGTGCCCAACGCGTCGATTACGCCATTACCATTCGCGTGATTGGCGACCAGAGTTCCTTCGGAGATATTCGTCCCGCCAGTGTAACTGCTTGCCCCGGAAAACGTTAGTACGTTTCCTCCACGGACGTTTACGACCCCATTCCCCGAAATCGCGCCGGAGAGCTCCAGATCTTTGAATGAAGTGTTAAAATTGACGCCAGAAGTGCCTTCGCCAAGACGCACATCGCTATCGAGCGTAAGGCCGCGGTCCAAAGCTGATATTGTTGCCGTTGCGTCGGCGTTAATAACAATTTCGCCGAGGATCGTCGAGCCCGAGTATAGATTAAGGCGATTTTCTGCCCCACCGAATTCTATCGCCGCTGATCGTGTGCCATTGTTCAAGGCGCCTGCGATCGTTCCCGCATTGTATATTGTGTCTTGACCACGGGTGATAATTGCGGTTCCCCCTCCGTTTCCCTCGCCGCCAATGACCGTACCAACATTGAATATGATATTGCGCTGACCACTGAGATTAATACCAGTGCCGCCCGCGCCATTTGTGCTTTTCACTCCAAAGCCGCCGCTTGCGCCGCCACTGCCTCCCACACCACCTGCGATCGTGCCGCTATTGATGATGTTTGCCATGCCGCCAAGGGAGAGCAATCCATCACCCCCCGCGCCACCACCGCCGCCAAATCCACCGTCTGCGCCGTTTCCGCCAAATCCTCCGACAATTGAACCGTCATTAGCGATGCGTGCCTGGGGTCCGACGCTAATGATCCCGCTGCCACCGCCACCACCGCCGCCACCGTTACCGACTCCACTTGTCCCGTTGAGGACACCACCGCCTTGACCGCCCGCTCCCCCAGAAATCGAGCCGAGCGAAGTGATAGAAATGTCTTGTCCGGAGTAACGGATCCCCGCCCCTCCGCCACCACCGCCGCCGCCGAAATTCGTACCTGAGGTGCCACCTGCACCGTCAAACCCAGTTCCTGAGCCATTTATAACCAACCCGTTTGCGGGGGAGATGAAACCCGGCCCGCCTCCATCGGCTGGCAAACCTCCGTCACCTTGCGCACCCGCTCCTCCGGTTCCGTTCCCACCCCAACCACCGGGATCCTGAGTGGTTACACCATCACCGCCGATGTGACTGGAACCGCCGCCTTGGCCATTGCCGA
>NZ_RCHH01000040.1:0-3114 GCF_003664555.1 Ochrobactrum soli | reverse complement strand
CCGAGCGATATGGCGCGGTTTTCATTCTCGCGCACCGATTTCAGGATCATGCCGAAGGGCGAGTTGATGATGCGCCAGATGGCAAACACGCCGAGCACGAACAGCGCCAGCACAAAGTAATACATGTTCATCGGATTGTTGAGATCGATGAAGCCAAACAGATATCCGCGCGGCACGCCCTGCAAGCCGTCTTCGCCATGGGTGAAGGCAGCCTGCAGGCAGAAGAAGAAGAACATCTGCGACAGCGCAAGCGTGATCATGGTCGAATAGATGCCCTGTCGGCGAATGGCCAGATAGCCGATGACGAGGCCAAGCGCTGCGGCGGCAAGAATGCCGAGGATCAGGCCCACTTCCGGCGTCACGCCCCATTCCTTCACCGTATGCGCGGTGATATAGGCCGCACCGCCGAAGAAGGCTGCATGGCCAAACGAGAGAATGCCGGTATAGCCGAGCAGCAGGTTGAACGCCGAGGCAAACAGCGCAAAGCACAGCATCTTCATCAGAAAGATCGGATAGACCACGAAGGGTGCTGCGGCCAGTGCGACGATGGCGATGATGAGGATGGTGGCCGACAGGCTGTTGATCGCCGGTGCCTTGGCGGCATTGACGTCATGCGTCGCAGCCGTTGCTTTAAGAGCGGTATCAGCCATATCAGGCCTCCTTCCCGAACAGTCCGGCGGGTCGCACCAGAAGGACGATAGCCATGATGACGAAGATGACGATGCTGGAGGCTTCCGGGTAGAAGACCTTGGTGAGCCCTTCGGCCAGTCCCAGCACATAGCCGGTGATGATGGCGCCGAGGATCGATCCCATGCCGCCGACAACCACCACGGCAAAGACCACGATGATGATGTTCGAACCCATCAGCGGGCTGACCTGATAGATCGGGGCGGCCATGATGCCGGCAACGCCCGCAAGGCCAGCACCCAGCGCATAGGTGAAGGTGAGAAGCAGCGGCACATTGATGCCGAAGGCCTTGACCAGTGTCGGGTTTTCGGTGGCGGCGCGCAGATAAGCGCCAAGCTTGGTCTTTTCGATCAGAAGCCAGGTGCCAAGGCAGATGATCAGCGAAGCCACCACCACCCAGGCGCGATAATTCGGCAGGAACATGAAGCCGAGATTGTTGCCGCCTGCAAGCGACGGTGGCACCGCATAGGGCTGTCCGGCAGCACCATAATAATAGCGGAACGTGCCTTCGATCACGAGCGCCAGGCCGAAGGTGAAGAGCAGGCCGTAAAGCGGATCGAGATTATAAAGCCGTGACAGCGCCACGCGCTCGACAATCGCGCCGCCGAGACCGACGATGATCGGGGCCAGAATAAGCGCTGGCCAATAGCCGATGCCAAGCCAGCTCAACAGCAGATAACCGACAAAAGCGCCCAGCATATATTGCGCGCCATGGGCAAAATTGATGATGCGCAACAGCCCGAAGATGATGGCAAGGCCAAGGCTCAGCATGGCATAGAACGAGCCGTTGATGAGACCGACCAGCAATTGGCCGAGAAGCGCTTGCAGGGGGATTCCAAAAATCATTGTCATGTCAGACTCCCAGCGCTTCGTTCAGGGCCGCCATGCGGTCAGGCAGTTCGGCGGTTGGGAAGTTCTCCGTCACCACGCCATGATCCATCAGATAGAAGCGGTCTGCGACCTTGGCGGCAAAGCGGAAGTTCTGCTCGACCAGAAGGATGGTCATGCCGCGCTTCTTCAGTTCCACCAGCACATCGCCGATGCGCTGCACGATGACAGGCGCCAGACCTTCGGTCGGCTCGTCCAGCAGCAGCACCTTGACGCCGGTGCGCAGGATGCGCGCAATGGCCAGCATCTGCTGTTCGCCGCCCGACAGCTTGGTGCCGGGGCTGTTGCGCCGTTCATGCAGGTTCGGGAACAGCGCGTAAATCTCGTCCAGAGACATCAGGCTCTGCCCACCTCCCTGGCCAACTTTGGCGACAACCGGCGGCAAAAGCAGGTTCTCATGCACGCTGAGCGTGGCGAAGATGCCGCGCTCTTCCGGCACGAAGCCAAGACCCGCATGGGCGATGCGATGCAAAGGCACGCGCATGATGTCTTTGCCCTCCAGCGTGATCGTGCCGGTGCGCTTGCGGATGATACCCATGATGGCGCGCAAGGTTGTCGTCTTGCCGACGCCGTTGCGGCCCAGAAGCGTGATGGTTTCGCCCGGCCAGATGTCGAGATCGACGCCATGCAGGGCATGGCTTTCGCCATACCAGGCATTCAGCCCGCGCACAGACAGGAGCGGTTGGCCTTTATTCATGTTCGGTTCCCATATAGGCGGTGCGCACGCGCTCGTCCTTCGAGACGTCGGCATAGCTGCCGGAGGCGAGGATCTCGCCGCGTTGCAGCACCGTGACATGGTGGGCGATATCGGCCACCACCTTGAGATTGTGTTCCACCATCAAAACGGCGCGGTCCTTCGCGACATCGGCAATGAGGGCGGCAATGGTGTGAACGTCTTCATGGCCCATGCCAGCCATCGGCTCATCCAGCAGCAGCACTTTCGGATCAAGCGCCAGCGTGGTGGCGATTTCGAGCGCCCGCTTGCGGCCATAGGACAGATCGGCAGCCAGTGCATGACGGGCATCGGCAAGGCCGACGCGCTCCAGAAGCTCGACGGCTCTCGCATCCAGCCGGTCCAGCGCGGAAAGCGAACGCCAGAATTGCGTGGCAAGACCGTTCGGGCGTTGCAGCGCCACCTTGACGTTTTCCAGCACGGTGAGATGCGGGAAGGTGGCCGAAATCTGGAACGAACGCACCAGTCCCATCCGCGCCACTTTGGCCGGGTCGGTTTTGGTGATGGTTTCGCCCAGAAGCGTGATCTCGCCGCTTGTCGGCTGCAAAAACTTGGTCAGAAGATTGAACACCGTCGTCTTGCCAGCCCCGTTCGGGCCGATCAGCGCATGAACGCGGGCATGTTCCACATCAAGATCGACATTCTTCACCGCATAAAAGCCGCCAAACGACTTGCCCAAGCCGCGCGCCGACAAAACAGGACGCGCAGCGGTCCGCGATAGAGAAGTCGAGGTCGCCGGCCCTGCTTCACGCAGAGCCGTCACATTGCCAGTCGAAGCTGTCATCCAAAAAGCCTCTTTACTGCGT